>JAGORW010000031.1:4868-9049 GCA_018062605.1 Candidatus Woesebacteria bacterium | reverse complement strand
CAAGCTCAAGATTATGTATTTTTACACAAGCCTGGATCATATCAAATTCGTATTGCAGAAAAGATTGCACGAGAAATTGAAGAGCATGTGACGAATGATTCATATTATGTTACATCACTTCCGGAAAGTGTTGGTGATTCAACAGAACGATATTTCTTAGAAAAATGGGGTCGTAGATCAATGGAGAAATATACGACAGAAAGAGCTGAAGAGCTATTCGTATTGTGCGAAGAGGAATGCAAACCAGTAGGGAATGGGCAGTTTGATATTGCTCTATTTGCTCCGAATAAGGTTGTCGGTACATGGAAGGTAGAGAATGTTACAATATACAAGCTCATTCGTTAGTTTAATTTTATGAAAAGTTCTGTTTCAGTCACATTAATAGTCCCCTGCTACAATGAGGAAATCAATCTTCGAAAGGGTGTCCTAGATAGAGTCGGTAATTTTACGAAGGACGATCACCACTTTCATGAAGTTGTCATTGTTGATGATGGCTCTCACGATTCTTCAGTTGATATCATAAAAACCTACGTTAAGAAATTCCCAAAGATGCGACTTATTGAAAATCAGCATCAAGGCAAGGCAATAGCTGTGATTACTGGAATTACCCATTCCAAAGCTGATTATGTGATCTTTACAGATATGGATTTGGCAACGCCAATGGATGAAACGAAGAAATTAATTGCTAGGTTTGAGGATGGAGAAACTGTTGTTATCGGTTCGCGAGCTTCAAAACGTGAAGGTGCACCAATTACGCGACGAATTCAATCTTGCGGCTTAGTGTTTGTCAGAAACATGCTCATAGGTCTTCCAGGCATTAAAGATACACAATGTGGATGCAAGGGTTTTAAACGAGATGTTGCCATGCAGATTATTGATAAGATGATTATCTTTACAAAGAATCGACATGTCACTGGCGCTTCTGTGTCTGCTGCATTTGATTTGGAGTTTCTTTTTATTGCACGCAAACTTGGCCATAAAATTGTTGAAGTGCCTGTTGAATGGCACCATGCAGAAACGAAACGTGTAAGTTTGTGGAAGGATTCGTTGGAAACGATTTCAGATTTGATGAGTATGCGGTTACATGAGTTAAAAGGTGACTATCGATGATTCGAAAAATTGTATTTGTACTGATTATTCTTGGCTTGGTAACGCGAGCATATCTGCAAAAAGATGTTCTTTTTTACGATTGGGATGAAGGAATTTATGCAGAAGTTTCTTCAAGTTTAATAGATCACAAAAGTATCCAAACCCGGTTTAATGATGAAGTATGGTTTAACAAGCCGCCGCTTTCGCATTACCTTATATCGACTGCATTTAGACTTATTCCTGATCCCGAACTTGCAGCGAGACTTGTGATGGTGATCCTTGCCTCTCTTGTGCTGATAACGCTCTATCAATTGACGCAAAAGCTGATGAGATTCTTCTTTGAATCAGAAATCAAGCATCTCTCGGTTTTTGAACGTGAAATGATGTTTTTGCTTCCTGTTTTGGTAACCGCTTCAACGCCGATTTTCTTTGAAAGAGCAACGCAACTGAACACGGATGTGATGCTGAGCTTGTTTTGGATTCTGTATCTTTTATACCAAGATAGATTTTTTGTGAAGCTCGCTGCAGTTACATTAGGAGCCCTTACAAAGTCACTCCTTGGTTTGTACCCACTTGGTCTTGATCTGATAACCCAAATCCCTCCCAAATTTTCTATAAAGAAAATCAATAGAGCTGTTTTGCTTTTGATTGTCCCGCTTCTGTGGCACCTCATTAATTATTTCAACTATGGAGATTACTTTATTTCTTCACATCTGATGGACCAGCTTTTAAAGCGTGTCACTGATCCAATTGAGCTTCATTACGGTGGTCGATTGTATTACATCAAACTTGCCTGGTCTCACTTGCATGTATTCACACTCATTATGATTGCGGGTTACTTCTATGCATTTTTAGATGCTATAGATTTTTGGAAGAATCGATTCAATTTCAAAAAGTATCAGAAGCATGCGATGGAGTTTTTCCCATCTGAATCGTGGAAAATGTATGTGATCTTATTTTCCGCGGTCCCTTTTTTTATGTTTCTAAGCATTGTTCAAAGTAAAATTTCCTGGTATTTTGCAACTATTGTGCCACTTATGACTCTTTCTATCCCATACTTTTTCATGAAACTTAAAACGAAGTTAGCACGCATGCTCATGTTGGGATTCGTTATTGCAGTTTTTGCATGGAGATTTATTCCAGCAACATATGCGCTCCAGATAACTTCTAAAAACGATCCTGACAATATAAAAGTTGCTCTCTGCATTCAACCACTTTCTCCACAGAATGTCTCAATGCTTGTGAATGCTCAGGAAAGACAGAATAGAAACGTGTTAGAAGCTGCGCAGCAACAAACCGAAACATCATTTATTTATGGCGGTTCACCTGCATTTGTCTATTACACCCAAAAGCATGTAGACTATTATTACAAAGTTGATGAATTCATCGCAGACGGTGAATCCCATGAATTAGCAGTAGTTTCTCAAGCTGATATTGAAAGCAGCACGGATGTCGCAGAAATAGTTATCAATATGAAACCTGTTTCAGAGTGTACAGCAGGGGAATGGCGAGTGTTTAGTCGATAAAACTATGTTTGATGTAACGATTTTTTGGCAATGGCTTCGTAAAAATATCCGCATGATTGATGCTTTAATTATTCTTGCACTCATTGGTGCATATGCCCTAACTCGTCTTATCAATCTTGATAACTTCCCAATTTTCACAGATGAAGGAATCTATATTCACTGGTCTCATGTCGCTTGGAGAGATGCAACATTTCGTTTCATTTCTTTAACTGATGGAAGACAACCTCTTCAAACATGGGCAACAATTCCGTTCTTAAAGATGTTCCCTGATAATATGCTTTTGGGTGGCAGATTGTTTGCTGTGGCTAGTGGCTTTGGAACGCTTCTTGGGTTAATAACAACCATGTGGTACTTATTTGGTAGAAAGGCAGCCTATTACACAGGATTATTGTATGTTATAACACCATACTTTTTGTTTTATGACAGAATGGCACTTGTTGATTCAGCAGTTACAGCAGGAGTTGTTTGGATGTTTTTTTTCTCGATTCTTCTTGCCAGGACGCTTCGACTAGATGTCGCGATGATTCTGGGCTTTATCACCGGGTTTACACTTTTAGGAAAATCATCTGTTCGTTTATACACGGGGTTGATGTTTTTTGCAGTTTTCTTGGTTGTTTATCAGAAAGGAATTAACAAAATCAGTGATTATTTCATACACATGAAAGATTCATTATTCGGCAGATCTCATAAAATTAAAGAAATGATAAACTTTATACTTTTATATGGGGTGGTTGTTGCAATAGGATTTCTCATCTACAACGTCCAACGTCTATCACCGTATTTGCATTTTGTTGAACAGAAGAACGCCACATTTGTTCTTTCACTCGCTGAGCTATTGGCTGATCCATTTAGCCAATTCCCTTCTAACATTGTTAATATTCCGTACTACATTTTCGCAGAAATGGGGTATGTGGTTGGCATCGTGGCAGTTGTTGGATTTTTCTATATGTATAAGAAAGATAAGACAATCACTTCATACTTGCTTACTTGGATTATATTAGCTACTGTGATGCTTTCTTTTGTTGCTAGAGTGTTGTTTCCTCGCTATATTATGCCATTGGGAGCGCTCTTTATTATGCCAGCTGGTTATCTGTTGTCGTACATTCGCGATAAAAGGTACATTGCAGGGATTTTTTTCGCAATTATCATCTCAATCACATATTTTAACTATACGATTATTTTTGATCCAGCAAACATTCCTGTCCCTCAAGTTGACAGAGGTCAGTATTTAGAGGAGTGGCCAGCAGGATGGGGGATTAAGGAGATTGTCGACATTGCTCGAGAAAAAAGTGCTGATAAACCTGTGTACATTTTGGCAGATGGTGATTTTGGTATGGCGGGGGATGTGTTACGATCACATATTCGTTTTGGTGAAAGAATTCATGTGAGGGCACATTGGCCATTAGCTTTGGAGAATCTCACAGAGAATCAGCATTTACTCAAGGATAACCATGTCTTGGTTGTGTACTCTCACTGTAAAGAGAAAGGTCAGCATGATGGTATTACGGGCGACGAGGCATGTTTTCGATTTGAAGATGAAAAACCTGTCAAGCTACTCAAAAAGTA
>JAGORW010000031.1:1589-4768 GCA_018062605.1 Candidatus Woesebacteria bacterium | reverse complement strand
CTCATAATGCCTTATCTATTGTTGGAGCAGGTCTTGTCATACTTTTTACATATTCTCATGAAAACCGTAAGCTTATATATTCAGCACTTCTTCTTGGGCTCATCATGGCAAGTTACTTCCTAGTTCCGGCATTTGGTGAATTAGGACTAACGCATGCACGCGGAATTGCGACCAGTACACACTATTGGGAGCACTTCGTATGTTTAAGACAGCTATGGGGCTCACAATGGGGATTTGGAGGTTCTGTGCCGGGTTGTGTGGATGGAATGTCGTTTATGATTGGGAAAGTGATGATTTTGGCCGGTTTGGGTGGAGGTTTGTATTGGCTGACACGAGTATCTAAAGAAAAATTGGCTTCTCAAAAAGTCACTATCTTTTTTGCCGCGTTAGGATTAACTGGTGTTTTCTTGTCTTTGTCATATTCATCATTTGTGTGGATTATTTTAGAAGCATTCTTAGAGCTTTTTCAGTTTCCATGGAGATTCTTAGGTTTGGCTTTGTTCGGATTTGCATACTTTTCAGCTTATGTGATTGACGCTTTACCTTCAAAAAATGCGAAATTAATTTTTGGGGTTTTGTGTGTTTTGATTTCACTATTTATGAATATGAAATACTTTACTCCAAATCAACAAAAAATATGGTCAGAGAAAGATTTTGAGAAAGCATTCTTATCACACGAATACCTGAGCACCGAAGTCGCTGCAAGAGTCCCTGAATACTTTCCAAAAACAGTTGATTATACAACTGTTTTGACAGAAGATAAGCCAGTCATGGATGCAATTATTTCACCACTTGATGGAGGAAGTGTTGATGAAACAGAGCACACAATATTTTCATATGATGTTCGAACAACGTCAAAGTCATTCTATGTGAATAAGCACTACATGCCTCAGTGGATTATAACGATAGATAAAAAACCGTACGTTCCAACTGAATTTGACTCATTTGGTAGGCCAAAAATTGTAATAAATAATACACAGGCAATCTCACACATAACGCTATCATATATCGATACACCGTTGGAGAAGATTGCCAATATGCTCTCGTTTTCTAGTATCATTGTTCTAGCGATGTGTGTGCATCCAAAACTATGGAAGAAACTATCTCACTAAAGAAAAAAAGCATGATCAGTACCGCCAGCTTATTTTTGCAGAGCGGTTATTCTGCTGTGTTAGGTTTTATTGCAAACATTGTCTTGACAGTTTATTTGTCACCAGAGATCTTTGGTATTTATATCACTGTGCTATCAATTATTGCACTTCTTAATTATTTCTCAGATATCGGACTTGCCGCTTCCCTTATTCAAAGAGAGAAAATAGATGATGATGATGTGAAAACAGCGTTCACCATGCAACAAATCATTATTTCGTCTTTGATTATTCTTGGTCTACTTTTGACTGCACCAATTATGAAATTTTACGGATTAGCCGAAGATGGAAGGATACTGTATTGGACACTTCTTGCTGGTTTTTTCATTTCATCTCTTAAAACAATTCCGTCCGTTTTTCTAGAAAGGCACGTGAACTTTCATAAAATTGTGACTGTTCAAGTTGTTGAAAACACTGCTTTTTATCTTACCGTGAGCCTTTTGGCAATTTCGGGTTATGGTTTGATGAGCTTTGCGTGGGGAGTGATTATTCGAGCAGTGATTGGTTTGGTACTCATGTATAGCCTATCGCCGTGGATGCCACGCTTTGGTATTTCTAAAAAAAGCATGTCTCATTTACTTTCATATGGTGTGCCATTTCAATCTATGTCTTTTTTAGCACTCTTTAAAGATGAACTTGTAACACTTCTTCTCGGAAAACTGATTGGATTTGAGGCATTGGGGTATGTTGGATGGGCAAAGAAATGGGCGGAAAGTACGCTTCGCATAATAATGGATAATGTAAGTAAAGTTGTATTCCCCCTTTTTGCACGCATTCAAACGGATAAGGCGAAACAATCTACTGTGCTGAATAAAGTTTTGCGATATCAAAGCATGATTATTATCCCAAGTTTACTTGGGATTGCACTTGTCATGCCTCTCATTGTAGACATCTTGCCTCAATATGAAAAATGGGAGCCAGCGCTTCCTTTGTTTTACATTTTCATAGCGTCATCTTTATTTACGAGCTATCTCACACCATTTATTAACTTCTTTAGCGCGATTGGAAAGATTAAGCTCTCATTAACGTTTATGGTTTTCTGGACGATTATGATGTGGGTTTTAGTCTATCCTTTAACTGAATTATTTGGAATATATGGTTTCCCACTGACGATTCTCGCAATTGCTATGACATCGATTTTTGTTGCTATGAAGGCTCGCACAATGGTTCCGTATAATTTTATTGAATCAACATACAAGTACTTCATTGCAGGCTTTATCATGTTTGTTGTGACGTTTGGAGTGAGGTATTATTCAACCGGGATATCTTTAGGAATTGTAAGGATTATCTTGGTAGTTCTCACTGGTGTCGCTGCATACTATCTTTCATTGCTACTAATCTTTAAGGAAAATCTCCTCAAAGATCTTCATGCAGAATATCACACTTAAAGCCCTAGTAACTGCCCAGGGTTAGCTATTGGAGCTTGATTATGAAGAATAAAATTCAAGGTATAGAAGTAAATAGCAGGTAAGATAAGAATCAACATAATCTTAAAATGTTTTGATGTAAAGAATTGCTGAAACGTTAGTAGAAACAATGGATAGAGAGGATATGAAAAGCGAGTTATATCTCGTTGCGGAACAAAGAGTAGAAATCCCGTGTAGAAAAGTGAAAAGTAAAACCAGCTTCTGTTATTTTTTTGAAAGTACAGCGTAACTGTTAATAAAATCATAGCAGCAAAATAGAACACAACATCTTCTAACCAGATTGACTGAGCCCATACTGCATCATAGTTAAACTGAGCAAATGGAAAGGTAACAAAAAGGTTGTTTCCCTTCTCTGCGACAAAAAATGCAAAAAAGTCCCCTGTTTGATAGTAAAAGTACGCAAATAATCCAAGGAGAGTTAATGGAATCAGTGCTGCATACAAATACGTGGTTTTAAATGGCTTTCCTCGAAGGTACATCTCTTCTACAGCACTTGCAACAAATGCTGGAAAAAGAAAGCCTGCTTTCACTTTAGAGAGTATACCGAGGCTTCCCATGAGTGCTCCTTTAAGATATTCCTTGTTTTCCCACAAGACGAGTGATG
>JAGORW010000031.1:0-1489 GCA_018062605.1 Candidatus Woesebacteria bacterium | reverse complement strand
ACTTCTCTACATGCTGATAACAAAGGATACGCCTATGGATTGCAAGTAGGACTTCACAGGGCTCTCACTGAAGGATATGAGAAGTTTGTCTTTATGAATAATGACACGACGGTTGACGCTGACTTTGTAAAGTTCTCAAAGAAGTCGCTTATGGAAAACCCAAGTGCACTCATTGGAGGGAAAATATACTATTCACCGGGGTATGAATTCCATAAAGAAAGATATACCAAGAAGGATCTTGGAAATGTGTTGTGGTATGCAGGGGGAACAATGGATTGGAATAATGCTTGGGCGAATCACCGTGGCGTTGATGACGTAGATTCACAAAAGTATGACACACTTGAGGAAACTGAATTTGTGACAGGATGTTTGATGATTTTTGATAAAGCTTTGATTGATAAAGCGGGGGAAATGGATTCCTCGTATTTTATGTATTATGAGGATACAGACTGGAATCAACAAGTGTTGAGAGCTGGTTGTAAGATTATATATGACCCACGGATTGTCATATGGCATAAGAATGCTCAGTCAACTGGTGGGTCTGGTTCAACATTTCACACGAAGTATCAAAGGAAGAATCGTCTAAAATTTGGATTGCGATATGCTCCACTTCGAACAAAGCTACACTTACTCAAAAACTACTTCTTCAGCTTCTTTGTGTAGAGTATCACGAAATAGATAGCCTGAATAATAACTGCCCAAAGAATGATTTCATGTTTTAATTGTGTGTGTTCAATCTTGTACCAGCCGCCCAATGCTATAAAAGGATAGTAAGAAATTAATAGGCCAAAGAAGAAAATGTACAAATGTGAAATGTACGCGTAAAAATATGGAATAAAAATCAGAATATTTAAGTAGTACCATGATTGAATTTCTCCAGTAATAGAGACATAGACAATCGGCGCTAGAGTTAACAACATTATGAAAAAAGCGCGTCTTGATTCTTTCAATTCGTGATCTAAAAAAAGCACTGGTGCTGTGAAATACTTTATTCCTCCAGACAAGAGAAGAAGCAATCGCGGCCAACTTATAATTTTAGTGTTTTGAGCAAGGAGCATAATACCCACGATGGCCAATCCCACTGCGACTAAGTCGTTATGTGAATTCACAATACCTTCCATAATAACCAAAGGATGTGTCGCAAAAAAGAGCGCCCACTGTGCGGACTTTTTATTAAGCGCCCATACAGAAGCAACATAGAGAGCAATAAATGATGCCTTAAAGAAAATGTAATTCAAAATCAGCGTTCCAAAACTCAAGATAGAGGGAACCAATGTATAGACTAAAAATGACGGACCATACGGGTATGTCCTATGAGTCCAGTGCATGAATCGCACCCACTGATCATCAGAATAATTTAGAGCTTTATGTGTGTATGGATTGTCACCATAGTGTGTAAGGATACGAGCATCAAACATATAATTAAAAAAATCATGAGATAGAAATGGGTATGCCATCAGGAGAATGAGCGCGGTGAGGAGAGCAATCT
>JAGORW010000003.1:2347-35988 GCA_018062605.1 Candidatus Woesebacteria bacterium | reverse complement strand
GGAGAAGCGGTTGATACAGTTTGATCTCTCAAACTACAGTTACGGATATGCTGTTCAGCACTCTTTTGAGTGTAAAGACTGCACATAAACGTAACCACTTGGCCTTTCTTCAGAGTCGCGGTTTCAAGATCCCACGACTTGAATGCGTACGTCTTACCCAGATTAAGGAATGGTGAATCCAAGACCTCGCCTTGAATTCCGATCGGCCCATCGCTATCGACGATGACAGCATCATCACTGATCTTAAAGGTAACTTCGCTGTTGCAGCGTGTGCTGCAGTTGTAGTTGGATGGAAAAAATCGCCTTGGAAATGCAAGTACGATAGTGACTCCAAGAAGTACGACTAGGACATTTGTTAGTCTGTTCCAGGAAATCATTGTTCCTCTCCTATATTTTTTGCAATGTGCTTTGTGCTCATCTGAGCTTGTTATAGTATATCATATCCTATAGTACATCTCAAGTAGTCCCCAGTGTGGCTTCATTCGCACTTAACTTCTCCACCACTTTGCGTCTTGACCTCTTCACTCTTCCACCATTTTTGCTATAATAGATTCAACTTATTACTATTTATTCTCTGATTTTCACATGGAACAAACACTTGTAGTCGTTAAACCAGATGGTGTGATGCGCGGCTTGACCGGCGAAATTGTTAAAAGATTTGAGCAAGTTGGACTCAAAATTGTTGCTTCCAAGATGCTTCAAGTCACAGCAGAGCATGCTGAAAAACATTATCCAGCAGATCGATCAGCCCTATGGAAGGGGATTGGTGGAAAAACTCTCGAAAATTATAAGGAAATGGGTGTTGATGCAAAGAAAGAATTAGGCACAGATGATGCAGAAGAAATTGGCAACATGGTTCGCGTTTGGCTTCATAAATACATCACAGAAGGTCCAGTTTTCGCATTTGTGATGGAAGGTCCACATGCAGTTGAGCTTGTTCGAAGAATTGTTGGTCATACATTACCTTTGAAGGCAGCTTCCGGTACAATTCGAGGTGACTATTCATTCGATTCATCATTTTTAGCAAACACTGCAAAGCGCCCAATCCGCAACTTGATTCATGCTTCAGGAGACCTGGAAGAGGCTAAGTATGAGGTCGATTTGTGGTTTAATGCTGATGAAATTGTCAGCTACAAGAGGGTAGAAGAAGCAGCGATGCTGTAACAAGTTGAAACTAGTTGAAACTAATTGAAACTAGTAATAGGGTGAGGATTTAATATTTGTTTCATCTTTCAATGGTAATCTAGTGGATGGTTGAGTTAAAAATCTATCATTCATCGCTCGATCTGAGCATAGAAATCTTTCATTTATTGAAACGCCCTGAATTGCTTAGGGAGTATGAGATAGCGAATCAGCTTAAGCGAGCTGCTATTTCGGTTTCAGCAAATATTTCTGAAGGCTACTTACGAAGCCGAAAGGTGTTTCACAATCACTTATCGATTGCTTTGGGCTCAGCGAATGAAGTTATGACCTTGTTGGTAATTGTAGAAAGGATGCAACTATTACCTACAGCGGATCTTATTGCAAAGTATGAAATTATCTGTAAACAAATTACAACACTTCGAAAGCGTATTAACCTAAGCTAAATTTTTCTATCGCTAGTTTAAACCAGTTTCAACAAGTTTAAACTAGTTCGTTGATTTCAACCGATTTCAACTGTATGATTAGGTATGCTTGCTGTTGTTAAATCTCAACCTGCTCCGGGTGTTGAAGTTACAGACGTGCCAAAACCATCTCCAAAGAGTGGGGAGGTTCTCATAAAGGTCCATTACGCTTCAATTTGTGGCACAGATATTGGTATATATGATTGGATTCCTTGGGTACAAACATATATTACTCCGCCTGTGATTCTTGGGCACGAAGTTGTTGGGGAAATTGTTGAGATTAACGCTGATTCTACAGTGACTAGCCTCAAAATAGGGGACATGGTCTCCTCAGAAACACATATTTTTGATGGAACGTGTCATCAGTGTCAGATTGACAATCGGCATATTTGCGAAAATATGATGTTTTTTGGTATGGCTCGAGATGGTGGTTTTGCAGAATTTGCCACGATTCCTATTCGAACAACCTGGAAAAATGATATTCGTATTCCTGCAAAGGCGATGAGTGTTCAAGAACCGCTGGGCAACTCTGTTCATGCGGTCACAAAAGCTGATGTGAAAAACAAACGGGTTCTGATTATCGGTCTTGGTCCTACGGGGCTCTGCGCAGCCGCAGTTGCGAAAGCCTATGGTGCAAAACATGTTACGGGAATTGATCCAACTGCGTATCGTCGTAAGCTCACAGAAGATTTTTCTGGTGCCGAAACATTGGAAAGACTGCCAGAAGATAGGTTTGGAACGTATGACTCAGTGATCGAAATGAGCGGCTCAACTGTTGGCATCCAGAATGCGTTTGATGCAGTTCGCATTGGTGGTACTGTGGTCGCCTTTGGTATTCCAAAACAGAAAATTGAGCTTGATTGGGGTGCCTATTTGATTAATAAAGAATTAACAATTCAGTCTGTGTACGGCAGGAGAATTTGGGAAACGTGGCACCAAACGTCTGAATTACTCACGTCAGGAGCGATTGATCTCACAAAAATTATCACCCATGAATTTGCCCTTGCAGACTTTGAAGAAGCTATGAAGGTAATGAAGAGTGGTGAGTGTGGAAAGGTGCTTTTAAATGTGATTGGAGCCTAACATATCAAAAAAAAGCGCGGTCACAGATGAACTGCGCCGCGCGTGTAATACGTTACACTACAGCAATGATGACACCACTTGAGGGATCTAGGTAATACGTGTTGTACATGAACATTGGATATCCCATTGACATCCCGAATCCGCAGCTTTCCTCTGCAGTTTCAGGGATGATCTGTTCCATACCTGAGCGAAACTCACCAGATCTGAATACGCGCTCGCCTGTGCCATCTTCGTTCTCCGTGTATGCGGCTGTCTAACGTGCTACGACCGGATGAGTGCGCCAATATTCAGCTTGATGCCTAAGAATGTCTTTTTGAAAACCGCTCAGCCTCAAGTACTTAATAAGGATTTCATAATTGGCGTTTACACTAGTGCTATGGTTAAAGTTCTCTATGACATAAGTATAAATATCAGTACAACGTGGATTATTGCACTGTAAGTTATACCTCAAACTACAATCTTTGATGTGAAAGAGAGAGGATGGAGTTTGATATTTAACATTGTGGGTGCTAGTATATTCTTATTTTTATCAATTTTTCTGAGTAATCTATGAAAAGTCGTGACTATTTAAAGGCCAATGCGTACATACTTCAGACACTTGCAATATCTGCAATTGCTATATTCCTCGGATTTATTGCGATGTATCTCTACTCAAAATGAACAAAACATACCTTCAAGAATTAACATCCGAACTCGAAAATGCCCGTCAAAATGGCACATATAACAATATTCGGACTGTCCAATCACAACAAGGTGCATATTTAACTCTGCAAGAGAAAGAATACCTGAATTTAAGCTCAAACAATTACCTTGGTTTTGCTTCACATCCACGACTCAAACAAGCCGCCCAACAGGCCATTGAATCGCACGGAGTAGGGACAGCGTCCGTTCGTGCACTTATCGGTACAAATGATCTTCATATTACGTTAGAAAAAAAGCTCGCTGAGTTCAAAAAAGCAGATGATGCCATTGTTGTGACAAGCGGATACTTAGCGAACATGGCTGCAATTCAAACACTCTTAGATAAAGATGACGTTGTGATTTCAGATGAACTTAATCATGCCTCAATCATTGATGCTGTGAAGCTCGCTGGAATAACACACAAGTTCATTTACAGGCATTCAGATATAGATGGCCTACGAACTCAGCTTGAAGAAGCTCAAAAAATCACCTCAGAAAAGCATCCAACTGGAAGAAATAAACGAGTTCTTATTGTTACAGACGGCGTTTTTTCTATGGATGGAGACATGGCAAAATTGCCTGAAATTGTTGATCTTGCCGAAGAATTTGGAGCTATCACGATGGTTGATGATGCACATGGAGAGGGAATGCTTGGGAGCCATGGAAGGGGAATTGTTGACCACTTTAACCTTCACGGCCGTGTAGATATCGAGGTTGGCACTCTTTCTAAAGCGTTTGGTGTGCTTGGCGGATTCATCACGGGTACACAAACTCTTATAGATTGGTATCATCAAAAGGCACGTCAGTTCTTGTTTAGTAATGCACTATCAATTCCAGATACAGCAGCCCTTATTGAAGCAGTGACAATTCTTGAGGAATCCGACGAGGACGTAAAAAAGCTTTGGGAGAATGCAGAATTCCTCAAAAAGGCACTGCAAGAGGCTGGATTCAATACAGGTAACACTCAAACTCCTATTATTCCTGTGATGATTGGGGACGAACTTCGCGCTGCAGAATATGCAAAAAAACTGTACGAAAAGGGGATCATTGTTTCAGCAATTAAGTTCCCAATGGTTGCCAAAGGAGCAGCTCGATTGAGACTTCAGCCAAGCGCAATTCATACTCAGGAAGATCTAGAAAAGGGGATTGAGGCCATAATCCAAGTAGGAAAAGAAATGCAGATAGTTTAGCATTGAGTGCTTACCGATTTCCCAAAATTTTCGCGCTGGGCTCCGCAAAAATCAACATTCTTTGTGCTGTCGTGCCTGGTGGCCAGCATGTTTGCATGGTCAGCATTTCAGTCTCGGTTGTGCGTGTTAAGTAGTGCACATCTTTTGGACTGACAATAGACTTGCCGGTTACGGTATATGTGTGTCGCACCCCTTGATAGAAAAGGTCAACTTCGTCGCCAGCTTCAAGCTTGTATAAGAGGTAAAATATGGCGTTGTAACGGCTCACATTGGTGAATGTGTTTGTTGAATGGGCAAAGAGATATATGTGGTTACCTTGGCCTGGAAATGAGGTTCCTGCAGCATGTGCAACACCGCTTTTGAGGGCAGACATGTAATCTTCTGAATAGGCTGAATTCACATTCTTAATAATTCGGGCATTTGCGCCAAGTTTTGGAATTAAAATCGAGAATTCAGGATCAACAGGCACAAGCTTTTGAGTGGTTTGTGCTCCTAAAACTTCAGCTAATTTCCCTTTTTCAGTGGTTTCTTGCCCTGCAGAAAATGAAGCACTTTCTGAGGCTGTTTGGTCGTGAGAAACGACGAATCTTTTTCCAATAAGGTTATTATATTGATACGTAACTTCAGCGAGAGCAGGTTCAAAGAAAACCCATCCAATCATGTAGATTGAATACAGAATAAGAAAGTTTGCAATGGTTTTGACAGCAACTTTGCGGAACAATCCTTTCGGAGAAATCCCTTGAAAGTGATCTTTATGCAGAAGCGGCTTTTTGGTTGCAAATTCGTTAAAACCCATAAGCAGATAGTATATCATATTTAGCCTATAGTATCAAGTGGGGTTGAGGTTGGTGCGGGAGTGAACAAAATTCTACTTTAAGCTCACGCTATAAAGGTCAAAGAGTACACCCTCCTCGGAATTGAAGTTGGTGAGAATAAACAGCTTGCCATCTTTAGACATGGTAAAGAATCGGGGATCAAAGGGGCCAGCGTAAACGGGTGTGCGGTTGGTGCCGTCATAGTCTGCCACGATGAACTTCTTTGCTTCTTTAATGACTATGTGCGCGGAATCTGGGAACCACAAGAGTGATGAGGTGGCGTTTTCAAGAGATCCAAACTCAGAAACATCAAAGAGCTTAAAGTTTTTGTCTTCTTCCGTATCGTACACATAGATTGATCCTGGTTGTAAGTTTCGCTCCTCAGGTGTTTGATTTGAAGCAATGATAGGTGGGTTAATGATTGTTGGAAGTGTTGCACTTTGTGAAGCTGTATACAGGATTTTACGCTCATCTGGAGAGAATGCGATGACGTTGAACGCTTGGCCTGCAATTGTTGGCAATGGCTTTTTAAGGCTGGCGAGTGCTTTCTTAGACAAAGAGGCTTGTTCGGTTACCCAGGCGGTTCGGACGCTTTCAACTGAATTGGTTACATCAAATGGCGATGTGGTGAGGGAATCGGTATCTAATAGGTATATATGAGAGATTGCTGGGTTTTTGGTTGGGGTAAGTGTGCCGCCGTCAACATATGTTGTCAAAAGCATTTGATCTTCATTTGGTGAAAATTCCACAGAACCACTTGCAAGTTTAAGATTGGCTGATTCTTGGAGGAATGCCGTTTTCAGAATTAAGGGTTTGAGAGGATTTATACGAGTGATTGGGTTTCTTACATTCTCAAAGAGGTATATACCGTCCTTTTCTGCATTTTCTGTTTCAGAAAATATAACGATTTTGTCTCCGGAAGCTGAACTGACAGCCCTACTTACTCCGAGTGTTGTAACGGGGGAGAGGGTTGGATTTTGAGGAAAGAGCAGTGCATCAGCCTTAATGACCAATTCTCCCTTAATATTGAGATGCTTTTTCCATGAAGAATAGCCATCTTTTTTAATCTCGACGTCATATTCTCCTGGCGCGACGATGATATTGGAGTTGGTTGCCCCTTTTAACTCTCCATTAACAAATATCATGGAGCCATCTGGAAAAGATGAAGCCACCAAAATGCCGGTTGGGCTGAGAGTTTTTTCTTTGGCGCTAAATCTGTAACCGCGTGCAATTGCAATGACGGTTATTAAAACTGCTACAAAGATTATGCCTAATATGATCTTCCTAAGGACGAAAAGCATACACATATTATACACGATATTGTGGTATCATAATCACTAAATCAATAGATACATGCATTAAAAAGATGTATCACACTATATCCTAAATATATCACACTATGGCATTTCGAAGAAAAGTTGCTATCGACCTTGGTACTGCAAACACTCTCGTCTACATTGCCGGTGAAGGCATCGTTTTGAATGAGCCAACCGTTGTTGCTTATTCAATTGAGAATCGCCAAATCTTGGCAGTGGGTGATGATGCCCGTCAAATGCTTGGCCGAACCCCAGGCAGTATTATTGCATCCCGACCCCTAAAAGACGGTGTTATCGCAGATTATTCAATCACTGAGGCAATGGTAGCTTACTTCCTCAAAAAGGCCATTAAAGGCTTTACATGGAGGATTGACCTCATGATTTCAGTTCCAGGAGGGTCGACCCAGGTTGAAAAGCGTGCGGTGGTCTCTGCATGCAAGAATTCCGGAGCCCATGATGTGTATCTTATAGAAGAACCCCTTGCTGCTGCTATTGGTGCGCGCATCCCGATTTCTCAAGCCTCTGGGCATATGATTGTGAATATTGGGGGAGGCACGGCCGAAATAGCCGTGATTTCAATGGGTCAGCTGGTTGTGTACAAAAGCGTTCGAGGCGCAGGTACCAAGTTGGATGAGGCTATTATGCTCTATTTGCGGAAGAAATATAACATTATTATTGGAGAACGAACCGCTGAAGATGTGAAAATTAAGATAGGAAACGCATTTTTGGACTCAGCGAAGGAGGATGTCTTTGTAGAGGTGAAGGGTAGGGATTTCCAAACTGGTTTGCCAAAAGTTGTGCAAGTGAGCGAGAAAGCGGTGTCTGAGGCACTGCAGAAGCCCCTGAAGACAATTTTAGAGGGAGTGAAAGAAGTGCTATCTGAAACGCCACCTGAATTAGCCTCAGATATTGTTGATCGTGGCATTGTAATTTCAGGCGGAACAGGTCAACTGAAGAACCTTGACGCTTACCTGAGCCACTCAACAGGTGTTGCCTCATTTACAGCTGAAGAGCCATTATTTTGTGTGATTCGAGGCGCAGGCATGGCGATTGAGAATTTGGATAGCTACAAGGAAGCGATACGGTAGGTTGAAATTGGTTTAAATAAGTTGAAATAGGTTGAAATAAGTTTAAATCAGTTTAAATCGGTTGAAATCAGTATAAATCAGTTGAAATCAGTATAAATCGGGGTGGATCTGTTAGAATTGGAAGGTTCGCCAGTTAACTAGTTACCAGTTGACTAGATAGTTCTTGTAGTTCAATGGATAGAACAGACCCCTCCTAAGGGTCAGATGCAGGTTCGATTCCCGCCGAGAACACGTAGTTAAATAGCTATAGTAAATAGGGTGATTGGGGTTATGCACATGGCACCTGTTCATAGTAATAGATTTTTAGTTGTACAAGCGTATAGAGAAGAAGTGTATGGGTCATACAACTGGAACCCAAAAAACCTACATTTATATACATTTAGACTGCAGGGACAAGAATATAGCTGTTCATACAATGTGAACAAAAAGGCACTGAATTAGGAACATTAGAAGTATGTTAAAAAGACTTATAAGAAAGACGATGAGTACTCATGAAAAAACACTTCTAGGATTGAGTCTGCCAACTCTCTCCAAGAAGGATATCCGAGAGAATATATTAAAAGACGCAGAAAAAAGAGAAGGCTGGGAGATGGTAATGTCAATCAACCCCGAAATTATCGAAATCGCTCACCAAAATCCTGAGTTCAAAAATATTATTCTGAGTAGTAAATATATTTTGATAGATGGCGCAGGGATTGTCCTAGCAAGCCAACTCCTCAGTATGCTAAAACCGACTCGTTACACAGGAGTTGATTTTCTTACAGACTCCATACATGACGCATACGTGCGTCGCTTAACAGTTATGCTAATCGGCGGAAAAGGAAATGTAGCAGAGCGACTCGCTGACTGCTATCGAGAGAAATATTCGAACTTGAACGTAATTGGAATCGAAGGTTATAGGGATATTTCTAGGCCAACCGACAAAGAAACGCAGGCTATATTTTCAATAGTAGCTTCTGCAAAGCCACATCTAGTTTTTGTTGCTTTTGGCTCTCCAACCCAAGAGCTATGGCTTTACAAAAATCGAGCTCATTTAGGACACTCAGTATGTGCTGGGGTAGGTGGGGCGTTTGACTTTTTAGCCGGTGATGTGCGAAGGGCACCTGCTGTGGTTCGCAAACTAGGGGTTGAATGGGCCTATCGGCTTGTTCTACAGCCTTGGAGATGGAAGAGACAAGTGAGATTGATTTCGTTTGTGAAAAGAGTGCTGAAGGAAAGGTTAGCTTAGATGCTTATTGTCGCACTGCTTCTTGCTTCTTGCCGAAACCGAAGAAGTTTAATACACGATCTCTCAAAGAAGGTTTAATCACAATGGCTGGAGCTTCTGGCTTATGAGTCGCTTGAGCAGCTGCAATCTCAGCTTGAACTGCTTGCCACTGTGCTGGACTTTCTGACTGCATACGTCTGAGAGCATCGGCATTTTGGTGCATTGTATCAGAAACTTTTGGAGCAGTAACACTACCAGCTTCAGAAAGAGCTGTTTTTGCTTGAAGTATACTAGCTGCATCTTTTTGATCAGCAATAAAAGTATTAAAGCTAGATTCCTGTCTATCTGCTTCTCTTGCCTGAAATGTGTTTGGATTTGCTACATTGGTTGCTTTAATAGCTTCAGCTGCAAAAAAACTCTCCCCGGCAGGTCCAATAGGGCCCGAGTCAGCTGGTATTTTATTTATATCTTGTACTGGAGCAGTTGTTTCACCTGTATCTGACATACTAAGATAGTACTGCGTATAGCTTCGTTTGTCAACGATCATATTATCTGGCACAATATGCGGATGGTTCTACGTAAGAAATTGGATCTCCATGAGGCTGTTTTGAATGTCCTTAACTACTTTGAAGTGTTTGAGTATGCTCCTACAACGCTCCAAATTCACAGATACATCGGTGTAAAAACGTCAAGAAAAGATCTAGAAATAGTGCTCAATGAGATGGTTGTCGAGGAGCATCTTCATGTAAATCAAATTGAATATACCCGAGAGCGTATATGGCTTCTACCTTCTGTAAAAGGCCATATACAAAAGAGGTCAGAAAAATACGTAGAAACTGTAAAAAAGCTCAAGAGAGCCGCATTATTCTTTCGGTGTATGTCACATATGCCATATGTAGATTTTGTAGGTATTACTGGCTCCTGTGCGATGCACAATGCTGATACAAAGGATGATATTGACGTGTTTATTATCAGTGCCCCTGGGGGTATATGGGTAGTTCGATTTTTGGGAATTGCTCTTGCTAAAGTACTGAGCATTCACAGAAAAAGAGGCATGAGGAATCCTACGAACAAAGTATGTCTAAATCTGTTCTTTGATGGAGGACATTTAGCAGTGCCAGATCATAAAAGAAATCTATATACTGCTCATGAAGTTGCTCAAATAGTCCCTGTTATCGTACGGGGTGGGGTATATAGAAAGTTTTTGAAGGCTAACAAGTGGGTATCACTATATTTCCCAAATATATCTATACCGCGAGATGGGCATATGGAACAGAAGAAGCCTTCGTTACTTATGCGGTTCTTAAATGCGTGTGCAAAGAAGATTCAGGTATCTCGCATCAACAATAGTCGAACTACAGAAATCGTTTCTGATCAGCAGTTATGGTTTTTCCCTGATGACTTTCAAATGAAGATTGAAAAGCGAGTAGATATATTTCCAAGAAAAATTTAATGTAGCGGTTTCCAGTCCGTTTCAATTGCTGTACCATTATCTGAACACATGAAGCGGGCTTCGCTACAGTTGCTTGGGACTGTTCCAAAATGAGTAGTTTGAGCTGAGCTTGTTTCAACATCAATCACACGTCCGTCACAAGTTGCCTGAAGTGTACAGGTGAGGGGAATGTCGGTTAAACATGAAACCAGCACATCATCTTTCACGTTCATCATCTCAATGCCACCTTGGCACAACTCCTGTGCTTGGATTGCTTGATTTTGAGGCCCTTGTAATAGTGAAGCCATATAAATTGCAGTACCTGTAAATACCATCACAAATCCTAACACTAACACTTGTTGTAGGGCGGGCATAGGAATTCTCCATGTTTTGTAGTAGTCGATTTTAGCATTTTGAGCAGTTTTGAATTCGAGTAAGTCTTCAGGGTACGCAAAAATTTCGCCCGTTGATTTTGCTCTTAGGAGTGTAATATGCTGGGGGATTGAGTCATTTTGAACTCGTTCCATGATCGATCCGTCACGAGGTGAAATCTTTTCACCGCCGGAAATTGAGTCCGATTGCTTCATCAAAGAGAGTCTTTCGGCGTCCTTTACTGTTATGCGGTTGATTTCGTTTTCTTCAAAGAGTGAGCTGCCACAATAATTACAGTGCTCCACGGTGATATTTTCGAGGGCGACTTGAATGAGAATATGTTTGCAATTAGGGCAATGCATATATTCAGTATAGCAAAGAAAATCAATTGATTTTCTTTGCGTGAACGAGTTAACGTGTAAACAGATTAACTAGAGGGCTCAGGAGGTGAAGTTATCAAGAAGTACAGAGGAGAAATGGTATAATGATCGCATGTCGTCCCCACCAAAGTCCTGGGATGTTGAGCTTGCAGAAGATGTGCGTGTAATGATGATTGATATTGTGACCAGGCTCAATATGCGCTATATAGATACGAATCGTGTATATTGTGTGAGAAGCTCGGGGAGCAAGGCGAGGGCGTATGCGCGAGTGTGGGGTCTATCTCGTATTTTCCAGATCGCAGCTGGCTTTCCAGCAACCTACGTGATTGAAGTTCTTTCTGAACATTTTGATTCATTACCTGAGGAACGAAAACAGCGCGTGATTATTCATGAACTTCTGCATATACCTAAAACCTTTTCTGGAGCCTTAAAATCACACAGTGCACGTCATTATAAAGTGGATCATAAAGAAGTAGAAAAGCACTTCGATCAGTTGCAGTCGGTTGAAATCGATTAAAATTAGCTAATCAGACAAAAGTGTCGGACGTGATATAATAAATACATTATGAAGCCTGATCAGATCAGTGCCGATATGAATTTAGCCCTTGAGAGAATAATTTTTAAGGAAGTTCGAGATCGTTCTCCATTTGTGGCATCATTGTATCCTTCTCCAGCTGCAACATTGCGTCATCCCGATACTCAGCCAATTCTAGCTCAATTGCCATTTGATATTGATGATAAAGTAGAGTTCTCCCTAGCTGTTGATGTTCTGATGGTTATTGCTGATACATTTGGCCTATCTGAAGATGTAGCTAAAGATCATGTTCTTAATGTGTGTCATCAAATACTTGCTGAGGATCATTTCCCTTTTGGGTATCTTGGTGAAAATCCAGAAAGATTACGTTCGGAACTTATAAAGCTTGGATATGTGTGCTATCTCGTCGGATTTGAAGCAGGATCTGTCGAGCAATGTGGAATGTTTGGAGAGATAATTGATACGTCCGTTGATAGACTCGCAGCATGTGCGATGTCCGACACTCTAACTCACATTGAAAAAGCAACGAACAAGATTATGGCAGCAACATATTTTACACAGATGATGATGATTGGGGCACAAGCGTCGGAATTTCAACGATAATGATGATCTTCAATCTGGGCAGCAGTTATGCATATGAGGATACTTTCTTTTTAACCTTATCATTTCCCCATACTGCTATGCAGACTCTTTCTGCAAGCATTCTCACATCTGCTCGTGCAAGATCAATTGATTTTTGCATCTCTTTCCGCTCCTCTTCGGTAACTGGCGCAAATTTCCTTTCTTCATATTCTCGAATAGCATCTGGATCTTCCTTTTTGCGATATGCTTCTTTTTGAGAATCAGATTTTTTTACTCCAAAAATCTCATTTTCTTCTTCAGCAGAGATCTCACGACCATATGTTGTAATATAATCTATTCTCCTCATAGGAATTGGACTATCAGGCTCATTTGATTTTGCGATGCCGCCCATTTGTTCATGTTCATTATGCATGTTTGATTTTGGCGCTCCTTTTCGACCAATGAAGAGTTTATTTGTCCCCAGGATTTCTATAAGAGGTTCCAAATAGGTGGGTGTTTGCGATTCAGAATCTACAATTGCAACGTCAAAATGGGGGATACGTGCCTCATACAATTTATTGGCAAGTACGAACATGGTTTTTCCAGAGTAAAGAAGCTGAGAAACGACGAGAGCTTTTTTGGTTTGTGATGTTAATCTTGCAAGATACTCTTGAACTGCTGAATCGTCATATGCGGAAAGTGATCTTCCTGCTGATATAAAGCAGGTATCTATCTGGTGATCTGGTCTACGACTACGAATAATTTTTCTGAGTACAAGAGTTGGGATTCTTCCACCTGCATCATCGCTTAGAAGTGTATCGTATTCGTCATTATCGATTGCCTCTTTGAGTTGAGCAACAAGAGACACCATTGCTTCTTCGATCTCCTTTATTTCTTTAAAATGATATTCGGCAGCTGCCGAAGCATGTTCTGTAGAGGTATGTGAGATTGGATTATCTGGATTCATGCTCTTGGTGTATCTCTAAAAATATGCGGAGGTGGTGGGATTTGAACCCACGTGAGTTTTTCAACTCGCAGGTTTAGCAAACCTGAGCAATGGACCGCTATGCGACACCTCCTTTGATGATAACTAGGTACGATATTGTAACATACAGAGGAGATGGCCGGGGTTACTTTATCTCTTCAAAATTCAATTTTTCTACAATCTTTTGGGCTATAAATTCATGACCCACAACTGATGGATGAATATTGTCAGCTGGATTTATAAGCTCACGTTTTCCTTCTACCGTTCCTTCTTTCAGAGATGGAGTGTATGCATCTATGGCTGGAATATGCAGTGTTTGAGAGAGGCTGAGTACATTCTGCAACTGTTCAAGTATTTTACCCGTATGTGACCATGCAGACTGTGGATCCCATGCCACACCGTTTGGAGTAAGTCCAAAACCAGTACGGACGGGAGCTATTTCGGCAAGCATGTAGGTATGTGGCGTGATTTTTTGAGCTTCTTGAACGAGTTGCGTATATTTTAACCAGTGATTATTACGGTCGTGAGGATTAAATGGATTATATGCAAATGATCCAACAATGATGATATCGGGTTTTATTGTATCAATTGAGCTGTATTTTCGCTCTTTGTAGCTAAATGGTTCATGGAAATCCGCAAGGCCTTGCTCAACGTTTCGAGCACCCTTTCCATAATTATAGATAACAAACTGAACGTTCGGATATTTCTTCGCAAGTTCAAGACGAAGGTAATCGCCACTTTCTCCCATGGTGTCTACCATTGAGTCACCGATCAGGGCGATAGAGTAGTGGTCTTTGTTCAGGCCGGGCGCAGGGGTAACTTCTACATGAGGAAATTGAGGAGCCTGTTGAGGTTGAGTGTTGATCACTGGGTTTTCTTCCAGCTTGCTCGTTGTTCCAAGTACAACAGACTTCGGCTTATTATTCTGAGCATACATTTTTTGCTGATTGTAACGAATACGTTGAGCCATAATCACTTTCTGAGCATCAGACTCAAGGCGCACAGCTTGATACTGGAAGCTAATATGAATCAATGCCAGCATCACTAAAAGAATAGCCTGGCCAACAAGAAGACCAAGATGATTTTGAACTCGCTTTTCTGAAATATAGGAATGAAATCGTGAGCCAAGTGACTGGCTAGAAGGTGAGCTTGCTACCGGCTTGCCGGAGTATGAATAGGTATGCATATAATCAGTATACACAAAAGTAGTAAACTGGTGAACTGGTAAACTAGTTAACAGGAGATGTGGGGATTTTGAACTCAACTCTATTTGACAAATTAGGGCCTATAGTATATAATACTAGCTAGAAATGGCACTTTAAACAAAGGGGGAAGAACATGGCTACGGACATTGATACCTTTGGCTTGGATTTAGATAATCCGAGTCATGCGCCGTATTTCCGAAGAGCGCTCAAGAAGGGTCTGCGAGACTGGCAAGCTCTTCTAGATGACGCTGAGGTAGAATGTGATATTGCTGCATATGATCTGCGGGATCGCCGCAGGAAGTTCCATGTGCCTATTCGGGAGTCTGGAAATCTCGTAATCTTTCGACTTTATCGGAGAAATGCATGGCGAGACTACCTGCGTATTCGAATCGGGCTTGAAAGGATCAGGGAGAGAGTTCATCGAATTCAGGCTGAACTTCACGCTCTAAACGAGCGCTACCCCGAGGAGTGACATTTGGGCGACCTACAGTTAGGTCGCCTTTTTTTTGGCTTTGTATGATTGTGAATCAGGATCTATGCTAACTTGAGCACACAAATCTCAAGTATAATAAGAAAGAAGCGAATTGAATTATCATACGACTAGCCACGCTTCGATCTAATAGGAAAGGAGTAAATGTAAATTGTATATAGCTAGCCACGCTTCGATATATTGTACTTAGTTAAATAGGAGTAAAGAAATGTTAGCAGATCAGCCACCGCTTACATTTGAAAGGGACGATATAAAATGATAAATGCCAAAGCGTGGCTAGTCATTTATCATTTTATATTGTGACTTGCCGGAGTGGCGGAATGGTAGACGCGCACGATTCAGGGTCGTGTCCTAGCAATGGGGTGGAGGTTCAAGTCCTCTCTCCGGCACATAAGTATGAACTCACAAGACTTAGCAAAAAAAGCAAATGACTTGATTGCTGAATGGTCGAAAGATGGTAATTAGGATAATTATTGCACAGAAAAGATACATAGATCAGTATAAGCCAGAAGAGGTTGCTGATTTAGTTATAGATGTCGATTGAATGGCTGCCACTGAATTCTTCACTTCTTCGTCAAGCCACAGGCGTGTATACTAATCCTATGAAACTCCTCGTTGGCCTCGGCAATCCGGGTGAAAAATATCTCAATACACGCCATAATGTTGGCTTTCTCTTTCTTGATTTCGTGGCAAAGAAAGCTGGAAAAAAAGATGCCTTCACAGTTAACAAAAAGTGCGATGGGGAATTGTGCGATGTTCATGTGGATAACTCACAGGGCACTCAGAAAATTCTTCTGCTTAAACCGCATACCTTTATGAATGATTCGGGACGTGCAGTCAAAAAATGCATGGATTTCTACAAAATTGCTCTGGAGGATGTCATCATTATTCATGATGATCTCGATATTGCGTTCGGGCAATTTAAGATTCAACATGCGAAAGGGCCAAAAGTTCACAATGGTATCACGTCCGTAGAAAGTTCAATTCAATCTCCTGAGTTTTTACGCATAAGAATTGGGGTGGAGAATAGAGCGGAACCAATTTCAGGAAGTGAGTATGTGTTACAGGATTTTACGAAGGAAGAATCGATGCATCTTGAGGGGATCTTTTCGGATATTTTTGCAGCCCTTTTCTAGTTTCAACCAGTTTCAACTAGTTTTAACTAGTCTATTTTCTCGTTGGATCAATCAAAAACCCTCCTAATGCACGGCTCCCTAAAATCATAGGAAACTCTAATTGACTACGATCACGAATGTTCGCTTCAATTTCAAACAATTTGTCATCAATTTTACATTGCAAATTTACAGCAATTCGAACGGTAATGCCGGTGCTGCTGGTAATAACATGCGCGTTCACTATCCCGGTGTCTTGATCATGTTCTAACAAAAGTGCTTCGAGCTTGCGCGCGGCTTCAATTGCTTCCTTCTTATTTTCAAAAACACTTGGCAATTCTAACTTTTTATAAAAATTCAGGGCATTTTTAAAGCCAAGCTCTCGAGCAATCGTTGAATCAATTGATGAGTATCCAGCGCCTGTGTCAATTTTGGCCTTCAGAATAACTCGTTCTTTGCTGTCCTTGTGGTACACCTTAATCGGCTGAATAAGCGAAATCAATTTTTTACCTGCAATAGCCTGAATTTCTTCCTCAATTTCACCTCCAAAGAGGTCCTTCCCAAGTCGAATAGCATGTAAATCAGACTTAACTGGGATTCTTTTGATCTGTTCTAATCGCCATTTTAAACCATCCTGATTTGCCACTTGAATCCGCAAACCGGGGCGTGCATTCATCTCCACAAGGAGAGGGCCTAAGTTTCTGTCTACTAAGAAGTCTGCGGCACAAAAACCCAATCCTGAAGCTTTGGCTGCCTTCACTGCATGTTGTAGCATGCGCTCCCAGTAGGGGATTTTGAAACCTGAATAACGAAGATGAGTTCCAGCAACATACTCAATTAAGTGCATTGTACCCGACTTGTCTTCTTGCAAAGAGTGGGTTGTAATACCTGTTGCGATATCGATTCCGCTTGCTACAGCGCCCTTTGAGGCGTTCGCTTTACCTTCCGATTCCTTGGTTGGCCAGCGAATCATTGCCATTGTTGGTATATTCCTGAATGTCAAAATACGCACGTCAGGAGCTCCTTTGAAGGTATATTGTCGAAATTTATGATGAGGTTGAACGCGCTCTTCAATCAGAACATGATCTGGTAAGTAATTATGAGAAAAACGACCTTCGAGAATGTTCAAAAGATGATTTCTCAATGCCTCTTCATCCATTTTCTTCCCGTTCGTACAAATATAGGTTCCGGTTTTGTCTTTGTTAAAGATAATTTCAATGCCTCCACCTTCAACTCCGCTTACTGGCTTTACAACAAAACTTTTCGGAAGAGAATCAAAATCAAACCGTTCAAGCTGTTTTGCACTTTTAATCAATGAAAGAATCTTCGTTGTTGGCACTTCAGCCTTCTCTAAGACTTCTTTTGTCAGCACTTTATCGTCAGCAATATGCTGAGCTTCTGGAGAGTTGTAGGGAGTGATGTAGACGAGATTGCGCTCGTTAATCCCAAGAATCCTATTCCTGTGTTTGATGGTGTTCGGTATCATGAGGCTCAGAAATATGAATTTCTTTAAATCTAATAAATTCTGTGAGTCTTAAACTTGTCCATCGGCCAAGTATGAAGTTCACAAGAAGGGTCAAAAGGCTAATTTCAGGGTAGGTCATTACAAATGTTTGAACAGATCTCATTGAAATAAAGAGGAAGATCACACAGGCGATTCCCAGTGTGTTAACCATATATCGAATGGTTTTTGGGGTAGATTTTCGAATGTAATTCTTTATAAAGATGTCCAGTGTCATAATCATAATGACTAAAGAGAGGGGAGCATTTGGATTAAACAAGGTGAATCCAGATTGAATAAGAAGCACTCCAGCAGCCAAAACAGCCAATGTTGTGAGTGTCACAATGATGCTAATCCGTGAAATGTAGTGCAATCGAACGTCTTTTGAAAGAATATGAAGGGGAAATCCAATACCAAAGACCGCCCCCATAAAGAAGAGACTTTGAATGATTCCGCTCATCACATCTGTTCCAGTTGGCGTTTGTGCAAGCTGAAAAAGCGCGAACGTTAAGAGAACGGTTGTATAGATACCTAAGCTTCTCCAACCGACAACATATCTGAAAAAGGTAATGAGCGTAGTAACCACGGGAACGAGCAAAATCATCAGGAGCGTGAACTCCGGAAAACCTCGCACAATTAATGTTTGGATGAGGGGTTCTAACATGGTCATATTATATCACAGCACAATGATTTTCCACTCTTATTGTCATTTTGCTGTAACCTTTTTTTCACTCTTCTTAAACATACCAAGCTCCTTTAATTTCCACATAAAAAGGGCACCTTTGTTCTTTGCATTTGAGTCTATAACAAACCGATACGCCTGTTCCAAAACCGGGCGGGGGACATCACGAGACATCTTAATATAGAGGGCTTTGTGCTTATAATCATCCAAGGTTTCTGCCAAATGCACGCCGTATGATTGATACTCACGAGAAATATACTTGTCTTCAGTTGGGTTAAACTTTTCAAGTATTGATTTGATTGATTTCATCGGTTTATGGAGCAATGATGGATTGATTTGGAGCGATAAGTGGTTGATTTGCAGCGCATCCTGTACCACCATTAAGGTTTGGAATGATCACAGCCAGATCGAGAATATTCACAACACCATCGCAGTTAATATCTTCAGGAATACATTGATCAGGAGATGTAAACTCCGCAAGTTTGGCAATAACCTTCGCTGCATCATCAGCGTTTACACACTTGTTACCGGATACATCCGAAGCATCAAGCTCCGTTTCTGCAGATCCATCAACAGCGGTATCACTCACTTTGAGATCATAATACACGCTTTGTGGATCTTGGACGTTAAATTCTTCAGTTAAGCCCCGATCAGTTTCGCTTCCATCAAGGCGAACATACACCCGAAGTGTATAAAAGTTGGTTTCTGGCTTTATACTACCGATTTTGATGCTGACAAGCTCACGAGTCCCAGGTGCGATTTCCAGGTCTTGCTCATCATCAGTACAGGTTATGCCATTTGCACATGCTCGGGTCTTAGCGTGCACGATATTTTTTGTTGAGCTATTGTAGAGCGATAGGTTGGCGTAGTATTCTGCAACTTCAGTTGGGGGAGGTGTAGGAACAGGTACGGTGTTGCAGCTGACGGCTTCTCTAACTTTAGCATCGGTTATGTCAGTTGTTGGAAATTTTGAAGGGTCAAATTTACATATTCGTCTGTTTCCAGGGGTGAGTTCAAAAAGAGCAGCTTCACTAAATATATTCTTAACATCTATGGTATCTGTAAAGAATTTATTTGGTTTACATACAGTTGCACTATCTCCAGTACAGCGGGTTATGACATAGGCAACTTTTGTAGCGGTTTGTGTGGAATTGGAATATATGAGGGCCGGGATAGGCACTTGGTTATCTTTTGAACATAGTCCAGATACTGAAGTATTTTGGGCATTACTACCAACTGAACAGTTTGCGATTTCCGCACCCTTATAGTCTGATGTGCCATCAGCAACTTTTGTTGAATATGCGAGCCGATAGACGGCTTTTGCAGCGTCTGGAAGCTTCACAGCTGCTTCAACTGAGGTGTCTCCATCTATAGTGATTAAGCACTTTGCTGGACCAGTCTCATTTGTTTTTTCGAGAAGACTCGAACATGTTGGAGAGTACGTTACCTCAACTCCAGTTACGTCTTTACGTGCTTGTGTAGTGCCATATTTTTTCCAGAATCCGTAATCCATATAAATAACGCGCTTACCTGCTGGCAGATCGAAAGTTTTTGTATCGACTTTATTGATTGCAGCAGGGCCTTCCTTTTTGATTGTTACGATTTGACCTTTAAAATTTGGAGCAACGTCGCAGTTCTCTGCCTCGCCTTCGTTGAGACTACCATCCGAATTCTTGTCATTAAATGAGCATGAATGTAAGACGTATTCAAATCCATCGAAGTCTCCCGTGAAGGCAGTATTATTCATTTTTACGTTAAAGGTAAGCTTGCCGGGTCGAGGAGTTGTGGGTATGGTAGGACACTCGGCTGCAAATAAAAGCTTGTTTGTTTCTGGATGATGTGTTTTTGACATATCCTGAAGTACGAGAGATCTCTTACGTCGATTAGTTGCACTTTCAGGCAAATTAGGATTCTCTAGGACATTCCATCCTGTTGCGAGTGAAGGATCGCGTCGTACATCATTAATTACACCTAAGGGAGAAAGGCTACTTGTTTGTGGACATACAATCATATCTGGTGCCGCTGGCGGACTTGGCCTTGGTCCAAAGATCTCTGTCATATCGGTCATGGTTCCAATCACTCCAGCTGGTAATGGGTCCCAATTTCCTGTTATTGAGGTGAAAACGAACTCAATTTTTTCAACCTGATCATAGGTAATATCACCCGGAATATCCTCAATGGACTTGTAGGTATATACGACATGCCTCATTTCACTGTTGCAGCGGTAGCGGTCCAGTGGGTTACTGATAGGCTCCTCAAGAGATCCTCCAATACTAATAGGGGCGTCGCCGTTTTTTAAAACGACTTGCGCCTCAATCTTGTAACGACCTATGCTTGGCGGGTTACCTGTACCTTTAAAACATATAAATGTCTCAATCATTTTCTGATCAGTCCCACCACGATTTGAAATTGTACCAAAGCGTGCCTCAATGTCTTGATTTGCTGCATTTGGAACTATTGGGCTTGTTGCTTGTGCCTGTGTGCGAGACGAAGGAGCTGAGAACTTAGAAACCAGCGCTGAGCCCAAAAAAACACCTGCCGTCATAAGCATTACAGCAACTATTGTGAGCAATGTTCCGATTTCTCCGAGCTGTTTTTTCATAGGTTGTATTATATTATTGTGCCACAATTTCAAGCGTTACGTTCTCGAAAGATGTGACAATATTTTGGGTGCTGTGCCACACATAGCTTTCAGGCTCAACAAAGGAGAGAGGAGTTCTCTCAACCGGTTGCAAAGCTGTGACTGTAAAGCTAAAAAGTTGGCCAGGGGTAAAGGAATTTTTCTCAAGAGCATCAAGTGACATGCCCGCAGAGAAAACAACACGTTGTGGAGCAACTTTTGATTGCAAAACAGTATCAAACATGCCCAAATTTTTAATTTTATCGACCCGAATTACAGCTGGATCGTATTGAACAATTGTGTCTACGGCTTCAGATTGAGCCCCATTGTAAAAAACGGTGATTGTTTGTGAGGTGCCTCGAACCATTGATGGTTTCTCAGCTTGTAATTTAAGAATATTTTTGACTTGTGGAGTGGAAGTTGGCACGGTGTCCAGTGAAGCCCCAGATCTCATTTGAACTGAATTTTTGAACTTAGGAGAGAAAATAAGACCGATCAAAATGCTCAACAAAAAAAGAACGATAATCTGAAACATAAGAAGAAACCTCACCTGAGGGCTCAAGGTGGCAAAATCCTGGAAATCCATACGTAGCACTCGCACAATAGACTGCATAGTTCATTATAGCCATACCAGTTAACTAGTTACAACTGGTTAACTAGTAACTAGAGGCGAATTGGTGAATTGGTCAAGATGTGAAGAGGTGAAGAAGTGAAGATGTGAAGAAGTGAAGAAGTGAAGAAGAAGGGGGAGGAGCAGGGTGGTTAAAATTAGTCCAGTTCACCAGTTCACCAGTTCACCAGTTCACTAGTTAACTAATTCCCCAATAAACGCTATCACACCTGCCACATCTGTGGAGTTTGTGAGGCCATTTGAATCAAGATCGCAGACATTGTTTGCTGCACCCCAGTTATCTTCGCAGGCAGAGAGGTCGAAGATATTGACAACACCGTTATTGTCTACATCAGCTTGTTCAGCCGTGAAGAGCTGTGCTGCGGAAAGAGTTTGGGTTGGATCTCTATCAATCACCCAACCGTATTCTATATCGACGCCGCATGTGATACGAAGGTTCTGGAAGTCCTTTGACGAGGTCTCCTTATTGAGTGTATGTGTATACCCTGGACAGGCGGGAACTTCACCCTTTGAGGTGCATTCTTGCTTAACAACATTGTACGCAGGGGCATAGAGTCGAACCATTGCAAGTCCATCAATGCCATAGTCTGAGAATGGGAATGATGGGTCTGGATTAAATCTTTTTGCGAAATCCATGAGGTCAGCATTCAACGTATACTTTCCGTTTGTGAAGTTTTGGCTGATTTTATTACCGAATTTAATGATATGCATATCATTCGCTGTTCCCATTGCTGGGCTGCTTGTTTGGAGAATTTGGCCAGTAGGCGCATCTTTGATGTATGTGGTTGCCTTGAATGGACAGCCGCATGTGGCATATTGAGCGTCAATTGTTTTATCATGAGTTCCTGTGACAGTAACGATGTTTTTATCATCGTTTGCTGCGAGGAATCGATTATCAGTGCCTTTGAGAGTTGGAATGGTGGCAACTGCTGAGCTCACAGACATTCGTGCGTTTGCTACGAGAGGCGCACCTTGTGAGTTTTTGAGTGCTTTATATCCATAAACATAGGTTCTGTCGTTTCCTTCATCTGTTTTAAGCCATATGCTTTCATTTGCTTCAGCGCCTTTCAGGCTCAACGTTTGGCACCCTGTTTGATTTGGATTATCACATACGCTGATCGTAAGATCTTTTGGCTGCTTGCATGAGTAGACGCTGATAGTACCTGACACAGATGGCGAGGATACTTGTGCTGGTGCAACAGTTACAGCTGGAGCTGGGCTTACAGATGGCGATGGTGAGACTGAAGGGCTTACTGATGGGGAAACCGATGGACTAACCGAAGGGCTGGTGACAGGCGTTACACTTGGCACTCCGCCTGGGCATACAAATTCACGGCTAATGCGCGCAATCTCTTCTTGTGGCTTTTGCCTCCAATTACCTTGAGTTTCGACTAAAATTCGGAGTTCTGGGCATGCTTCTGCCCAGTCAGCTTTGTCTGGTAGGTTAAATGAAAGGTTGAAGACATCATTGTATCGTCCGCCTGATTGCGTTCTGCTGCCACATTTTGATGTTGCTGGATTAGTCAGCGCTCGAGATACTGAAGCCCCAATCACAGCGTTTGGTTCATCTTTCAGGTCCATTACTAACACCGTCCTAAATCTGCCGCCAAAGGTTGGGGGATTGACATCGAAACATAATGAGCCTGCAATATTCCCATCTCTGATTGAAGAGCCGACGGGGTCTGTGACAATAGATTGAATATCTCTGTTATAGGTAGTTGGAGGTAAAATAAATCTTGTGCTTGATTGAGCTTGGGATGAGTTTGGCTGGCGCAACAGGAAGCTTGCAATTGCTGCGGCAGAAATCACAAATATCCCCAAAACAATGGGTGTTGCGATGTATCCTGCTGATAATAATTTTTTCATTTTCATAGTATTCTACCTAATTTTAGTCCTATTTCGGTCCTCTAAATCCAAACGTAACAGGTTGACTCACACAGCTTGGGTTAGATGCTTTTTGGGCATATGCATACAGGTTGTATGGAACATTTGAACCCCATTCATCTAGAGTAACTTTGGTTCCTGGAATACCATCCCACTCTCGGTTGTTTACGCCAAGCTCTGGTGTTTGATCTCTCAGGAATTTATCCACTGCGACAACAGCGCCATCAGTTGAGCGTCTGATAATAGCCATGTATACTTGGTCAGACTCAGGTTTATAGCCTTGACACTCTCCATTTGGCCTATCCCAATCAAGTTCAATGGTGTCATCATATACTCCTCGAAGCTCAAGATGTTGTAGTTTGCAGTCAGAATTTACTATTGCCGCTGGTTGAGCATCATCTCGAAGTTCACATGTAAGGCCCGTAATAATATCTCCAGGCACAACTGGTGGTTTAGGAGCTGGGCTTGCGGCGACAGGGGAGAGTGGCACAGATGGAGGAGGAGTAACCGGCAACTTCTCAATAGTCCAACCGTACTCAACTTCTACACCACAGGTTACTCGAATATGCTCAAAAAGATCTGGTCGTGGGAGCTTATCTGCCGTCACTGACGAGCCTGGTGCAAGGGTTGGACATGCTGGCTTGAGGCCCTTGCTGACACATTCTTGCTTCAAAATTTTCCAACCTGGAGCGAACAGCTTAATGCTTGCCATGCTATCAAAACCATACTTTGTTGGGATATAGAGATCTGGATAGTTACCAGGACCCACAATGATCTGACCATTTCTGAATGGTGTGTTAGGTCGAGTTGAGTCCTGGAAGAACTGAATGTTATTAGCAGTTCCATATAGGTTTACTTGATTGTCCAGCTCCGTGATCAGAGCACCATTTTTATCCTTAATTGAAGCTGTGGCTTTTATTGCGCATGCACAGGTTTGTTCAGCATATATTTGGAAATCACGGCGAGTACCCAGCTTGACTTCAAGGAGCTTAGGATCTTCGGCTTTACTTGTGGCTATGAGCTTTCCAGCATCAAAAATGGCAGTTGCTCCAAGGAGTCTATATGTTTTGGCAGGATCAATTGGCCTTCCATCAATCATGGTCATGTTGTACCGGTAAATCCATGTATTATCAATGTTGGTATCCTCAAGCCAAATGCCTTGAGTAACAGGCTTAGTTTCATCAGATGCATTATATGGCAGCGTAGCCGTTTCTGTGCACGTATCATTCTTGCAATATTCGAGTTTAATGGATTCAGGCTTTTTACATCCATACACCGTGATATACCCTTGTGCTTGGATTGCCGGAGATGGAAGCGGCTGTTGAACAGGTGATACTGGTGCCTGAGGTGGTGATACAGATGGGCTCACTGATGGGCTTGTAGAAGGGGATGGAGTCGTTGCAGGCGTACAGAGGCCTTTAATCTTTTTGAGATCAACTTTTGCAAATGGCATACCGCTCATCCATGTGCCTTTATAGTTCAAATGAACGCTTGGGCAGTATTTATCATCAAGTTTTTGAGGAAAATGAAGTAGAACGCTGAACCTATGAGGTTGCATTGTTTTTGTATCTGCGACCTGCCATTCAGCTTCACCAGTATTGGTATCTACGCGCTTACAATGAGCTGGAAAACCACGACCCACGCTCAGAGTGCCACCATCAATATGATCACTCCCACCTCGAGGGCTTTGCTGACCACCAGTTTCATTTGAAGGATAGATCGTCCACTTCTCTGATCCACCCGACTGCAGATAGCGGGAGAAGCAAAATTCGCCAGAGAGCTCTACCGTGCGTTCATCTTCTAAGGATCCATTGACGGAGTCCTTCACAAGATGGACATCTGAGTTTGCAATGCGAGCCTGCGATTCTGTTGTCACTGTTTGATTAGAAACAGCCAAACCAACAACAGCTCCAATGATTGTAATGAGGCTCACTCCAGCTAAAATTACTCCTGAGATAGTTCCTTTTTGAGATGCAGAGATCATACTCTCACTATACACCGGAACTAGTTAACTAGTCAACTGGTTAACTGGTGAACTGGGCAATTATATTCTCCTTATAGATCTATTTAACTAGTTTATATGTTAACCACTTTAGTAATTGGAGCGTGGGTGTTAATACATTTTTCATATTTGTTGGATAACCTTTCTACATGAATACAATAAATGATTTAAAAATCTATAGGAAAGGTATTGACCTGTATTATATGTGTTATAAACTGATATTTTCATATCCTGAATTGTCCCGGGAATTTGCTATTCGTGATCAATTAAAGAGAGCTAGTTTGTCAGTGCCACTTAATATAATGGAGGGCTTTGCAACCTCGAAGAAGCGTTTTGCGAATTTTCTAGTTATCGCTATTGGCTCTGCAAACGAAACAGTGCTACTTTTACAAATAGTTGAAGATCTTCTAGACATAGATACCAAAGAATTGCGAGAAGAATATATGATACTTGTAAGGCAACTCCAGTCTTTGAGAAAAAAACTTTCCAATTGACCAGTTAACTAGTTCACTAGTTCACTAGTTCACCAGTTCACTAGTCACCAGTTAACCAGTTGACTAGTTAACTAGTTTACCAGTTAACTAGCTCACCAGTCAGCACTTCTAGCATCAGCACATAGTCTTGACCATTTACAGTGCCATCCTCGTTGATATCAGATTGAGGGTCATTGGATCCATACGCGCTTATGAGAGTTGTAAGGTCAAGCAGGGAGGTAATGCCGTCTTTGTTAATATCGGTTGAAATAACGGTGTTGACTTTTTTTGTCTGAGAAAACTGCTGAGAAATTTTTGCACCTGCTGTGTTAGATTGGGTTTTCGCAACGATCCAACCAATAGAGAGATTCATACCGCACTTTACTGGAATCCCAGAAATTGTTTCAACATCACCCACATTGTCTGATGAGCAGAGCCAATCGGTAGTTCCTTCCAGCGAGCACATCTCTATTTCTTGCTGTACAACATCAAAATATGCATCTTGATAGGTGATTGAAATGTCAGTGTCTTCTTCTGAGCCATAGATTTGACTCTGCTTTGGAAATGCCACAAAACTCAGCTCATTAACAAAATTAGTGTATTTCGCTTGGGTTGGATGGGTAAAAGAGATGACGTATGGAGGGTTAGAGTAGGGAAGTTGATTGATTGTGTCTGAGAAACCCCATTTGAGGGGGTCAAGCTCTGGATGCTTTTTGAAGTCTAACAAAACGCGGCTGCCATCTACCAGTTGCTCTTTTATAAACACCTCGACTTGCATGCTGCACGCAGGTTCCTCAGCCTGAGTGGGTGTGTTGGATGCAGATTCTTGTGCCTCAGATTGTAGAGTAATGCGTGTTGAATTCAAAATAATCACAGAAAAAACCAAAGTAATAACAAGTGAGAAAGTGGTGATAGAAGTAAAATATGGTTTTTTCACAGCTTACTGAGCTGGTTGAGTTGGCGCCTCTGTAACTGGCTTATCTGCAGGTGTTACAACTGTTCCCAAGCTTCCAATGACGAGAACGGCGTCATTAATGTTGACGATTCCATCAGAGTTGATGTCTTCCTTCAAGCTCACACCTTTTGCAAAGTAGTTATCAAAGACGGCTGTGAGGTCGAGAATATTGACGATACCATTTTGGTCAACGTCCTTAGCTTTTTCGACAGCTGAAGCGATGTTTTGAAGTTGTGCGCAGCTGCTAAGGTCGTCTTTGATCGTGTCCATCATGGCGGCAACATCTACTGGAGGCACATCAGCGCCCTTATCAGTGTCGTATAACCATGGCTTGATGGTCTTGTCGAAGTCTCCAGCGCTATTCCTTCTGTATGAGACCATTGCTCGGAGGGTTTCGATAAAGAGACCTTGTAATTCACCTTGTTCTGGCTTTTGGTTATCTCCGTATCCAAAAGCTACTAAGAGGACATCGTCTTTTATTGAATTCTTAGGATCAATTACACGTCCTCCATTTTGATCTGTTGTAACTCCGTCATTTCTGATTGAGTCAGCAAGGTCATAAATCTCTTTAAAAGGATTACCAGGGTTTGGTTGGCCAACTATTGGAGAACCCTTGCCTCCTGGGAATGAGTTTGGATTTCCATCTGAGAGCACTAATACTACAGGAGCTGTTGAATCCGACTCTGCACGGGTACCGAGAATGCTTTTAGCGGTTCTGAGACCACATTGAATACATGTACCTTCTACAGTTTGTGAGAGTTGAATTTTAGACTCAATAGTTGATAGGAGCTTAAGTGTGGCAGCTGAATCAGATAAAAGAACTTTGGTAGCAAGGGTATGAGCACCATCATTGTGTGATGTTACTCCATTGACATAGCTGTCAGCTTTGTTGAATGTCACCAGTGAGATTCGTGTGTTTGGGCCATAATGAACCTTTGCATAGTTAACAAATTCAATTAGCTGCTTCTTGGCAACTTCAATTTTTGGGGTACCTTCGACAACATAGTTCATTGAAGATGAAGTATCGACAACTAATACGATATCAAAGTCAAAGGTACACTTTTTGAGTGTCCACCCATAGACGATGTTCTGACCGCAGCCAACGTTGAGACCGTAAATGGTATCAAGTGTTTCTTTTTGCTCAGGGGTTTCAGGGACACATGCGCTTACATCTGGTTTAACTCCATTAAATCTTGCTGGTTTGCCATCAATAGCATCGATCTGATCCTGAATGGAGTTTGAACAGGTATACACTTTCTTTCCGCCCTTTAGAATTCTGTAATTTTCGCGATCATAGTCAAGTCTCACTGAAGCTGGTGACTCAAAGTTTACATACTGTTCTGCATCAAACCGCTTTGCATCGTCTTTAGGTAAAACTGCCAAATCCTGAAACATAACATCCTTACGAGTCAGCAGTTCTGAAAGTTGCTCTCTCAAAGTCAACTTTTTTGTTGGAAGTTTACGAGTGCTTGATAAGTTGATTGCTGAGAGAGGTGCATTTTTGTTGATTTGAAATTGCTTATATTGGGTGGCTAAAGTGCCAACCATATTTGTATCGTACACTGTAAACAATGAAGCTGGAACAAGGCTTGCTGGTCGGAAACCAGGTGTTCCATCTGGGCGAACATTGGCAAGCTGCAAATTATTGCTCGCACCCCATTTGTTTGTTCGATTTAATTCATTTGGTGTTGGATCAAGAATTGCATCAGTGAAAGCATTTGCCACTTTTCTCTCACCAACTGCTACACATTCACCAGAGTTTGGGTCAACTTGTAGACATTCTTCGACGAAGGCCAATGCATTGTATGCACAAACCTGTTCTTGAAGTCCAATTGTTACTGTAGGTGGTGGAGGTGTGACGGTTACTGTTGGTGGTGGAAGTGTGACAGTTGCTGGGCTTTTTCCACATGCAAGCTCTTCTGGACTACAGACTCCTTTAGGACCGATACACTTGGTAGGCGCACATTGACAATTGTTACCACTATTGATATCACAAATGGCAGTGACGGTTGCATCAGATGTATCAAGGCATCCAAGCTGCTCAGTCGTTCCTGTAATTGGATCTATATAGGTTCCGCATGTATCAGAAGATGTACATTGAGCAGTACATGAGAGTGGCTCTGGAGAAGGTGTTGGAGAATCTGATGGTGTTGGAGTAGTAGTAATAGTTATTGAAGGATTTGGGGGCGTAATAATTACTGGTGGTGGGCAGACAACTGCTGCGGCCTCTTCACCAATAATCTCAGAAAGCTTAATTTTGGCGATATTCCAAATGTCACCTTCTGACTGTCCACCTCTTCGAGCATGTAAATAGAGACTGCACTCTTGAGTGTCAAATCCTTGAGCGTCCGTGATTCCTTTGAGATCAGGTTTATTGATCTTTTGAAGAAGTTGGCTATATGTAAAAGGAACTTTGAAGAGTACGGGATAATTCGCTGAAGACTTAACGGTTGTTGGATTACCTTTCTTATAGTTACAGATCTGGTTTCCTTTCTGGGCAGCGGTTGGTGCGGTATCAGAGGTGTAACGAATGTTTCCATCTACAGCTTGTGCAACTAATTTATTCGCATCTACTATTGTTGCATCGAAGGTGTCAAATTCAGCAGCGCCTGCGTTCGTGGTGCTCTCATACTTTCTTACATAAAAAGGACTCAGATATATGTTCCAACCAGAAATATCAAAATTTTGAATTTCATCTTCCCGCAAACAGAGACCACCATTAAATGAGAAGGATGCAGGCGGTATGTTTACAATGTCAGTGAGATCGGATTTTGGTGTTGTGAGATTTGTGAATGGATTGTCAAGTGTGCTTACTTGAACCTTATTTACAAAATCTGTCTTTTTGAGCTTACTTAAGAAATCTATTGCACTTGTCGTTAGGGTTCTTTTGGTGAATTGGACTGGAACGAGTCTCGCTAAACAAAATGGATCTGAAACACGCACTGGCTTTCCATTTTCATCTTTCTTAAATGGGAAACAGACTCGTGGAAGATTATCCACAGGTTCAGTCAAAAGTTGTTTACTTGGAGCTGGAGTAACTTCCTGAGCTTGTGGGGCAGTTCGAATAGCTGCTTGCTCTTGTGTGCTTATATTGAAACCGATCACTAAACCAACACCGATGACAACCATAGATACAACTGTAAGAAGCCAAGCGACTTCTCCTCGTTGATTGTTGGTATTTGATAATCTATGAAACATGGATTGATTATTTGATAGTTATTGTAGTACCCTGGGCAGTTTTTAATGTGTCAATTCCGCCGACCTTTGATGTTATTGTTTTGTGAACATCTTTCTCATCCTCAATATCGAATGAAAGTTCTGAAGATCCTGGCTTGAGAGCTTCAAGTGTAAATGATATAACTTCACCTGTATTAACTTCTGTAGGCTTGCTTAAATCAACAAGTGTGGAAACAATTATTTTTCCGTTTTCAACCTTTTTGAATGGAATGCTTTTGAAAGCTGATCCAACCAAGATGTCTGTATCTGAAAGAGCAAAGAAAGCTGGATCGTAGTTAACAACAACGTCTGCTGCTGGAACTGCTTCACCAGATAACATAACTGAAACTTTCACTTGGCTACCGACTTTTACTTCTGCGGTGCTTGGTACGAGTGAAAGAGTTGTGGTTTTTGAGCTAGCTACGGTACCAGTTGGATTTGTTCTATCAGTCTTCATGGTGCCTTTTGATTGGGTAAAGTACACACCGACCAAAATGCTGAGAACAAAGATGAAAAGAATGATTCCAAAAACTGCGAGTTTTCTATTTGGATGAAGGTTATTAAAGTCTTGCATATCTTTTTGTACGTTTTCCATATCTATAATAAAACCATATTCCAGAATGGCTGTCAAGTGGTAAAGAAGTGAAGAGGTTAAGAGGTGAAGAGGTGAAGAGGTGAAGAGGTGAAGAGGTGAAGAGGTAAAGAGGTAAAGAGGGGGAGGGACTCTAGTTAACTAGAGTTAACTAGTACCAGTTAAGCAGTTCACCAGTTTACTAGTTAACTCGTTCATGATACTATCTATTGTATGATCAAACACCTGTTGGTTACGCTCATTGTATGTCTTGGATTCCTGGGAACTGTTCAATCTGCTCAAGCGGCATATCTGTTCCTAGACCCGCAAACCAAAAGTGTTGCTGTCTCCGATATTGTGACGGTCAACGTTCGTATCAATACTGAGGAAGAAAAAGTGCAAGGCGCAGAAGCTTGGATTGACTTTGATGCAACGCAGCTTGAATTGATTGATGTGAAAGATCCTGAGGCTTCACAAAAGTTTTTTAGCAATGATATTGTTACTAAAAATTCCCCGAAACTTATATATATAGTGAATTGGATAAATTTGGACGGTGAAGCTATTTCAAGCACCCCTCCAAAAGATGCCATTGCTGTGATGAGATTTAAAGCGTTGAAAGCCGGAACTCATGCTCTGACCCTGAGATGTAAGGATGGAGAGACGAAAGACTCAGCCATTGCTGTTCGGAAAAACAAGAAGACAACGGATGTGATTCAATGTGCAAAAGTGAAAAACGGGAGCTACTCGGTTGGAGGCGCATCAACAGGAACTACGCCTGGAACATCCCCTGAGCCAACATTGCCAGGTAGAGCAACGCCTGTGGTGACTCAAACTCAATCAACAAACACTCCAACGCCAACATTGAAGCCTGGGGCGCCCACAAACACACCAACATTAACGCCAACACCATCGCCAACAAGAGTTCCAACGTTGAAACCAACGATAGTAGCAACAGGTGGAGCTGCTATTACCCAAGGTCCATTAGCCAGCCCATCGGCCCTTCCAAAGAGTGGGGAAGTGGGTTCCATTGGGATAGTGGTAGGAATTGGATTGTTACTGACAGCGATAAGTATTTTTGTTAAAGTGTTTGTGTTGTGAACTAGTTAACTGGTGAACTGGTCAACGGACGGAAACATGAGGATGAAATGCTGTGAGGATAGGGAGAATATTATTAATTGATACAAAAAATGGAACTACATTTGTCAGAAAAGTATAGGGGAAAGGAAAAAAGCATCATGTCTTTGATAGCAATGGTGGTTTTGGTGTTCGTTATTTTTGGCGGAATGTATGCCATAAATAATGTACGGCCAGAAGCCCAAGCCTCATGTTCGGCGAGTGATATTCATGTGACACGTGTTTCTGAGAGAGCAGGTTCTATCTCATTTAGTACAAGTTGTGCTGTTAAGGCAGAGGTCTATTGTGCAGCAGGGCGCACTGGTGTTCAATTCTTATGCGGTGAGGATACAGTTGAGACGGTCAATCATATTATTACAACTGATGATGTAACTCTCAGCAGCAATGTTGGCTATTATGTTTTTATTGATACTGGAGCCCCTAAACGTGCTTTGGGATTTATACCAGCAAGTACAAGTAGCCCTACATATGGCCTGAATAATGAGTCCTTTAATGAGCAATCGATGGGCTCGACTCGAGAGGATGAGGTGTTCGATCCAGCTTTGGACATTAATCAAGATGGGGCGATAACGTTGTTGGATAAGCTGGAGTTCTATAAAGACGCCAACTAATTAACCGGTCACTGGTGAATGAGTTACCTAGAGTAGAAGCACACCCATCTTGAGGCTTCTTCTTGACTTCTTCACCACTTCACCACTTCACCACTTGACAAACTTTCTGCCGATCACTATAGTGAATGAAGAGTATGAAAATCACACTATACACGATTCCAGATTGCCAATTCTGTAAGCAAGAGAAGGATTATTTAACCTCTAAAGGTTTGCCATTTGATGAGAAAGATGTCATGGCAAACAAGGATTTTCTTGCAGAAATGCTTCAGAAATCTCAGAATTTTGCAGGTGTTCCTTTTACATCATTGGAAGAGGGAACACAGAATGTTATGTTAAAGGGTTTCACACTGTCAGAATTTGATGATGCTATTGCTCAGATGTCTGGAGCTCCAATGCAAGCAGCTCAAAATGAAAAGCCAATGGATATGCATGCAAATAAGCTGCCTGAGGATGCATCTACAAGCCTTGATATGCCCGTAACACCAGCTCCTGTTGATATGCCAAAACCAGCGATGCCAAGCTTGGACATGTCTGCAGCACCAGCGATGGATCAGCCACCAGTTTCACCAGCGATGGATCAGCCACCAGTTTCCACTATTCCATCACTCACTCAGACAGCTTCTCCAAGTATGTTACAGCCAGTCCAACCTCTTAATCCAGTTTCATCAGCAGATGTGGATTTAGATGATCCACAAGATGAACTTAATAGCTTACTTGAGGACCTTCAAGCGAAAGTAGACGTTGCCCCAGCCAGTCCAGCTGGATCGCAAACACCTCAAAACATTCCATCTGCACCAGCTATGCCAAGTGCACCTGTAATGCCAGCTATTCCAACAATGCCAACAGCCCCAGCAATGGGTCAGCCGGCAGCTTCAACTCCTCCTGCAGTGCCGGACTTCAATGCAGGTCAGTAACACCTTTCCAAAGATATTTTTTCGAGTTTTGAGGATATGATGCTTTCTGTTCTAAAAAGGTACTATTTTGAACTGGTGATAAGCTTTAAGAATATACGAACAAGAAGATTTGCACCTGTTCCAAGTGCAAGATAGATATTCAAGTTTCTAACAATCTTGACTGCTCCTTCTGATAACAAATAGTTAACAATGGGAACATCAAGCATATAAATGAGCGCAATGGCCCCTACAAGGAAAAAAATCAATACATATGACTCTTTTAGATCTTGTTTAGACGGAAACATTGTTGATGATATGGTGAGGAAGAGGTAGAAAAGGATGAGATTGTTGTACCAAACATGGTGGGGAAAAAGATTGAAAGAGTTAACAAGATAGAAAAAAAGAAACCCAA
>JAGORW010000003.1:0-2247 GCA_018062605.1 Candidatus Woesebacteria bacterium | reverse complement strand
GCGGAGAGGGGATGGATAAAAAGGGTATAAGAATACGTGAGTGTTATTCTTCTTCAGCTGAGACGCCAAGGAGCCTGAGGATGATCTCTTTGCGGTATCTACGGTCACCACGAGAGTTGATGCGAATAGCGGGGAGCTTGCCCTTTTTGCCCCAACGCTTGATTGTAAGCGGGGAAACTCGAAGGATGTCTGCGACTTCTCGGATTGTCAAAAGATCTGGTAAGTCATCGAGTGATACCTTTGGATTCTTTTTGTTAGTTACTGACATGGAACCGTATTATAGAGGAGCCTCTTAGGGGTGTCAAGGACAAGTTAATTCGGTTGACAACATATCCTGAGTCCTCTACAGTTACTGTATGTATCTGGGACCATTTTACTTCGAATCTAAAGATTTGTTTTTCATTTTAGCAGCAATTTTGCTTGGTATAGCAATGTATTTTGATTGGCCATTGTGGTCTTATTCTGGGTCGACTCTTTTAACGCTTTCGATTTTGATGTTGATTACAAGAGGTTTGATCCGCTCAGCAGATAACGCAATTTTCTACTACCATGCAATCATGACATTGATTCTTGCTATCTTTTTTCCATTTTTGCAAGTGATTTTATTTTACTGTGCAGGACTTGTCCTTTTCCGATTATTCAAGCGTTTATAAGCTTTTTTTGATACAGAATTACCCTAAGAGAGTGTCCGATATAAGGACTTAAGATCTGTATACTTTATTAGAACGTTCTTGTTCTTTTAGGATGTAAATCAAGGTTAGTTGGACAGGTGTGTAAATCTATAGTTAAGTAAGAATTAGGACTATATAGGTTTTATAGTGTGGAAATGTTGTTTTTAATGGATTTCTTAGTAAAAGGGCGAGTTTTGAGTGCATGAGTAGACTGAGCCTGAGCCCCAAATTAGTTTTTTGTAAACCCTTTTCTGAAGTTTTCAAAGGCAGAAAGTATCGAATTTCCTTTTTCGAAATCTTGTCTCCAAGATTCGAAATCAGAGAGAGCAATTGTGCCATCACAGTTATAGTCTCCATTAGATTTCTGAGTATCACAACTGCTTGGGGAGATAGATGGGGACACTGACGGAGAGGTAGATGGGGCAGGGGATGTGGTTACAATTGAATCCAAAGATTTTTGAGCGTCAATCAATCCGTAGCCAAATTGATCATCTTTACCGGCTTGACCTAAATCCTGGGCATTGTTTTGCAAAATCACCTTTACTTCGGCTCGATTTAGTGTTGGTTTCGCAGCTCGAATCAATGCTGCAAGTCCAGTAACATGAGGTGCTGCCATACTTGTACCTGCTATGGAACAATACCCAGTAGCAGTTCCAGCAACAGGACATGAAGACGTTCGATTCCATGTGGATAAGATACAGTTGCTTCCAGTAGATGAGCACGATGAAGATCCAGATGTGGGATTGCCTCCAGGGGCTGCTACATCAACTGTTGAGCCATAATTGGAATATGAAGCACGTTCATTTTGTGGACCAGTTCCAGCAACGCTAATGGCATGTGGACTTGATGCGGGGAGATACTTATCTGCATTGCCTCCCCAATAGCATTGGGCCATATCTTGATCTGTGTACTCTCCCGGAGTGTATCGTCCGCAATTACCCGCAGCTGCAACAATAACAACATCCTTGCTTGCAGCATAATCGAGTGCGCTTGTGAGTTCATAGTCCTTATTTGGGAAGGATGGGCCCCCCAGGCTCATATTGATTACCTTTGCCCCATCATCTGTCGCATCTCGAATACCTTGAGCCACAGCATGAGAACTTCCCTTACCGTCTGGTGCAACAACACAGTATCCAAGCAAGGTAATATTCCAATTCATTCCAGCAACTCCTGTAGCATTGTTGCTCAATGCACCAATTACTCCAGCTACATGTGTTCCATGGCCGTTAGAATCACCATCGTTGTAGCATCCAGCCATAATAGGTTTGCTCTTTTCCACATGGCCAGCGAGGTCTGGATGATTTTTATCGATCCCAGAATCGATGATTGCAACCTTTAAACTTGCGCTTCCTTTGCTTTTTTCCCATGCTTTATCCACATGGATTGCATTAAAACCCCATTGATTGGGGAAATATGAATCATTTGGAGTTTCCAATAAGAAGTAAACATAGTTCGGTTGGATGCGTTCGACTGGTAATCCTTGTGCATCATCGATCACGTCAGACATAGATGAGTCAGCTGTAACTGTATAAACTACCTGATTCTCCCGAGATTCTTCAAGAGGCACGGGCTCTAG
>JAGORW010000099.1 GCA_018062605.1 Candidatus Woesebacteria bacterium | reverse complement strand
CTCGTAAATAATGAGCCGTAGTCATATATCAATAAAACAGCTCCAGGAAATCGCATGGGAACACATTTCATACGAGATAGAGATGTTTGAATATTCGGGGAGTCGATTAGTTAAGGGAATTGCAAATAATGGAGAAAGGAACGCGATGCTTGAAACTTTTTTACTTCATGCACGTTGTCTTTATGACTTCCTCTATCCATCAAAGAAAATACGTAAAGATGATGTTTTAGCGGATGATTTTTTTGATGACTCAAGCGAATTACGAAAAACCCTTCCCCAAAGGTTGGCAATCTCTAGTTATCTTAAACACAGAACAGGCAAGGAGGTTGCACATATCACTTATACGCGTCTAAAGGTGGGTCCTATGCAAAAACAATGGCAAGTACCTGAAGTTCATAACCAAATAGGAGAAGCTATGGCTATTTTTTTTGAAACATTGACAGAAGAAAAAAGAGGGTGGTTTAGAAAAGTGTATGTAAAACGATGCTGAGAAATCCATATAAGTTTAACCTCCATGCTTAGAGTAAAATAATGCATATGTTATTAAAGTTCCTCTTTATCCTATCATTAGCGTTATCTATAATCTGGAATAAAAACGGCTTTAAAGATAAGAGTTATAGCTCTTGGGGTACCCCCAGTTACATATTTGCTTTCTTTTCAACAATTATTTGCACAATGTTGATCTTTTACTTCGCTATTTTTATTCTAATGAAGCTGGGTATTAATTTGGCTGATTTTTAAACAAAATAAAGAAATTTAAAGTTATTTCCTCTTGGCTTTAAAATGCTTACCCTAGACATTCCAGCTTAAATATCGTATAAAGAAGAGTATTACACATTTGAAATTGGCGTTAAAATGAGGAAGGTGCACATCCCAAAGGTAATAATAACGCTTGCTATAGCCTTGTTTATACTTGTCGCACTGACGCAAAATTATAAAAATCGTCAAATTTCTTCTCCATTTGCTCAAGAGATTATCACACATCCCTCATCTCCCAGCACTTCAGCTAAGATTGAATTACAACCTGTAATATTCAACCAAGAACACCAAAATCGAAAGCTATTCGGCACATTCGTAAAAGGGAGAGTTATCGTAAAACTCGCATCTGCACTACAATTACAAACTGATTCAGAAAATCCGCTCGTTCCCATAGATACCCTTTCAGATACAACTACTCAAAATTCTTCATTCAAATCACTCCTTGATTCGCTTCAATTCCAATCAATCACCCCTCTTTCCCATGCTACAAAAAGCAATATCCAAAATGTGTATATTCTTGATGGAACACAACTCGACGTGATGTCGGCTATCCAATCATTAAAACAATCACCACTGGTTATGATTGCACAGCCAGATTACTATCTCTATACAGATCAATCTCCCATTAATGAACCATTCCTCAATGATAGAGAACCTCCAGCCCATGAAAGGCAATTGCCTGAATTCCAAGGATCATGGAATCAGGACTTTGACTTTCAATGGAATCTCAAGACAATCGGTATTAACAAGGATACAGATTTCACACAACAAAAAGAGGTCGTCGTTGCTGTACTCGATTCCGGTGTCGATTATAACCACACAGAACTACGTGATAACATGTGGATTAACAGATCCGAAAATCCTTCGAACAGAAGAGATGATGATGGCAATGGATTTGTTGATGACTACCGTGGTTGGGATGCGCTTGATTTTATAGCCCGAGTCGAAGATAGGGATTTTCGCATTCAGCCTGATAATGACCCTATGGATAATGCCACTGAGTCATATTTCCAAGCAGCAAATGTACGAGTTGGCGGCGGGCATGGAACTGCTGTTGCTGGCATTATTGGAGGCAGGATCAATAATTATGGCATGATTGGCATTAATCCACACGCTAAAATAATGCCTCTGAGAGTATGTGATGCCAGCGGTATTTGCCCTTCTAGCGCAATTATTCAGATGTTGGAATATGCAATTGATAAGAAGGTGGATGTTATCAATATGAGTTTCGGCAGAAATGAACCTGATGAAATCACTCAAAATCTTGTTAAAGAAGCATATAAAAAGGGGATTGTGCTCATTGCTGCTGCAGGAAATGATGGCAACAGCAAAGCAAATCATTATCCAGCTGATTATAATGAGGTTGTTTCTGTCAGCGCTATTGAGCCAAATGACAGCATTTCAGACTACTCTCATGTAAGTGAGAATGTTGATATATCTGCTCCTGCATCTTTTGTTGTCACACCTCGAGGTTCTCAAACTGATATGGCATGTGTCTTTTCATCAGATTGTAACTTTAGAAAGGTGGATCACAGTTGGGTTGTGATTGGTCAAAATCTTGATTTCACCGTGTTTTCTGGAACATCATCTTCTTCACCACATGTTGCTGCTGCTGCAAGCCTACTTAAGGGTAAGCATCCATCTTTAAGCAATAAAGAAATCATCCATATTCTATTAAATTCCGCCGATGACTTAGGAGCTCCTGGCTTTGATCCACAATTTGGGTATGGACGACTACACCTTCAAAAAGCACTTTCAGAAATGAATACTTCA
>JAGORW010000098.1 GCA_018062605.1 Candidatus Woesebacteria bacterium | reverse complement strand
CTCCGCCGATTTTTATGCGTAAAAATCGCGTCGAAATTCCCAAATTTCGACGACGTGATTACGCACCAGATGGAGGATTGGGTGAGTGGTTTAAACCAGCGGTTTACTAAACCGCCGCTCCGCAAGGGGCCATGAGTTCGAATCTCATATCCTCCGCAATATAAGGAGCTCGTCCGCGAGCGACTACATATTGCGAGAGTGCATAAACAGGGAGCGTAGCGACCATGTTTTGCCTCCGCAGTACAACTTAAGAAGTATACATATAATTTAATACTGCTTAGTCAAATTAAAAGTTAATAGACTAACTTTTAATTTGCAATATTTTAATAAAGGTGTATTATGGTTACATGGCTGAAAAATACAAGTCAGGAACCCATAAGCAATACGAAGGATACAAGAGCTTTCAACCGTCTTTGGTCAATAAGAGTTTTGAATGGACAGACAAGCGCATTGATGTCCTTCTTGCTGATGCTATGAGGTACCTAGGCGAGCTCAATGCTTTTTCAAAGTTGGTACCTGATGTAGATTTTTTCATAAAAATGCATATTACAAAAGAAGCCACCACTTCAAGCAAAATTGAAGGTACTCAAACTAAGCTGGATGAAGCACTTCTCCCAGAGCTTGAAATTGATCCTGAGAAGAAGGATGACTGGGAAGAAGTTCAAAATTACGTCAAAGCAATAAATTACTCAATCGCAGAACTTGAAAAATTGCCGCTTTCAATGAGACTTGTCAGACATACGCATAAAGTATTGCTTTCAAGTGTTCGTGGATATACAAAACTTCCAGGAGAAGTTCGCCGAAGTCAAAACTGGATTGGTGGCGCAACACTCAAAGATGCTGTTTTTATCCCACCCCACCATGAAGAAGTTAGTGAACTGTTGAGTGATCTCGAAAGATTTTGGCACAACAATGAAGTAAATATCCCTGATCTCATAAAAATCGCTATCTCGCATTATCAATTCGAAACCATCCACCCGTTTCTTGACGGCAATGGACGTATTGGTAGATTACTCATTACTCTTCACTTGGTTAGTCTCGGAATCCTCCAGAAGCCAACACTTTACATTTCAGATTTCTTTGAAAAGCATCGCCCTCAATACTACGATGGTCTTTCTCGTGTTCGCGAAACAAATGACATCGAGCACTGGCTACGTTTTTTTCTCACAGGCGTACTTGAGACAGCAAAGAATTCACGAGAGACACTAGAAAACATTATTGATCTTCGAAAGAAATACGAAACAATAATTGAAAAAGGTATGGGTATTAAACGTCAAAAACTTGGCAAGGAGTTACTACGTCTGTTATTTTCACAGCCTATCGTGACTATTCGAGACATGGAATCAATGCTCTCAGTGACATTTCCGACTGCGTCAGCTATAACAAAAGATTTTGTAAAGCTTGGCTTGTTCTCAGAAAAGACCGGCTTCAAGAAGGATAGAATTTTTTACCTTACCGAATACATTAATCTTTTTAATAAGTAATAGTATAAATATATGGAAAATTTCACTCAAAAAACATCAATGATCTGGAGTATCGCCGATATCTTGCGTGGTGGTTGGAAGCAACACGAATACCAAGATGTAATTTTACCATTGGTGGTTTTGAAGCGCCTTGATTCTATTTTGGCAGATACAAAATCAAAAGTACTTGAAAAATACAATGAGTACAAAGGCAAGGTAAATGACTTGGACCCTATCCTTAAGAAGACTTCAGGTACAGCCTTCTACAATATATCTGATTACGATTTCAAAACCATTCTTGGAGAACCAAAGCAGCTTGCAAAGAACTTCAAGCAATACATCAACGGTTATAGCAAGAATATCCAAGACATTTTTGAAAAGTTTGATTTCAGTAAACAGCTTGAGCGTCTTGAAGGGGGCGACCTCTTGTTCTACGTGATCCAGGAACTAAACAAAGTGGATTTGCATCCTTCAAAAGTAGACAACTACCAAATGGGGCACATCTTCGAAGAACTTCTCCGAAAGTTTTCTGAAATGTCGAATGAAACTGCCGGAGAGCACTACACTCCAAGAGATGTAATCGGACTCATGACTGAGATGCTTTTCTCTCCTGATAAAAAGGATCTCAAAAAACCCCACGTTATCAAAAAGATTTATGACCCTGCCTGTGGTACTGGCGGTATGCTTTCTGTTGCCAAGGATTACATTCTAGAAAACATAAATAAAGAAGCTGATATTTTTCTTTATGGACAGGAACTCAACTCGGTGACATATGCTATGGCAAAATCAGACATGCTGATTAAGGGTGATAATCCAGATTTAATTCGCGGGGGAGAGAAAGACCACTCAAAGGCAAGTACTCTTGCAAATGATCAGTTTTTTGGTGAGGTTTTTGACTATGGATTGAGTAATCCACCCTACGGAGTCGATTGGAAGAAAGATAAAGATGTTGTTGAGCGTGAAGCAGCCCGTGGTTACGCCGGTAGATTTGGTGCAGGCACTCCTCGTATCTCGGATGGTCAGCTTTTGTTCTTGCAACACCTCATCTCAAAGATGAAGCCTGAAAAAGATGGCGG
>JAGORW010000030.1 GCA_018062605.1 Candidatus Woesebacteria bacterium | reverse complement strand
TCAGATCTCCTTGTAGTTCGTCTGCTAAAATATGTGCCAATGTGGTTTTTCCCATTCCTGGCGGACCATAAAACAATAAATGTTCAGACACATGGCCACGCTGTTTTCCGGCGTCAATAAAAAGCTGCAGGGACTGCTTAATCTTTTCTTGGCCAATATATTCTTTCAACGTTTTTGGCCGAAGTTTTCGCTCTAAAATGGTATCTGGAATGTCCTTTTTTGTCATGAGTTGCGTCCTAAATATTGCAGTGCGGCTTTAATTTTTGCCTCAAGAGGCAGCTCAGAATCAATACCTGCCAGAACTTCATGTGCGTCCGCTGTCTTAAATCCAAGCGATTCTAGTGCCGCTAGTGCGTCTTTATCAACATCTGATTCCTGCGATGCTTGCAGATCAAACTCAGTTCCCATTGCACCTGAGATATCAACCAAAATTCTCTGTGCAGTTTTTTTTCCAATGCCTTTAATTTTCTGAAAAAATACCACGTCAGACTCTAAAATTGCGCGCCTAATATCTCCAACACCAGATGTACATACAATGGTATAACCAGTCTTTGGGCCGACACCATCGACTGAAATCAATAGTGAAAACATTCTAAAGGCTTCATACGAATTAAATGCAAACAATTTCTGTTCATCTTCCTTAATAGAATGATACGTATAAAGCTCTGCAACATCGCCAATCACAAAACTGCCAAGCATATCGGGCGTTATAAAAACCCAATAGAAAACACCTCCTGATGTTTCAATAAGAGCTTCTGATCCGTGGATTTCTGAAATAATTCCCTTAAGTTTGCCTATCATAAAGTGCCTTCATTGTACAATACGTGAGGCCACATGCAATAGCATCGGCCGTATCATCGGGCTCCGGAGCAACATCCAAGCCAAGTGTTAACATAACCATTTTCTGCACGCTTTTTTTATCTGCATTTCCGTACCCCGTCATCGATTGTTTAATTTCATTTGGCGTCAAGAAATCCACTGTAATATCATACATACCAGCAAGTTGCAAAACACTTCCTTGGGCTTGTGCAACAACAATTGCGGTTTTCTTATTCACACTGAAAAACAATCGTTCTAACACAAAAGCATCCGGTTTGTTATTTTTGATCAATTCTTCAACCTGTAGATGTAAGGAATGAATCCGTTTTTCTGTAGATTCTTTTGCTGAAGTAAAGAGGCATCCATACGACTTCAAGTCATACGCGCCATTTTCGAGTGTAAAAACTGCGTAACCGGTGCGTTCGAGCCCTGAATCAAAAGAAATCACAACCATATTCAGCTCTAAGTATAGCTCAATTCAAGCTCATGCGGTATACTATCATCCAGTATGGATATTCCTGAGGCCTCCGACACAGATCCCATTAAACTTTCACCAGTCACAGAGGCTCTTCTTAAAGCTCTTACAGCGCCTGCTGCAAAACAATCCATCGTTGAGGGGGATCAGTACAAAGTTTCGCAAGCTGTTTCATTTTTTGGCTTTGCATATGAGAAAATTCGCAACGCAATTGAGTTTAATGAAGAGCATTTGATACGCCGTATGGCCATCGCTCGTATTTTACGAAGACGGCTTGCTATCAATCCAAAAGGGGAGAATGAAGGGGAGAATTTAATGAGAGAGCTCTTATGGGGGAGATATGTGCCTGAAAATGGTGTCAGTGTTCATGATGTTGAAAGTATTCAGCATATCATCAATCAGTATCAGTTCTTTTTCACATATATTCGCTCCACTCACAAAGTAAAAAATGTTGACAATCTTGGAGAAATTGTGATGAATTTGATGTCATGTGAGATTGAAGAAACTGTCAGTAAAGATCAAGCTGGCAAGCAATCTGCACTTGTCTATTATTTCTTCCAAGTACTCAAAAATAAAGTTTCTCTGGAAAATATCGATGAAACAAAAAAGGATATGTACTTTTATGCAGCTGTTGAGAAGGGCTTTGCTAAAAATGATAAACCGTTCATCATTTATCACTTTTTTACCCTCAAGTATGGGACTCTTCATGAAAAATCTAAAGAGGAAATTCAGACTATTGCTTCAGAATTTAGTGCATTCATGGGAGAAGCCAACGAAGCTCTCAAGAACAAACATTCTGAAACACTTGTTAAATTTGTAAAAAAACAGGTTCCTCCTTTTAAAATTTTGTATGGAATTATCCGAAAAAATCAAGGTGCCGCAAAAGTCATACTTTCCAAGAAGGGCTCTCTGAGACAAGAAGTAGAAGAATTGTGCAAAGAAAAATATACACTAACAAGTGTCAAACTCCGTAATGCAGCAGTTCGAAGTATTACCTATATCTTCCTCACAAAGATGGTATTTGTCCTTTTAATTGAAATTCCACTTTCCAAACTATTTTATGATGATATCGAGTTAGCATCAGTAGCCATTAACACACTTCTGCCTCCAGTCATGATGGGAGTAATTGTTTCAATTATTGCACCACCTTCCAAAAAGAATACTGAGCGAATCTATGAGCGAATTGTTGATATTATCGATGACGATCGGGCGTTTGAAGATCAAAAAAGTTTGATCACGACAAATGCTCCACAGCGAAGATCCGGCCTAATTTTCCTTTTCACAATTTTATACCTCACATCATTTAGCCTTATTTTGGGAAGCGTGTATTACTTTTTAGATGTCCTTGGTTTTAATCTGGTCAGTAAAAGTATTTTCATTTTCTTTATCAGCGTTGTGACTTTTTTTGCATATCGAATTCGTCAAACAGCGAAAGAATATGTTTTAGAACCAAGCAACAATGTAGTCATTTCATTTGTGACATTCTTATTCTTGCCAATTTTGTATTTAGGAAAAATGTTTAGTGAGCAGGTATCAAAAATAAATCTCTTTATTATCTTCTTTGATTACCTCATAGAAGCACCATTCAAATTCATTATCGATATAGTAGAGGAGTGGACTAAATTCCTACGTGATCGCAAAGACGAACTTGCCTAAATCATTTAAGCTGCCAAAGTCATTAGATGTACTAATACTTATGAATATAGTTGATCTTAGCTTTGGATTGAAGCTCTTGAATGTAGGACTGAGCTTCAAATGAGAGTTTTTGATTCTCCAAGCCATCTTTAATCTGCTTTTTGAATTCTGCATCAGAGACTGTTTCTGGCTTACTTGCGATTTGCTCTTTTACAGCTGCATCAACCTCAGCATCTGTCACTTTAATTTTATCAGCTAAGACCTTCTTCAAAAGAAGTTGCAGTTCTGTTTGCTCTCTAACCTGTTGCATAGAAATTCCTTGCATTTCAAGTAATTTGTCAAGAGATTGACCGGAAGCTTTAAGTTCCTTTTCAATATCGGCAATTCGAGTATCAACTTCTGCTTTTGTAACACTTACACCCTTTTTCTGAGCTTCTTGTTTGAGGAGTTTTTCGGAAATGATACCATCGAGAGCACCTTTTCCACCCTGTTGCTCGAGACTTTTAATGACAGCAAGTCGAGAAATTGGTGAACCATTAACCATTGCTGCAACAAATAGACCTCTACCATAATATAAAAGCCCAACAACTATTGCTAAACCAACAAGCATATATAACTGTTTATTTCTTTCCATACGAGGAGATGACATTGTAGCGTTCTCTGACTTCATAGGAGTATCCATCATAACAACTGAATCTTTCATCTTTTTGGATGTGGATTTTTTTGGAGAAGTTTTTTTAACAGAAACGATTGGTTTGGATGTTGTTTTTTTTGGTGCCATATTTAATGATTATAGCATAAACACGAAAAATTCAAGCGTAGAATAATGCTGGTTTTCTTAAAAAGTTGCAGCAAATTTGTCCCACTGCTTTTTACGGATTGTCAGTTCAGGATTTGCATCGATAATATCCTTTGCTTTTTGTAAGTGCTCTTGAGCTTTTTCTGGATCATTTACTCGCAAAGCATCTGCAATTCTCATGCAAGCACCAGAAAGCCAAACGTCTCTGTTATACAGATTGGGTTCCTCAGCAGATTCGAGATCTGCAAGCGCTTGATATATTCTATCTAGAGCACTTGTATCTCCAGCTTTATACTCACATGTCGTCATGTGTACTCTCATATTTGCAAGGACTGAAGGGCGATTATGTGATTGAGGTGGATTGTGTTCCATAGCTTTCACCGCTTCCGCATATACTTTGACTGCATCTTCATATTCTTTCAGATCTTCATGAAGTTGTGCCAAATTGTAAAGTGGTAAAGCTAGAGCAGTAGGATTATTGGATTTTCGAGCTATCTCAACAGATCCCATCATTTCAAATTTAGCAGATATCAAGATACGTGTGCTTTCATTGAGATTTGCGTATATTCGCAGATTGATAGATCGACATGCTAAGCTTTCAGCACAACCCGCATCATCATCATCTTTATCAAAAGCGATCATGGCCTGGTCACTCAAATCAAATGCCTCAAAAAACTGCTCTTTTTCGCGCGCTTCATTTGCAAGATCAAGTAACCTACGTCCTTCGCTTTCCATAGGCTCAGTATAACAAAATATGGCAAAAAAAAGCACCCGATGAAAGGAGAAGTCGACAAAGTCGAAAATCCTGTCAGCGAGTGCTGAGGGGTAGATTAGTGTATTACAAACCTTGATATAAACCGAATACGAGAAAAAACATTAGCCCTATTGCATATACGAATGCAACCTTGAGAATTCTTATTTTAGTTGTAAGCATGGTTTTAACAGATTGATATTCATCCTGGTTAACATTTTCAGCAGAAGGATTCGCATCCCAATTAACTTTGGCTGTTTGGGTAGCTAGAAAGTAATTCGCCCACATATTCGCAAAGAACCATCCCAGTACCCGCGGATAAGGGTAATATAGGGTCATATCGTGCTGAAAATCTTGAACAAACAAGTAAAGAGACACGACTCCCAAAAAAACAGTAATGACATTGTAATGCTTAATAACCCATTTCGTCATTTGTGAGCTCCTTTTCTTACTCTCTCAGAATACAACTGAAATCAGGCCAGAAATGATAATAATAATCACAGGCCTCACAAGTGCATTCCTCAATGCTCCAAATAGGTTATAACTAAAAGAACGCTCGAGCTTAGGTGTTGGCCACTTAAACCGATAGTGTATCAAAAGATACAATAGAGCATAGGCAATAATTGCTGCCCCTATCGAAGCGAAATAGTTCAACTTGAAAATTGGAACTGCAACCCACTTCCAAAATACAGCAAGTGAGCCAAAGAGCGCAACAACATTAACGAACCAACACAAAAGGTACAGCCACAGATATCTAAGGCTGCCCTTCCTAATGGTTCGATCATAACCAGTATGCGATGTGTACATATTTCCTCCGTTGAAGGTGAATATATCTCGATTTGATTATTGTGTGAACGAGCATGGTTTTTTGGACAAAAGACTCTTTAAGATTTTTCTAACCAAAAATACGTTGAAAGTATAGCATAACAGAAGCAAAATTGCCATATTATAGGCTTAGTGATCCGGGGGGGACTCGAACCCTCAACCAATTCCTTAAGAGGGAACTGCTCTACCATTGAGCTACCGGACCACTGCAACGTGTTAAATACCAATTATACCATGCTCTAAGTAAGAGGGCTATTGTTGAAAGAATGCTTGAAGTGCCTGATACGCATACACAATAGGGTTAAATACTGAGTCTGGGGTTCCCTCAAATGCTCGTGTAGTTGTTGCTCCCAACACATCTTCATCAATGTCAGAATATGAGTAGAACACATCTGGTTTTACAAACCCTGCCATAACCATGTAGCCGCCTGGCTTGTCTGTGATTGCTGCAACGGTGTTGTTTTCTTCATCCACGACTGAACTGCGTAGCATTTCCCATGATTCGCCGTTGTCATCGGAAAATACAATCTTCAGCGAGCTTTCTGGAAAGGCTAAACCTCCTAAAACGCCGAGTTCTGATTCAGCATATTGATAGGTAATCATCCATGATCGATTAATCTCTGCTGCGGCTAAATTGTAGTGGGATTTTGGCCAAAATTCACAAATGTTGGAAACTTGCCAGTACCGACCAATCCGCAATGGGAATGTTTTTAGTCGACATCCATGCTCAAAATAGACATCATAGGAAAATGTTTCAGGAGGGACTGTCATGAGCCATTTGGTGAGGTACACAGTGGCTCCTTGATTTTGTCTTACCTGAGGCTCCCGTGTATGTGAAGACATTGATTCAGGAGTATCATATGATTTAGAGGCTTGAGCGCCAAGTGGGAAGAGGAAAAAAATAATCGCACATGCAATCCATTTCATACATTTGATAATACCATGATATGCCACTGGATTCACTTCTACAACGCTCGGGTCTTCTCAACCATGCGCATCATACTTCGTTCATTATTGAGTTGCTCCACCTCATCAAGTGCAACCCATCTGGCCTCATGAGATTCATCACTTACATGTGGAGGAATTGAGCTGTTTCCATATATCAAAAAGCGCACATCATAATGAAGGTGGGGAGGGACATCGCGTTTGATATCGACGGGGACTTGATGCACATCAACATCAAATATGTATTCAGATGAAAGGACAAGTCCGTCATGTCCAAACTCTTCCTGAGCTTCACGTAAGGCTTGTGATGCAGTATCTGGGTTCCCATCTGAATGACCACCAGTTTGAAGCCATTTGTTAAGTTTTTTATGATGAACTAACCCAATCATTTGAGTTTCTGAATCGTAAATCCACGCAGAAGCGGTAATATGTCCATGGTGATTTGTATTTTCAAAGCAATTGGGATCGGTTTTAATGAATTCAATCATCTGATCTCGCATATCTTTTTCATCTTCTTCAAAACGAACATATAAATTGAGGTGATCGAGTAATTGAAATTCATCCATACGTGAAGTATACCATACTTGTTAATTGTATAACCTATAGTCTTGTGATATAATCATTGAGTGCTTTCCTGCTCAATGGCAGTGAAAAGCAAAAATCTATGCACCTTAACTTTTAGTCGAAACACTTAAAAGGAGATCAACATGTCAATCATGAGAATTCACCGAATGCTGGTGGACTTTGGTCCAAGAATTCCGGTTATGCTGGATGAAAAAATGGAAAGGATACGACTTCTTCGTAATGCGGACTTTTTGGATAGTCTTTGGCATGCACATAAGCCTCTTCCTGCGAATCTGCAATCACTTCTCAGTGCGCGTGTTACGTTCCTCGCATGGCGACATGCAGTTCTTGAAGTAACATGCCATGGGCTGAAGGGTGTATATTCTATTGATAACCTCATAACAACTCATGAGGATCGGGTACAGCTTATTCAGAGTTCGCAAGAGGTTGTGAATGAGGCTATTCAGCTCCTCAAAATGTATGAGATGTGCAGGGATAGAGAAGCCGCAAATCACTGCATTCTCAATATCCTCAAACTCGACATCATGATTTTCTTTCAGTTGGACTTTTTAACTGTTGGAGATGTGCGACGGATGCAACCAGGCTTATTCGAGTAGAACTGTTCAGCACCGAGCACTCCAAGTGACAGCTCTAGGAAAAATCGACTAAAAACTTTGGGCGCAGCGCGAATTTCGTGACTGCGCCTTTTTTTTGGCACAAATACTTGCTAACTACTATTTTTTAGACATAAAAAAACCGCCGTGAGTAGAGCACGGCGGCGATATCAAATCACTTGAACAAAAAACTTCACATTCCTACACTGAGAATTAGTTGAATCTATGCTGAGGATTCCTTGGTAAACTGCCAGCATCTTCCTCCGGCATAGGTCACAACATGGTACTTTGTACCTGACGGAATCGATGGAGATTCCATGACAGCCGAACTAATCTGTAGAGCAAGAGAAGAATTCAGTTTCCTCAATCCAGCACTCTGCTCAGTACGAACTTCCACATCAAACGTGATCTTTGGAACATTCTGAGTATCCTGAAGAGTGATCCACTGTACTCCAACATTGAAAAGGGGGATATGTGCTGTATCCGAACATGCAGCACGAAGCTCGAATCCAAAGTCCTTGCGCTTGCGAATGCCTATTTCTTTAAAAAGGGATTCATCGATGTAAATCGTGATCAAGATTTCGTACATGTTTCAGTCTCCTTAGATTTCGGAAAGCTTTAGTTAGTTACTTTGAAGCTATTCGACACAAGAACTGTGCCGGCTCTTTCATAAACTCTTCCTTTCACTCCGTAAAATAATTGACCGTTTCTAAAAAGTGCTTTGGACTACACTGGGCAATCTAGGCCGATAGTTTACCATGTATGCACTATTTAGTCGAGGTGAACTGTGCAAAATTCCAAAAAAAACCTGTCGCAGTGGCGTAAACCACGACGACAGGCGTACTGTCAATCCTTGAACGTATGGTGGTGATACCCGCCTCGCTGTTGAGGCCGAGGGATTATACCAATGTCCATACCAGTGAGATACTTAGCTCGAGCTTTACTCATGGTGAGTGCCATGATGAACACATAATTTATGCGCTCGCACAAGTCATTAACCTTATTGATGAGTACCCCATTGGGTCCTCCAGCCGTAAATTGCACGATCAGAGTGACTGCTGCCGTTCCCTCAGATGAGTATACTTTAACCCACCTGATGTCAACATCTTTGATTGTCATAGGCTTGTCAGAGTATCCCTTCATACTCTCAGCACCAAGCTTCTTCCATTCGGCATTGAGAGCCTTTCGCCCCTTCTTGCCAATCTTTCGATAGACAGAAGGGCTAACTTCCACGTAAATATGAGGCATGGGCTTTCTCCTTTGAGATGTGTGAATACATGACGGATAGGGTAGTCAACGTGCGCAGCACTCATACAAAAATGTACTAATGCAGAGATGTAGTGTACCACATTCCGAGGCTAAATGAAAGCCAATAGTGGGTTTTGTTGACGGATTAGAAGTCCGCATCAAAGAAAAAGAGCAGCCCATCTGGTTTCCCAAACAAGCTGCCCAACGACACTCGAAGTGAACTTAGTCCGCAGCGACCATCTGACTCACCTCATGAAGACGATAGAGCAGATGAATCCGAGCCGTGCTGGACACTCGCAACCGATTCCAATCAGTGCGCTTACCCTTCTGACGGTAACTGGTCTCCCAGTACGCTTCATCACCCATCCAGTGAGCGATACGACCTTGACCGTACTGCTTGTATGCCAGCACATCTGCCTCAGCGACAAACTGAGCGTCCGTATGCATTTGGCGCAGTGCCGAAGCACGCTTCTCTGCATACGCAAGACCCTCAGGAGTCTCTGGTACAGGCCGATACGTACCATCCAGATCAGGCATTTCAAGCATCATTTGAAGGTGTGTGAACGTAACCGAAGAACTGTTTCCCAACTTGGGGCTTTCCGGCTGACGACCATTGTTAGTTCTGCCAGATGAGCCACTCTGCGAAATGGGAAACCGAATCCCCATTGCAATAAGGCGGTCAACTTCATCGGCATAGAACTTCTTTTCCTCCTTCACGCGCTTCAGAAGCACCTT
>JAGORW010000002.1 GCA_018062605.1 Candidatus Woesebacteria bacterium | reverse complement strand
TTTCACATGGCTTCAAAATCCCAAAACTCACCTCAAAACTATACAAAACAATTGAGGATAAGCCATTTCCAACCTACTATTACAGATTGTGATAGTATAAAAGAATGCTTAAATATAGACTTGGAACACTCATCCTTCTCTTTGGCCTTCTGTGTGGACTTAATTTCTTTTTAATTTACAATCTTAATCAGTCAATTCAGGTAAAGAAGAATCAATCACGCATCCTTGCTGAGATTGAAGATATTGACTCGTTTCAGCCTGAAAATTCGAAAGAACCATATTTAGTAGGCTCAATTGAATCTGATGTGAAGCTGATTGATGGTCGTGCAGCTAAACTTCGTCGATATTTGCGCTCTATAAATTCACCGCTTTTTGATTATTCGGATCTTCTTGTTGAGGAAGCAGATAAATTTGGCTACGATTACAGGCTTTTGGTTGCCATATCGCTCCAGGAGTCCACCGGATGCAAATTCATACCTGAAAACTCCTATAACTGTTGGGGATGGGGTATTTATGGTGATACAGTCACTCGGTTTGCATCATACGATGAGGCTATTAGGACAGTCTCCGCCGGAATTAAGAAGAATTACCTAGACAAAGGCCTAATCACCACAGAGCAGATTATGAAGAAGTACACCCCTGGGTCAAACGGAAGTTGGGCATGGGCCGTACGCTATTTCTTCCATAGAATTGAAAACTCGTAGTATTACGTAATGCTATACACAGGTGTTGACAAACCCATAGTCTTGTGATATACTGTTCTCAGATTGTGGAGTCTGTTGCTCAATCCAGCAGGCTCCAGGATCTTAAAAAATTCTCTCCACATTCTTCTTCACATACGTACATCGTTTAATTAGGAATCTAGATAACTCAAAAGTTGCCTAGATATATTAGTTAAACAACTATCATGAAAAAATTAATCATATTTGTACTCATGCTCATTGGTTTTCTTGTGGTTTCACCTCAAGATGCCAAAGCTATAGAGAAAATCGCTGATAACTCAGCTCAGATCGTATCTGAAACTGAAGTTGACTCAGAACGTATGATTCAAACGTTAGCTATTAAGAACGTGTTAGCTAAGAACAAATCACCATTTGTTGACTCAGCTGACCATTTTGTAGCTATTGCATATGAAATGAACATTGACCCTTACATGCTTCCTGCCATTACTGGTGTGGAATCTGGATTTGGTCGTGCCCTTATTCCTGGAACTCATAACCCCTTTGGATGGGGAGTTGGTAGAATCAAATTTACCGACTGGAACCATGGTATTACTACTGTGGCTACTGGTTTGAGAAAATCATACTTTAACAAAGGTGCTAAAACTGTCTACGAAGTTGGTCCCCGCTATGCTGGTGGATCAACCACATGGGCTCCTAAAGTTGTCATGTATATGAATGCTTTTAGAGCTGAAGAAAATCGTATGAAAAGAATGCATGTTCTTTAAATTGCTTTCCATAGCAACTTGAGCGTGCTATAATGTCAGCACATCTTGTCAATCGAGCCTCGGCGCAAGCTGAGGCTGTTTGACTAGCCAGGATGGCGGAATTGGTAGACGCGCAGGATTTAGGATCCTGTACCGCAAGGTGTGTGGGTTCGATTCCCTCTCCTGGCACACCATTTTTACACAAAACTATGACACTAAAAAAACTATCAGATAAACACAGAACAGCAGTATATCAAGCTACAATTCCATTTAAGGAAATAGAAGAAAAGTTTGAGATAACGCTTCAAAAAATTGCACAAGAAACTGAAATTGAAGGTTTCAGAAAGGGCAAAGCTCCAATCGATATTGTTCGCAAAACCACAAGCAAAGAAAAGGTTTATGATGAACTTATCCAAGGTATGATCCCAGGTATCTACAATGATGCTGTCAAAATGGACAATTTGCGTCCATTTATCTCTCCTAAGATTGAGCTTAAGTCTGCTAAAGAGAATGAGGACTGGATTATTGAACTTTCTATCGCTTTAGAGCCTTCTGTTGACATTCCTGACTATAAAAAGATTGTAGAAGACGTTCGTGCTAACTCAAAAAAGGATGATATTTGGGTTCCAGGCAAAGATGCAACCGAGGATGCCGATGCAAAAGTAGTCGAAAAGAAAGAAAAATTCCTCAATGATGTTCTCAAAAAGCTGATGGACGACACTAAAATTGAGATGTCACAAATGCTTATTGATGAAGAGGTTAAAATTCGACTTTCCAGGCTTGTGGATGATGTCCGCAAGATTGGACTCACAATTGAGGCATACTTGAAATCTCGTGATACATCTCAAGAAAAGCTGCAAGAAGAGCTGGTTCAGGATATAATGAATACATATAAGCTCGAATATGCGCTTAATCAAATTGGTGATAAAGAGAATATTACAGTTGCAAAAAGTGATGTAGATGCACTTCTTGAGGGTATTAAGGACCCACAGGAGCGAGCAAAAGCTGAGCAGAACGCGTATGTATATACGATGATGCTGCGAAAACAAAAGATCATTGATTTTTTGAGCGGCTTATAGTAAAATAGCCTATTATGGCAACACAAACTCAGACCACACCAAAGTCTGGATTATATAAGAATCCTCAAGAATCCCTAGTAAATACCGGGAGAGGGGATGCTTTTGCCCAAGATATATCTGCCTATCAAAACAAATTCGAGCAACAACTTGCCCAACAACAGAAGCTGGAACATGGCACTGCAAAAAGTGCTAATCCTGAGTTCACTATAGCCTTCAATAAAACTTCCTTTCATGAAAGTCACACAAAACAGAGTGAGATTAAACAGCTTCAAGAAACCATTTCTGATATTCAACGTGAAGTGAAACAAATTCGCGCATATAGCAGCGGTTTAAGCGATGAAGTGATGAAGATTGAACAGGCAGCTTTGCAGGCTATCCCTGAAAAAGTTGGCATCTATCATGTCCGCTACTATGAAATGATACTCCAATATCTTCGAGGTCTTAAAGCTAAAGTGGGCGAGGCTAAAACATGGTTAATGGCCATGCAATCAAAAAAAGCATCACGAGGCTCTGCATTTGGAGCTAATACAAAGAAAAAGGGTACTCAATATTCACTTTCCCAAGAGCAGCAAGTTGCTCGTAGCGTGGGCTAGTCCAGCTGTGTTTTTTGCTATAAGGCTTCAGATATATTGTTTTTCCTTCAAAATGCTCCTATACTTACGAGTATATGCCTTACAGTACAACTCGCTTAAAATACCCTTTAAGTACACGTAAAATTCATAAAAAGGTATTTGAGTCTCATTTGTATACGATTCTAGCACTGTTCTTAATTGTTCCGTCCATTGCATTCTTTACATATTCAGGCGACTCTTATGAGAGAGGCTATCTTGAAATTCTTGTAAATTTCTTCAGCATATTCAAGTCTTGGGATATGCAAGCTTTATTAGGTATCATCGTACTGTGGGTCGGTGCTTCTTACTTAAACCAACTATGGTATTTTAAAACGTATTACTATGATTTTACTCCCGAGCACATCATAATCCGAAAAGGAACAATAGCAAGAAATGAAGTAATTTTTGCATATGACAAAATTCAGGATATATACATAAGCCAAGATACGCTTGATCGAGTCTTGGGTTTGTATGATGTTCATCTCTCTAGTGCGACTTTTACATCAAGCCAACTTGCTCACATCGACGGTGTTGACAAAAATACTGCCGAAGGATTGAAAGTCGAACTGCTCACTTTGATCAAAAAGTAATTACTCATGTTTGGAAGATTGCGGCACTTTGTAACATATATTCGATCTCACAGTGAGGTCTGTGCTATAATACTTTTTACGGTCGCTTAGCTCAGCTGGCTAGAGCGTTGCATTGACATTGCAAAGGTCACAGGTTCAAGTCCTGTAGCGACCACAACTTTATATACTTCTGGACAAAGGCCTGATGTTTATCCAGCTTTTGGCTTGTCCAGCACAAAGCTGGATTCAAGTCCTTTTGTGAATAGATATTCCACTCATCTTTTTATTTCTTCTCATACAATTAAATTCATTCGCCTTGATGCAATATGATATACTATCTAGGCTGATTTCATCTTGATTGATGCTCCGAAAATATGGCATTATGCATCGTTCGTTCACATATTTGATTAATCGTAGATTCTGCAAAGAATAACCTCGTCTCAACCGAAGAAAGAAGGAGTCATGATACCTGAGCATGTTGGCTTATTCATTAAGTACGCTTTTATCTTATTCAATGTGTATATTATGATCCAAATCATAATAAGAGAACGTAAAATTTTGAAAGATTACTACTTTTCGATAAGTTGGAAGCTTATGGGTGAAATGGCTCTTCTCTTTATTGTTACTGTAAGCTCGTCTGTTGCAATAAGAAGCCTAAACCCAAAGATTATGGACTTCAGTTGGTTAAACATATTCAATGTTCAAGGAGCAAATATAAATTTAGCTGGTTCAGATATTCCGTATTTTGGTAAAGCAATCATCATACTTCTGCTTGCTGTGCTACCGGCACTCGCAGAAACAGAGGAGAAAATCTTTCGAGAAGGAACTAATAATTGGCTTGATGGAACAGTGCGGAGCATATGCTTCGGTTTAGTTCATTGTGTAGTTGGTGTGCCAATTGGTATTGGACTTGCAATTACAATTCCGGGTATGTATTTTACATTTAAATACTTTAAAGGTGGGATAAGGCTTTCTTCACAGGCACATTTCCAATATAATGTGATCGCTGTTATGACGCTACTTTTGATACAAATTAATAACACTTTTGGGGTGTAAAGAAGTTATATCAAATATATTCGTTTTGGGGACAAGGAAACTTGTCCCTTTTTTTGTATAATACCTTAAATGGATATCGAAACCCTGCACAGCGCCACAACTACCAACCCGTAAGGGCGGTGTTACTGTGCTAGGTGACCCGCTCAGGCGGGTTTTTTTATAGCACATAACATTTATTATTTGAACTATAATACAATCATGGACGCGCATAATATTGAACATTTAGACAATTTAAGGCACTCGGCAGCTCATTTACTTGCCGCTGCAATTTTAGAGCTCTACCCCGATACAAAGCTGACTCTAGGGCCTCCAATTCAGGATGGTTTTTACTATGATTTTGACTTTGTCGAGCCAATTTCCGAAAATGATTTTCCTAGAATTGAAAAAGTCATGAAGAGACTCATCACCTCATGGGGATCTTTTGAGAGCAAAATTGTTTCTGCAGATGAAGCGCGCGAACTCTATAAAAATAATGAGTACAAGCTTGAAATGATTAATGGCATCGCAGAACAAGGTGATGATATTTCACTTTTTACAGCAGGATCTTTTACTGATTTGTGCAGAGGTGGTCATGTGGATAACCCAAAGGAAGAATTACAGCATTTTAAACTGCTTTCGGTTGCTGGTGCATATTGGCGTGGTGACGAGAAAAATAAAATGCTCACTCGTATTTATGGCACTGCTTTTCTTTCAGATGAAGATCTTCAAGCATATCTAAAAAACATTGAGGAAGCTAAAAAGCGTGATCATAAAATACTTGGCCGTCAACTTGGTCTTTTCACGTTTTCCGATTTAGTTGGGTCTGGCCTGCCGCTTTGGACACCAAAAGGCACACTTGTGCGAAATCTATTAGAGGATTTTGTGTGGAAACTTCGTCAGGAGAAAGGCTATCAGAAGGTTGTCATTCCTCACATCACCAAGAAAGATCTCTATGAAAAAAGTGGTCATTGGGAGAAGTTTGGCGATGAACTTTTCAAAGTAACCACTCGAGAAGGGCATGTTTTTGCGATGAAGCCTATGAATTGTCCGCATCATACACAAATCTATAATTCAGAGCAACATAGCTATAAAGACTTGCCGCAGCGCTATTGTGAAACAACCATGTGCTACAGAGATGAACAAACAGGGGAGCTTTCAGGACTTTCTCGAGTTCGCTCACTTACGCAAGACGACGCACATGTATTCTGCCGCGTATCTCAGTTGGAAGATGAAATTATGGCTGTCTGGGATATTGTTCAGAAGTTTTACGGTTCATTTGGATTTACATTAAAGATGCGATTGTCGTTGCATGATAGCAATAATATGGGTGCGTATCTTGGAACTGAAGATGAATGGCTACGCGTTGAAGATATTCTGCGCAATGTTTTGAAGAAAAATGATGCTGAATTTTATGAAGCTTCTGGTGAAGCGGCATTCTATGGTCCAAAGATTGACTTTATGTCATATGATTCATTAGGAAGAGAATGGCAAGTTGCAACAATCCAACTCGATTCAAATATGCCAGAGCGATTTGACCTGTATTGTATCAATGAGCAAGGTGAACAGGAGCGCATAGTGATGATTCATGCCGCAATTATGGGATCCATTGAGCGCTTTACGTCAGTATTAATTGAACATTTTGCTGGAGCGTTCCCAACATGGCTTGCACCAGTTCAAGTTGCTATTTTGCCAGTTAGTGAAAAGCACGACGGATTAGCATTAGCAGTTGAACAGGCTTTAAAGGAAGAAGGGATTCGTGTTATATATGATTCGGACAGCAAGACTCTTGGTGCAAAAATCCGCCAATGGACATTGCAAAAGGTTCCGTATATGTGTATAATTGGCGATACTGAAGCGCAAAAATCTCAACTTCACAAAGATATGTCCCAGCAGGCATCAGCTGATGAATTGTATGTTTCATATCGAACACGGGAAGGGAAAGATTATGGCATGACACATGTCAGTGCTTTCGTCAAGGATTTACTATATGAGATCAGATCAAAGAAGACCACAACAAAACTGGAATAGACATATTACCAACGAAAGAATTAAGGGCGACGAATTCCGGTTGATTGATGATCAAAGTGAACAGATTGGTCTTGTAAATCGCGAAGAAGCACTTGCGTATGCAAAAGAGCACGAAGTAGACTTGGTTTTGATTGCTGCACAGGCCAAACCGCCAGTGGTGAAAGCAATCGACTATCATAAATTCCTCTATCAAGAGGAAAAGAAAAATAAGGAAAGCAAGAAAGGCCAAAAAAAAGGCGGAACAAAAGATATTCAAATTTCACTTTTTATAGGTGATGGAGATCTTGTCCGCTTGGCAAAAAAAGCTCAAGAATTTCTTACTGAAGGATTTCAAGTGCGTGTGAAACTTGTTTTACATGGACGTGAAATGGGTAAGAAAGATATGGCTTTTGTACTTATTAAGTCATTTATTGATAAAATTGAAGATGCGATTGTCGCTGTTCCTCCGAAGTTTCAGGGGAGAGTGGTATTCGCTGTTATAGTTAAAAAGAAATAACATGGCAGGAGCAAAACAAAAAACACGAAAGGCAGTTGCAAAAAGATTTAAAATCACAGCGACTGGTAAAGTATTACATCGAGGACATGGCGTTCGCCATATTCGATCTAATAAATCAAATCGACGACTTCGTGCCCAAGCTATTCCAAAAGAAGTAGTTGGCCGCATGAAGAAGAAGATTAAGCAAATGCTTGGTGTATAATAGGTTTTTCATAATTGTATGGTAAGAATAAAAAGAGGCCCAATAACAAAAAGACGTCACAAAGTGGTTTTAGACCTTGCAAAAGGTTTTAAGATGGCTCGCCGACGTAGATTTAAAGTCGCACAGGAATCAGTGCTTCATGCTGGTGAATACGCCTTTACAGGCCGTAAACTCCGCAAGCGAGATTTCCGCAGACTGTGGATTACTCGTATGAATGCAGCTTTGCGCGAAATGGGCGTCACATACAGCTCCTTCATTCATATTCTCAAATCCAAAAATATCGTGATTGATCGAAAGATCATGGCATATTTTGCTGCAGAAAAACCAGGAGTGTTCAAAAACATGGTAGAACAACTCAAGTAAGACTGGTACAATCTTCTCATGGATGACGAGTTGAAAAAGCTACAGAGTAATTTTCATGCTTCTTTGAAGGCCGTAATAAGCCTTGAATCTCTTCAAAATCTCTCAATCGAATATCTTGGTAGAAAAGGGCATATCAATGGGCTTTTTGGGAGGATGAAGGGTTTATCTGTTGAAGACGTTAAGGCTTTGGGGCAGAAAATTAATGGAGTTAAAGGGGAAATTGAAGCTGCAGTTGAAACTAAAAAGGGTGAATTATCCGCAAAGCGATCTGAAGACCTTCTCAAAAGCATCAACACGTCTCTTCCTGGAATAAAGCCTCGCATTGGACATCTCCATCCAACTACCCAAACTATTCGCGATATCAACAGCTTTTTTAAATATCTGGGTTTTAGCGTCTACGAAGGACCTGAAATTGAAACAGATGAATACTGTTTTGAAAAATTGAATGTTCCTATGGATCATCCAGCTCGAGATTTACAAGATACACTCTATATTTCTGAACCTGAATGGTTACTGAGAACTCAAACATCGTCTGTTGAAGCACATGCATTAACAGATGAAAAACCACCTATCCGAATTGTCACACCAGGAAAAGTCTATCGAAACGAAACCTCAAGCACTACAAATAATTCTATTTTCTATCAGTATCAAGGCCTGTGTGTTGATAAAGATATCAGCATGGCGAATTTGCGTGGGACATTGAATGCATTTTTGCGATTTTTGTATGGAAACGATGTAAAAACACGTATTCGATGTAAATATTATCCTGAAGTAGAGCCGGGCGCAGGTATGGATATTCAATGTTCTTTTTGCACAGGCGTTGGTTGCCAAGTGTGTAAATATCGCGGTTGGGTAGAAGTACTTGGATCTGGAATGGTTCATCCTAACACTCTCAAAGCTTGCGGGATTGATCCAAAAGAATATTCTGGATTTGCATTTGGACTCGGGTTAGACAGATTAGTTATGCATAAATATGGCATCACAGACATCCGAAAATTATATAGCGGTGCATTAGTTTTTGAAGATAGCTTATGATAGTTCCAGTTAATTGGCTCAAAGAGTATATCGACATTACAGAATCGCCTGAAGAAGTCGCGAGGGTCTTTACGTCGATTGGCTACATGCTTGATCGACCAATTACGCAAGTAGAAGGGGATACTGTTATAGATTTGGAAGTTCGACAAAACAGGTCAGATTGTTTGTCGTTGATTGGACTTGCTCGTGAATTAGGAGCCGCTCTTGGAAGACCAATTAAGTTGCCAGAAAGCGCTGAGAGCCTTGGTGAATCAAAAGGTAAAACGCGTATTGAGATTCCAGAACCAGAACTCTGTCCACGATTTCTTGGATTAACATTTGAAGGAATAGAAGTAAAAGAGTCACCCGATTGGATGAAAAAAAGACTTGCTGCATATGGCATTAAGTCGATAAATAACGTGGTTGATATAACCAATTATGTTGCAACGGAGCTTGGCATGCCTCTTCATGCATATGATGCCGACAAAGTTGCTGACAAGCATATTATTATTCGACATGCTCATCAAGGTGAATCGCTGGTGTTGTTTGGAGGGAAGCATGTGTCATTTACCGAAGATGATATTGTTCATGCAGATGCTACCGGACCAATTGGCTTTGGGGCGTTAATGGGAGGTGAAGAAAAAAGTGTGCATCCGGAGACAACCTCTATTATTTTGGAAGCAGCTGTTTACAATCAAGGGAGCGTTCGTCGATCATCTCGAAGGCACAATATCCGCACAGAAGCCTCGACACGACTCGAAAAGTTCATTCATCCATACTTAGTTGAAATTGCCTTAAAACGCGCCTTACATCTTGTTCAGGAGCTTGCAGGGGGGACTTTGGTTGATGCCACGGATACATACCCTTTAAAGCCTGAAGAGGGAAAAGTAACACTTCATATTTCAGAGGTGAAAAGATTGTGTGGCGTGGACGTTTCAATGGATGAAGCTTCAAAAATTCTAAACTCGCTTGAGATTTCTCATGAAAAAACTTCTAACGAGGAACTCTTCGCAACTGTTCCATATTTTAGAACAGATCTGGAACAAGAAGCAGACCTTGTTGAAGAAGTAATTCGTCTATACGGATATGACAAAATTCCTGAAGTCTTGCCCCATTCAGCCCCGCCAGTTTCCATTCAATCAAAAATATTTGAAATTGAAGAAGCAGCCAGGGATTTGTTTATTGCAATGGGTTACGACGAAGTAATCACTGAGCCCATTACTGATGAACCAGTATCTTCTCGTGAGGCAATTATGTTGGAAAATTCTTTGACAAGCGAGAAGCGCATGCTTCGCACCACTCTTCAACATTCACTTCAAAACGCTGCAACTCAGCGATCCAAATTTAGACAAAAGGATATTCGATTGTTTGAAGTAGGAAAGATCTATTTTAAAGAAGAGGATGCATATGTTGAAGAACGAGTGCTTGGATGCATTACATCAGGCACTCACACATACGCTGAGATAAAAGGCGACTGTGAGGCTCTTTTAAATCGACTTGGCTATGCTTTTGAAGCAACGTTTGTAACAATTGTGCCATTGTCTGAATCAACATACTTTGCTTCAATTTCTCTTGAAAAAATTGTAGAAAAAGGTGCCTCCTACTCTTCAAAACTTCTTTCAACTCCAATTCAATTTATCTATCATGACTTTGCACTTGTTGTACCTGTGGGAACAGATGTTGAAACCTTACTTGGTAAAATCAAGAATATTGATCCGTTGATTTATTCTGCAGAATATGTTTCCACTCAAGATATTGGACAAGAAGGTAAAAATGAATATCTTATTCGTGTCAGCTATGGCAGTGTAGAAAACACTCTTTCAGAAAAGGATGTGCAGCCAGTGAGAGAGAAGATTGTGGAATATACTCAGACCTTGTAGTGCAGAGAATAATTCTGTAAAAGTATCCCATACATAAGATATCTTTCAGCAGATTCAAGTTCAATATCATGAATATCTCTTTCAGATATATCTAGAGCAATATCTACAATATAAGGTGCAATCTTTTTATCTAGAAGTGGCTTAGCCCATCGCTTCGCTTCCAACAGGAATCTCTCTGCAGCTTGGTTTGATCCTCTCTGAGATAAAGTTGCAACTCTGAAAAGGTCGTTAGAAAGAGATCCAATCAGCATATGTGTTTCTGAATTAGTTTCATTCATACTATTTCTTTAAAAAAATATTCAGTAAGCTCCTTATATTGAGATCTGATCGATTCATTTTGAATCTCATTTTTCATATTACCATCGGTCGGCCGAATATTTATGAATGAATTGAAGTCAATCTCCTGAGTTTCTAAATCAATACCCCCACCCCAAATATCACTTTGTTTTGAACCTTGTTGAAGTAAAACCTCTTCACCTTCGAAATGACGATTCATTCCTGCTGAACAAACCTTCTTCTGTAAATCAATGACGGTCTTAATATAAAAGGTAAACTGTTCCTTGAGTTGCTCTATTTCGTCTGAGGTAAAAGGAGAATCCTTGGTGATAATCATGCAAGTAGTATAGCAAAAGGTGAAGCTAGAATTATCTTAACTAGTTCTTGAAAGACTACTTAGTATCATGACCCACTTCTTCAAAATTAAACAAAACAGCAGTCCCGCCGACATCTACCAATCCATCTGCTTTCTTCGTCACATGTAAATCTGCCGAAGGCCCATTTGCAGTATACTGAGTTAACTTTACTGTTTCTCCTTCATTAACCTTCTCATCCGATCCAATTTGAGCAGCACACGAAACTCCAGTTGCCGGATCTACAACATTTTCCCTCCCTAAATAAGCATTCGCCTGAATAACTTTTGCTGGTAATCCGGTTTCAGAATTCCTGCAAAACAGATGTATCCCGTTAATTTTTAAATCATTTTGAAGTAATAATAGAGCCTCATAATTTAAACTCCCTAAGTTTTGCTGTACATGATCAAATTGCGCTTCAGTTATTTCAATGGTTAATTTAGGTGAACCAACTGATAAGACAGGTTGTTCTACGTGTCCAGTTACATGCTCTATACCAAAAATTTCATTAATTTTTCCTCCATCAATCAGAATTTGCTGGGATTCTGACAGTTTAAATTCCAAAGAAATGATTCTTTCCTCAGAGATAAATGCCCGAGCTGATTTTTGGAGAGTTGTTGTTATAAGAAGTGTTGAAGGAATTGAGATCATATCTGTTTCTAAGAGCGTTTGAATTGCACCGGTAAAACCATGTGCACATGCACCTAATCCTTTACCAGTTGGAGTTTTTACTGTTAATTCCACATTATAGGTAAGGGTCTCGCTATTATCTTGAGGTTCACATCGATGTATAAAAATAGTTTCTGGAGTGCCCGCTATCCTTGCAATGACAGTCATTTCCTGATCTGTAAAATTTGCAATTCTAGGTCCAATCACAACGGTAAATGGATTTCCCTTTCTACCATATACATCATCAACATCAATAAAAGCAGATCCTGAAATAATATAATCGGTTTCCTTATCTAATGTATCCCACTCGATTTTTTCAGAGACAGACCACAGTGACTTGTTTCTTTCGAGCAAATGATTAGGAATTGATTGTGGAGTTTCTAGAGTCATATTCAGAGTTTACGGCACCACAGTAGGTGTTGCAGTTGGCTCTTCTGGCACAGAAGTTGGCGCAGGTTCGCCAGAATCATCCCATTCTTTGTTTACACCAATTCTGACACGATTATCTTTTTTCTTGCCATCGCTATTCTCAGCTTTCACCCAAATAGTGTACACGCCATCATCTAAATGGATTGTCTCATCAATATCTTTCTTGTTCTCATTAAATTCTTTCACTCGGTTATCGCCAACAAATATCTCAACCTTTTTAATGGAATGGAGCGAAGTTATTTTTGCGCGAATACGTATTTCGTTACTATTAATACGGGATTTATCTTTGGGCTCTTTGAATGAGACGACCATTTCATCATTACGCGCATCTGAAGTTTCCGTGGGAACTTTGTAACGATCATCTGCTTGACTGGCAATCCATGCGATTATTCCGTCCTGCCAGCGGTTCTTACCGTCTGAGGATATTGGATCTTGCTCTGTTAACACGATAAAGTCTTTCTCAACATATTCTCCACCTTTAATTTCGATTTCGTTTGCAAGTTTATCTTGATCACTCTTGGCAAGTTTAACTTTCTTGTACAGTGGAGATATGTCTGTTGGCTGCGTACCTTTAACAAAATATTCAGAGCGAGAAGGGGAGCCATCTTTTGGAAGTCCGCCTAAAAGCGCATCAACTTCTATAGCTTCTACATTTTCCGGAACTTTCATAATGCCATCCTTGTAGCCCTGTGCGAAAAGTTCCTTCATAACTGCATTCCAGATTGATGAAGCTCCGGTCAATCCTGAGGCAATTTTTGGATTCATTGGGGTATTGTCATTATTTCCTACCCACACACCAACTGTTACATTGTTGGTATAACCGACAGTCCAGTTATCCTTTTTGTCATTTGTGGTACCTGTCTTAACAGCAACAGTTTTGCCAGGAACGCGCAAGAAGCTGTTTGTTCCGAATGCATCTGCACGAGCATTGTTATCTGACAAAATATGGGAAATCAGGAATGCAATCTCTTCAGATAACACCTTCTTTGGTTTTGCCTCTTTATGCTTGAAAATTGAACGACCTTTATTATCTTTAATTTCAAGAATCGCGACTGGCTCCACGGCCTGACCTTGTCTTGCAAACGTCGAAAAGCCATTAGTTAAGTCAAGAAGCGTTGTCTCACCACCTCCAAGTGTGACAGACAATCCATAGCGCTTAATATTTTCAGATGTTGGCTCAAAGCTCTTGATTCCCATATCAAAGGCAGTTTGCATCATGTTACGCATACCCACTTGGGCTAAGATTTTAACTGCTGGAATATTGAGAGAGTTAGCAAGAGCAAATCGATATTGAACGGGACCGCGGAACTTCCCATCATAATTTACAGGTGTGTACGATTTTGTACCCTGATTTGGAAACTCGGTTGAAGCATCGACAATTACTGATGCAGGAGTATATCCTTGTTGAAATGCTGCTGCATATGTAAAAGGTTTCACTGCTGATCCAGGTTGACGGCGAGCGGTTGCAACGTTATAGCTTCCAAATTCTGGATTGGTGTAATCATACGAACCAACCATTGAAAGAATTTCTCCCGTTTGTGAGTCCATTGCGACAACAGCACCATTTGTCGCCTTGAACGCTTTAATTTTTTCAATTTCATTAAACGTGATTTTCTGAATCTTTGATTGAGCTTTCAAATCAAGTGTCGTTTTAATCGTTATACCTTCATCAAGCATTTTTTCTCCAAACTGCTCAGCAATGAGTCGACGTACATAGAAAACAAAATGAGGCGCCTGAATTGCAAGTTTATTTGGCTTGAACTTTATGTTTTCTAAATCTTTGAGTGCCTTCGTCTCTTCTTCTTTTGTGATATATTTATCTTCGCGCATTCTTCGTAAAACGTCCTTTGTACGTCCAATATATGCTCCTTCGCGACCAGAAATTGGATTATAAATAGATGGACTTTGTGGAAGGCCAGCAATAATTGCAGATTCAACAAGATTCAATTCCCTCACATCTTTGTCAAAATATCCTTTTGCAGCAGACTGAACGCCCCAGAATGTACCACCAAATGGCGACTCATTCATGTACATTTCAAGAATCTCATCTTTCGTAAATCTACGTTCAAGTTCTACAGCTAAGATAAGCTCTTTCGCTTTACGGGTAAGCGTTCGTTCTCTGGAAAGTAAAGCATTTTTAACGAGTTGCTGCGTAAGAGTTGAACCTCCAGATAGTCGACCAGTAGTGGCAATTTTAAATATCGAGCGAATATAGCCCCATGTAGAAAATCCGCCATGTGAGTAAAAGCTTTTATCCTCCACCGCAATAACTGCATGCTTTAAGTTTTCTGGAACATTGGCAATTTTGACGGGAATACGATTTTTATCTTCAAACATTTCAAACAAAACTTCATCATTTCTATCGACAAAAACCGTAGATGAGCCAGTTCGCTTGGTTATTTCACCTGGAGACGGAAGATCGCGCGAAATCCATGCAAAAGCAAGCAGCCCAAAAACAAACAAGCCGACTATTCCAATAAGTGCTGCCTTAAGAAGCCAGCTGATCGAGTTCTGTTTCAATCGAGGCAATCGAAAACTCGATTTTCTATGGTTTCGACGAAGTGTTGGTGCATTTTGCATAGGTATAGTATACTAAAAAAAATAATCGCTATCTGAATATGAAAACATTGAAGAAATATATTTCCAGAGAAAAAGCTATCAAGGTGTTTATTTTGGTCGCTACTCTTATGCTGATTTTGACTTCGTTCTTGCCGATTCTACTTCAGGCGATGTACTAGCTAGTTGAAACTAATTTAAACTAGTTTAAACTAGTAATCTATGAGATTAGATGAAATCCCCATTAAATCCTTGCCACATACTTCAGGCAGGACACTTAAACAACTTGAAAATCTTAGTATTCATACATATCAAGACCTGCTCAATCATTTTCCTTTTCGCTATGAAGATTACAGCACACATGTAGAAATTGGAGATGTATTATCAGGAAAAGTTGCACCATATCAATCTCCGGCGGATGATGGGGCATTGCATCTTGTATCTGTTGGTAAAGTCTCAGTTGTTGGTACTGTGGCTAGTTTTGCCTCCCTTGCGACTCGTCGAGGGATCACTGTTCAAAAGATTAAAGTGCAAGATGAGACGGGACATCTAGAGTTAACGCTTTTTAATCAGCCATATTTGCGTTCAATTATGAGAATTGGCACGCCGATTACGTTGAGTGGGCATGTGAAAAATATTGAAGATCGACTGCAGTTTCAAACTGAAGAATTTGAAGTAGGGGAGGCGGCAGAAAAAGGATTGCATACGCGTCGCCTTGTGCCAGTCTATCCTCAAACAAAAGGTTTATCTTCAAAAACTCTGCGTGAAAAAATTCATGCTGTTTTAGAGATGTATGCGGATGCTCTTCCGCATACGTTACCAGAGGAAATCCGAAATACGTATAAACTCCAGGACGACTCATATACCTACAACAACATTCACTTCCCTGAAAATATGGATGCTCTCAATAAGGCCAGATACAGAAAGGCGTTTGATGAATTATTTGTGATTCAGTTGTCTTCTCAACTTATTAAGATGGAGTGGCAAAAAGAGGTTGTTCAAAATGCATTGGATGTTGAAAAATATACGCCACTTCTTCAAAAGATGAAAAAATCATTACCGTTTACGTTAACGGAGGCGCAAGAGAAAGCTCTTACTGAAATACTTTCCGATCTCCCTTTATCAAAACCAATGAACAGACTGTTGCAAGGAGACGTTGGTAGTGGAAAAACAGTGATTGCAGTTCTTGCAGCGTATGTTGCGTATTTAAATGGCTTGCAAACTCTCATTATGGTGCCAACTGAAATACTTGCACAGCAGCATTTTTCTTCAATTTCAAAGCTCTTTTCATTTTTGAAGGGCGCAGAAGTTCCAAAGATAGGCCTTATGACACGCACCAATCCTTTAAAGGAATCTGAGCGAGCAACGCACGACATTATTATTGGTACACAATCGTTAATTGGAGAAGCGAAAAACTTTGACAAAGTTGGACTCGTGATTGTTGATGAACAACATAAATTTGGTGTGGCGCAGCGGGCTCAATTAAAATCTAAAGGCTTTCATCCACATATGCTCAGCATGACAGCAACCCCAATTCCACGTACTGTCATGTTGACACTTCACGGGGAGCTAGATATTACGGTATTAGACCAGCAACCTGCTGGAAGGCTCCCTGTTAAAACATATATTACTCCCCAACCAAAGCGAAAAGATGCCTATGAATGGATTCGCACGATGATTCATAGTGACAAGACGCAAGCTTTCATTGTATGTCCACTCATTGAAACGTCTGAATCTGAAAGTCTTGTATCAGTTAAAGCTGCAAAAGCCGAGTTTGAAACTCTTCAGAAAGATATTTACCCAGATCTCAAACTTGGTCTTCTTCATGGAAAGATGAAAAAGGATGAGAAAGAAGATATTATGGCGCAGTTTTTGTCTAATGACTTAAATGTTCTTGTGACAACGCCTGTTATTGAAGTCGGAATTGATATTCCAAATGCGACTGTGATTGTGATTGAAGCTGCGGAGCGATTTGGCTTGGCGCAATTGCATCAGTTAAGAGGTCGCGTGGGCCGTTCTGACAAGCAATCTCATTGTGTTGTTTTTACTGAGTCAAAGGACCCTCACGCCCAAAAACGTCTTCAGTATTTTTCCCAAACACCTGACGGATTCAAACTTGCTGAATATGACTTAAAGCACAGAGGCGGGGGAACACTTTTTGGTACGCAACAGCACGGCGTTGACAGCTTGAAAGTAGCGGACTTAATGGATATTCCACTCGTTCAAGCGACTCATGAAGCTGCTAAGAAGTATGTTGAATCTGGCACTGAACTCGAAAAGTTCCCAGATCTTCAAAAAGTTATTGAAAAGTATCGTATACACTATATCGCGGCCAACTAATCCCATACTTATTATGACAAGATTTTAAGATTGCCAAATGATCGGCAACATTGTACAATACCTGTATGGCACCAACACCAAAGAAAAAACACTCTACGCAGCGCACAGGCACTCGTAGAGCAACAAAAAAACAATCTCTTCCTGAAATTGTGTACGACAAAGACACAGGAAAACCACGATTGTCACATAGAAAAGCTACTCGTTAACTTGTATGGATAGACGTCATATTCGAAGACAGAAGATTGTTCAGCAGCTCTTCGCTGCTACCTTCGATAATGCCCAAACCGAGTTACCACGAGCCGAGAAAACAGATCTCGTTCTTCAACATCTTGATGAACTTGACGTGCATATTATGCACTATGCTCAAAAATATGTGATCGATAAAATTGCGAAAGTTGATTTATCGATTTTAAGACTGGCTATTTATGAGCTCATGATAGAAAAACAAGTGCCACCAAAGGTTATTATTAATGAAGCCGTTGAGCTCGCAAAAGAGCTTGGGGGCGATAAATCACCTGGATTTATCAATGCAGTCCTCGGAAAAATTTACGAAAATGAATATGCAGAAACAGCTGAAACAAGTAACTGATCTTTCAGTTCTGGAAAAAACAATTGGTATTACATTCAAAGATCACGACCTCTTCACACATGCACTGGTCCATCGATCATTTCTTAATGAACACAAAGATTTCAGATTCACGTCAAATGAGAAATTGGAATTTTTGGGGGATAGTGTGCTTTCTTTAGTGACATCAGTCTACTTGTATACGACATACACTGACTATCAAGAAGGCGATTATACTGATATGAAAGCCTCAATTGTCAATACGACAAGCTTGTATGAGGCCGCAAAGCGCATAAGGCTTGGTGATTTCATATATCTTTCAAAAGGTGAGCAAGACAACAATGGTCGCGATAATGTTTCTATTCTTGCTGATGCTTTTGAAGCTCTGATCGGAGTGATTTACTTGCAGTTTGGCTTTGATACCTCATATGAATTTATTAAAAAGTTCCTATTTGATGGAAATTTGGACCGTATTGTCCAAGGAAAACTCTATCTTCCAGCAAAAAATACGCTACAAGAATACTATCAAGAGAAGTTTAAAAAGCTTCCAATGTATGAAGTTATTAATGAAGATGGACCTGAACACGACAAAATATATGAAATTGGCGTGTATGATGGGAAGAATCTTCTTGCGAGGGGACAAGGTAAATCTAAAAAGCAGGCAGAAGAAAGTGCTGCTCGCAAAGCTTTACAAGAGCTTGGAATATGATATAATCACTTAGTCAACTGGTGAACTCGTTAACTTGTTAACTGGAAGGCAGCAAAAACTGATTTAAACCAGTTTCAACCAATTTAAACTAAATCATGGCACTCAAAATCAAATTAACCAGAATTGGCCGCGTAAACGATCCAAAATATCGTATCATCATTGCTGAGGCTCGAAGCAAGCGAGATGGAAAGTATATTGAACAGATCGGCTTTTACGATCCAATTCCAGAGAAACATGTCCTCACTGTAGACCAAGCTCGCTTGGATTACTGGATTGGCAATGGCGCAACGCACACAAAAGGAACCGAAAGACTTTTCAAAAATCTCAAAAAGTAAGTATGAAAGACTTATTAGAATACATCCTCACATCTCTGATCGACTTTCCTGACCAAATGCGCATCGAAGAAGAAATTGAAGGAGATATTCTCCGTTTCAACGTGTACCTTTCTGAAGAAGATTACCCACGCGTAATCGGCAAGCACGGCCTCACAATTAAAGCTATCACCGATATCATCCGCACCTACAAATCCAAGAATGGGGAAGATACCCAGAAGCTGTATATCAATATCAAGTCGTGAACTGGTTAACTGGTAACTAGTAAACATACAAACTAAATTTTGAATATTTTTTGGGATTTCATATCCCTAGTTCGACAGCCCTTCCCTTACATCCTATAGCATTGACCCGCGAGCCTATTTGTGATATAATTTCACGTTCTTTGAAACTGTGGATATACCAATTCGAGCTTTTTAAATCTACCAAAAAAGGTGGTGAAAAGTGAAAATCGAAAAGAACAAGGAAAGTAACAGAAATGTTACCACGCTGATACTTCTTGCAACGGGCTTCATTTTTACCGTGATAGCCGCTTTCTTTACTCCCACTCCACCACGGGAAGGAAATGTCGTAGGTAAGAGATTCATTCCAGCGCATTTTCAATCTACTGGTAAAAGCATAATGTACGTTGAGGACAGTTGGCAACTAGTTATTGAGAATTGTACCGAAAGGAACAACTGCAATACGGGAATCTACAGTGTTTCCCAAACTACGCACGATAACACGCCAATTGGTGCTTACTTGAGTTTCAAGGTAGAAAATTCCTTCGGACGATGGATTATACGAACGATTATCTTCTGCCTTGGCATTGCGTGTTTATGGGTAATATTCATGGCCGTAGAAATGACGTCTGATTTTGGTTACGAGATCCTTGACATTGTCCTTGGTGGCATAATTGTATCATTGTGCGGTATCTTGGGTTACGGATGTATATTTTTTGCCATCAAAGGATTAGAAGGCTTTCTGTAGTATCCATATGTTAATTTGACAACCTAGATTGCCATACAAGTCAATCTACCTATCTGGCCGTCTCATTTCGAGGCGGCCAGTTTTTTTTTATCATCTTGCGAACCTGAACATCTGCTTAACTAACACTATGCAGTTCTATGCCCTTGTCTATTTCCTCAATATACATTCAACTGAAATCGATATCTTTAGAAAAAAGCATGACCCAAAATGGAATGTTATTCCTCCTCATATCACCCTTGTCTTTCCTTTTTCCGATTTTTCTGAGTATCAAATTCTTGAACATGTAAAAAAAGTTACTCAGGACATTATGCCTTTTCCGATTCATTTGCACGGTCTACAGAAAATCGAAGATGAGCTTATTTTTCTTCTCGTTAAAGAGGGTAATGAAGAAATAATGCATGTCCATGTTCAACTCTATTCGGGAATATTCCAAACCCTAGAACAAGAGTTTGTTTTTGAACCACATATAACGATAGGGGAACTTCCTTCGGCTGATATTGATAGCGCGCTTGAAGAAGCAGAGGCACTTGACTTAGATATCCATGCGACCTTTGATTTTTTATCACTTGTTAAAGGTGATGGCATTTCTCCTGCAAATATAGTTGGGATTGTTGAACTCGGATAGATTAACATTTAACTACAGATATCTGCATTTATGTCTTAATTACTCAAACACTCTCTATACTTCTATTCCTCTCTCCCAATGTTGGAGAAACGTTTGATGCATCATCTGGCCAAATGGCGCATACTCAAATCGAATGCCAATGCTTTTAATGTAGTTAGAAGGATCATAAGACATGACATACACAATTTTTCTATCAAAAATCACAATCCTTGAATTAAGAGCTTCTGAGATACGAATCTGTTCACCCATCTTCATACGTGCTTGAATGAAAGCCTCATTTTTCTCATTTCTTTTTTGAAAAAGGGTTTTGATTGCAACCCCTCTTTCGAGAGCATTTTTTTGAGCAAGCATTATCTCAGCAGGAAGTTCATCTCCAGAAGCTAAATTAAGCATTTCTTCTTTTGCATTTTCAATGTCTGAAAGAGCTTTTTCAAACAGCATTTCACGACTTTCAACAAAGCTTATATTGAGATCTCCTTCAAAAGAAGTATTCTTCTTAACAGGGGTCTTTAAAAATGTATTCAGAAACATATCTCTTTGTTGCAATGTAAATGTTTCAACTGACTCATTTACAGGTACCGCTTCAAAAAGAACTGGATGTTTAGCTGATGTATTCGTGCAACCAAGTATTTGCAACTGGCGAGTTGATCTATACACCGCATGAGGAAAGATGTGCAGTTCCTTCGCAATCTGCTGCGCCGTCATCGGCCCCTTATTAAGAAGAAGCGAGTAGATATTTTTTGTTTGTTTTGACATTGGGGCATGCATGGGTATATTTTAACATTTTATTGTTAATCTTGAAGCCTGGTTTATACTCGCATGTAGAATTATGAATATCAGTAAAAAATCCGACATTTCTGACTTTTTGTTTGCTGGAAAGAAATTGCAGACATCAGCTATTGTAAGTTTGCTTATTTCTACCTCATTTGGATTGAATGCTATTTTTTATGCGGCATGGCTTGGCTATTCGATTGGCATTTGGGCATTGGTGATTCAAATCGCGTGGTCAATCAGTTTCTTTCTTTTGATTCCCGCTTCCAAGCATTTTTCACACATTGCAAGTTTGCACGATTTTTTAGGACAACAATTTGGTCAAAAGACAAAACTCTTAGCATCAGTATGTTCGCTGGTTGGCATATGTTATTTTATTGTGTGGGAAGTCAGTATTAGCATAGAAACAATAGCCCCACTCACTTCAAACGCACCTACAGTTATTGGATTTTTTGCTCTTGTAGCAATAACTTACACATCCTTTTTTGGACTGCGAGGAAATGCATATATTAACAGATATATCAACTTCGTAAAGGTTGTCATTCTTTTCGGTATGAGTGGTTTTGCACTCTATCATTTTTCACAGCTACCAAGTGAGTTAATCTATCAGTCAGTTTTCCCCTCCTTTGATACAGTAGTGAAAAATTTAGGTATGCTTGGTCTTATCACTAATATAATTTTCAATCTGGCATGGCAATTTGTTGATAATTCTTCTTGGCAGAGTATTATAGGCGGATCTAAAACATCTCATATATCAACCTCGGTTAACTTAAAATATAGTGGCCTATTGATTTTTTTGACAGTAAATCTCACATCAACATTCCTTGGAATTTCTTTAGCTCAAGTACACACTGTTACCCCTGATAACATACTATCAATGACCTCAGTCGTTATGCCTCAATATAGCACTCTTATCTCAACAGGAATCATTGTCTTAAGTATTGCATCAATGATGACGTTAGTAGATGGAATGTTACTTGCATCAGCATTAACGGTCAATATTGACATCCTACCGGCAAGTTGGATGGCTCAGCTAAGTGAAAAGAAAAGGATGACCTTCATTCAACTGTCAATTATAGTATTCGGATTGTTGACGATCTGGGGAATCCAATTTCTCTTAGATGCTTTTGAGGTTAACATGTTCGACTTTCTGTACATCATTGTTATCTCACAACTTTCATTGATTGGTCCAGTAATAGTGGGACTCTATACGAAAAGTAAAAAAATTAAGTATATGTGGCTCCCAATTATTGTAGCTTTAATTGTAGGATTTGGATCGATTATTATTGGGGGAATGACTGGCACCAAAGGATTAATAGATGGAGCAGGTACATTCTCGGTAATTACATCATGTATTGCCGCATGGGCGGCATGTTATTTACATAAATATATTTGAAGCAAGGGATGTATGATCCATCCCCTTCCGAACTGTCTGATATAATTCCGTCATGGCGTTGAAGAAAAATATGACTATTGATGAGATGATTCGCTTCATAAACGATGAATTACTCCACCAAGCTAAAGACGAAATTCAAAATTGGATATATCCAAAAAAGAAAAGTGGTGGTTATTTTGTAGTTTCGAGGCAAATACTATGTATTGTTGATTTTTTAGGTTCAGTGTATGCTGGTTATCCATTAATTGAAAGAAAAGCTGATAAGGAAGGAAGAAGAATCTCTACACCCCAAAAATCCAAAGAGTTTATTACCAAGTTTTTCGAACCTCAAAATATATACAATCCTATCACAGTGGATCTACTATACCGGATGTATAGAAATGGTCTTGTCCATTTATACCAACCAAAAATTTTAAAATTCGGGAATAAGGGAAGGCTTCAATGGGCTTTGTACAGAGGAAAACGTGACCAGACAGAAATCTCTTTTGGATCAGATACAGGCAATGTAACATTCCGCAATGTCAGTCATTTGCAAATTGTTCCAAACAAGCTCAATCAAAGTAACTGGCTATTGATTTGTATCGACAGTCTCTATGAAGACTTTGAAAAAGCTATATTCACTTATCGTGATACTCTATCCGGTAATAAGTCATTGCAAACAAATTGGCGAACAACAGTAAATGCTATTTGCAAACCAAGATAGTTCATTAAAAAAACCTATTATTACTACTCGATTTTAAGCTGCTTTGGCTTCTCATATTTTATGTACTCAATGACATGAGTAATCACATAAGCTGCTAATATTTTGTTCTTGGAATCTTTTTTCTGTCTTATCTCTAGGTTAACCTTCAGAACATCCTCGGAATATGGCCTTATTTCACCATTACGTAGCTTTTCTAAAAATTTCTCATCTTCGATAGTGACTGGCCATAATACACTATCCCCCATAATAAATGAGTATGCCTTCTCTTCACCTGAATATGAGCCTCTTTTAGGTTTAATATATATACTTTGCATTGTGGAAATGTTTTCATCAACATCTTCAAGCAATTCAGTACCGGCATATTTTTCAAAGTAGGACTTATCATCCTGGGTAAATGTTTGCTCTGTGTGCCCAGATTGATTCACCTTGATCCCTACTGCTGTTGCAGTTGGAAATTTATCTAAAGGCGACACAATGCTATTGTAGTAATTTATCTGAATCAGAGGAGACTGTACTAATTTATGTTCTGGTAACGTAACGACTAATTCCTCACCATTTGAGTTAGTGTATGTTACAGTTTTCTGATCGTCATTTTTATGAAAGTTGGTAACTAGCCCTTTTGTAAATCTAATAATATAAGCAACGCCACTTATACCAGAACGAACATCAAGTCCTAAAAATGCCAGTAGTAGCATTATCTCCTCGCCATCATGAGTATGAAGAAAATTTAGTACCCCATTTATGGAATGATTCTGTAATACAAACTCAGTTATCCAAGAACCTTCCCTAAAGGGTTTAACTTTTACATCAATCCTTTTTTCGTATCCCAGTACTTCGTTGGCTGAACGGATGAGTTCACCAAAGCTCATTAGAATTGGTGCAATTTCGAAAACATCAACGCCGTCATCGGCGCTAATACTTTCGAGTTTATAAATCAATTGAATTTTTTCATTCATCATTTGAGTGTAAACAAAATCGCATTATAATAAAAGCGAAATTTAGATACTGTTGATTAGTCTGTTCTACCAGACTTCATCTTATTTAATGCTCTGATAACGCGAATACCATCGTGCGACACTTCTTAACTACCTCACTGAAACGGATTGCTTTTCGTAGAATAATCTACGGGCACTGGAGAAATATCTTCTGAAACATTTTGCTTCACTAAGCCGCTTGACTCAACCTCCCTGCGGATATCTATAGCTCTTTGGATGTATTCAGGCTTAATTTCAACAGGCTTTTTGGTCTTCAAATTAACCTTTTTACTATGAAATGTCGCAGTAAAATTTATCGCCTTTTTATCTTCATTGTAAGAAACTTTTGAAATTGTCATAAAACGTCCGGACTTATAGACGTGATCTTTCAGAAATTTCCTGAAAGTTGCCAAGTCTGCATCTGCTTTTACGACAACCGAAACTTCCTGAAATGCTTTTCCAGAAAATGGGGATGAATATGACACAATGTTCATGCCTGTTACTTTTTTCAAATTATCCAATGATGCAAAAATGGAAAATCGATCTTCCTCGGATGGATAGACCGAATTCAAAGATAACACTATATCTTCCAAATCATCAGCTGGGTATTCTTCAATAGCAGAAAGCCGCGCCTTATAGCTATCAACCTCTTTCTCCATTTTGCGAAGTTGAGAGCGAGATTTGGTATATGATTTCAATTGCCATGGAACAAACGAGACAAGCAGCCCGATAAAAATCAAGAGCACAAGGACATAGCCTGAATGCTGTATCAGTAATCGTCTGGTATATGGGCTAATTGTTTTCTTCTTTGAATCCAACATTGAGTTGTACGTTTAACTGTTTAGTAGGGTCTGTGTAAGAAATGGTGCTTAGTTCAATTTCTTCAAATGTTGATTGGAATGACTTTGAATCAACAGTTTTGAGGAAAAGTGTGAGTGCATTGATATTTGGAAATTGTAGGCTCACTTGAGATGTATTCCCATCAATCGAAATATTGCTGAGCTTTCCGGATTCTGATGCGACGGGCATAAATGCCAAAATCGTCTCTACTTGCCGAGAATAATCAGGGACCTCACTAAGTACTTTATTCATTGTCTGAATTTTTTCTTGAATGAGAAGAATCTGGGCTTCCTGATCTTCCTTTTGCTGAATTGCGTCTACAACATTATTTCGGGCTTTGATAGTTGATGTGAGAGTTGCATCAGCGTTCCGTCGCAAAGCGAAAAGAATAATCAGAGTTAAAAATGTGACAAATGCCACCAATACAACGCTCAGGCGAAAAATTTTGAAAGCATCCTCAAGCTTCTTGTAATTTTTCTGATTCTGCAAAAGATTAATCTCTATTTTCATGATGAGAGGTTTGCACCAACTCCAGTTGCAAGCATTGGCCAATCATGTGCAAAGAAATCCGAAGCAACTGTTTTCTCAAAATACGGCGTCAAATCAAGAAGTGAAACTGGAATGCTAACAACCGCCGCAAGTTTTTTATCAAGTCCAGCAAATCGAGAGCCTTCACCAACCATAAATACCTGCTTTACATCAATATTCGACTTTTCACGAGAAGATAAAATGAAACGTTGAATCTCTGAGGTGAACTCATTTAAGGGTGATGCAAGAATCGTGCCCATATCGTACTCAGTTTGCTGATCTGTTAAGCCGATTCGTTCAATCATATCCTTTACCTGATCAGCTGAAAGCGTGAAGTTCGCTTGAATATCTTTATAGAAAATAAACTGCCCGATATTAAAGTTGTGTACCTGCAAAGGAAGATTTTGAACATTGTCGTACAAGTAGAGTGAGGTAGAGTTATTGCCGAAATTTACAAACAATGTAGCGCCTGTTGGATCCTTTTGAACATCGTGCATTCGTGAGAAAAGAGACAGTAGGGAACTGGCTTCGTTTTGAATATTTGTTGGAATAAGACCAGCATCTTCAGTAATTTTCACTACATGATCAATCACGCTTTGCGGTGCTGCAACAAGCAAAATAAATGATTTGTTTGCTTCCTTGTTTTTGGAAATAATGTGCAAATCCAAACTCACCTTATCAATTGGAATCGGAATAAATTGATCAGCTTGGTACCTAATTGCTGAAATTAACTCTTTATCTGTTAGGAGCGGCATCTCGAAAATTCTTGTATAACTCTGCGTATCTGGAATAGTAATTCGCACATCAGTCTTTGTAATTTTAGCGTCTGCTACAAGCTTTCGAATCAATTCTGAAGCTTTGGAATCAAATTCTGGGCTTGAAACATTGTAAATATTAAAGGGAATTTCAGATAAGCCAGCTGAGTTCAATTTGAGAGTTTTCTTTTTATCCTCAGATTCAACAACGCGGACATATTTTTCACCGAGATCGAGACAAAAATAGTTGTTAGACATGCTATCAGTATGGGAAAATTGGAGGAATAAGTCAAGCCTGCTGTGATGGCTCTTTTCTTAGTATGTACGAAGTCGAACCTTGGTCAAATAATCCATCGTCGCTTGTTCCTCAGAACGTGTTGTGACATTAACCTGAGAAACGGTGTATCCAATATTAATAATGGGCGTTGTAAAGGACGATTCCTTTTCACATGTCAGCGTAAAATCCGTAACTGCGACCTTTCCACTTGTTAAAGAAATTGAACCAATAGATGAGCTGTCTGAAGCAATGGTATCTCCAACAAGATGAAATCTAAAGCGTTCATTTTCTGGATCGACAAAATACACGTCTCCTGCAGAGTAGGTTGTCCCAGCAGTATTACAAATCGATGTACCATCCAGTTGTTGCAAGCTAACGGTGCGCGATTTAATTAAGCTTTCCATAACATTCAAAGATGTATCACCATTTCTTTTCACTTCCTGCAAAAGAGTTACCTTTAACTGGGCGCGCATGCTTGCAATAAACATGCTAAATCCAGCGGGAACGATAATTCCTAAGATTGCCAAAACTAATATCAGCTCCAACAAAGTAAAGCCGTTTTTTTTCTTTTTTATTCCCATCGTGAAAATGTTGTGTTAATTGGTACTGAGTAGGTATTTGATCCATCTACCCACTCAACAGTTGTTATGACATCAATCCGTGATCCATTTGTTGTAAGGACTGAAGAGCGTTTGTACTTTCCACCGAGTGAATAGTCGGTTGCCCCACAGGCGGCTCGACTATCCCAGCATGATCCAGCTGCATTGCATGCGGTGATGCCAGCATTTAAACAATATGTTTCATCAGAACGAGCACTAAAGATTGCCCAATCTGATTCCTTTTCACCTCGCATCCATTCTTGAGCCTCCTCCGCATAATGCGTTGCAATAATCTTCTGCTGATTATAGATTGTTTTTTTTATTGATTGGGTCGTTGCAGAAGCTATTGTTATAAAGATCAGTGTGATCATCGTGACAAAAATTAAGACCTCCAGTAAAGTCATGCCTTTTTGTAATGAATGGTGCGCGCGAATGTTCATGGGCATGTGCAAGTACTTAACGGTACAATTTGATCAGAGAATGCTCCCGAAGGCTCAATCGTTACTTTACCGCAGAGTTCCGCTTTTGGATGTTGAAGCAAGATGCATGATGCACCCGTTACACCAGTTCCTTCTGCGTTATATGTAAGAGTAAAATCCCCCTCTGGTAGCGAATAGCCTGTTGGAAAAACATAGGTAGCTTGTGCTGAACAACCATTTGGTGTGAGAGACAGTGATATGTCATCACCAACCGTCGCACTTGAAACGATGTAATTTCCAGCATACGTGCCACACAGAGGCTCTCCCGCGAGTGTTTTTGTTTGAGCTAAATCAAAATATGAAACAAGCTTTTGTGTTTCTGTTTCAATTTGTTTGCGAGAGTTATAGCCAATGTATGATGATCCACCAAGGGTTGCTATGATGCCAAGAATCAGCATCACAATAATGATTTCCAAATATGTAAACCCTCTACTTTTTTCCATACGAGCCCATGCAATAATTACAGTCGTAGTTGGAACCATCTTCACCACATAAGTCATTTCCAGCTGGAACTTGGCAGACAGTATCTTCAGGTTTGGTTAGCTGCCCTGAGAGTGTGTAATCATCAGCTGCGACAGAATAATGATATTGTTTGTTTGGGTATTCTGGATCTTGAGGAATTTGTTGCATATAGGTGTTTGTCCCATCAGTAAGGCCGGATGTGCCAAATGGCAAACCTGGTGTTAGATTTGGAGTAGGGTAAGCACCATTCACACTTCTATATTGTTCAAGTGATGAGCGAATTTCTTGAATATCTGTTTTTCTTCGTTGATCAAGACTATTTTTATGGAGATTTGTGTACGATGCAACGCTGATTGACAAAAGCAGACCAATAATAAGAAGTACCATCATGATTTCAAGATAGGAAAACCCAGCCTGATTTTGTTTCTTCATATACTTTATGATAGCACTTTTTACAGAAGGTTGTGGGAATCGAGAATATGCCCAGCAGCATCAAGGGCATATTCGTAGTACATATTGTTATCGCGAAGGCCTTTTCTTACGAATATAAGTTCGTGAAGCGCAGCGCTTATCTCTGATCCTTCTTTTGATGTGAGCCTTTTTTCTAATTCAATGATTACTTCATCCAAAAAAGCTACTGCGTCTGATTTTGAGATTTTTGCTGTCATTGAAAGCCACTCTGGGTACGTCATTGTGCCTAGAGAGCAGTTATAGGTTTGAAGAAGATCGCCTGTTATTTCTTTGGGGGAAATCGTTTGAACAGCTTGGCCGACTCGAGATAAAATAGTAGGCAAGAGGCGTGATTGATCCGACACTACAAGGATAAAATGAACTTTTTCTGAGTCTTCCTCGATCGTTTTTAACAATGAATTTTGAATATTCGAGGCAGCTGTATCAAACTTTCGCATAATCACCATATAGGGATGCATCGACGTCGTTTCTGAAACAAAATTGCGCACTTCCAACGAATGCTCTACGAGAAATCCTTTCTCCGGAGACACATCCAGAACATACGCATTTTTAATGTCATGCTCTTTTTTATATGATGTGAGGAAGTCATCAATTATGCCATCTGTAGAAACAATAAGTACTGGGAGCATATTGAATTTTACCAGACGTTTCTCTATAGTGAATGTATGACTTTACCGACCAAACAATTTCTTGATATTCTTGTGGGGCAGAAAATTGTCACGCCAGAACAGTCTCAAAAATATGAGGTCGATTCTCTTCAGAAAAATCTTCCAATTGATGAATATCTTTTGGCAAATTCTGAGGTCACCCCTGAAGACATAATCAAAACCAAAGCTGAGATTTTGAATATGCCATGGGTTACGGGAAGTTCTATGCCCATTGCCCCTCAAGCACTTGCATTAGTTCCAGAATCTTTGGCTCGACAATATGTGTTGATTCCATTTGAGCTCAATGAAAAAGAGAATACGTTGAAAATTGCGATGGCTGATCCGTTTGACGTGCAAACAATTGGCTTCTTACAAAAGAAAACAGGAAAGCGCTTGATTCCGGTCTTGAGTCTCAAAGAAGATATTGAGAAGACGATTGACGTGGTGTACACGCAAAATCTCTCGCCAAACATTACTGAGGCTTTGAAAGAGTTTGAGCCAGCAGTCCGTACTGTGCAAGCCGAGAATTTAGGAGAGCTGATTAAAGAAGCGCCAATTGCAAAAATTGTAAAAACTATTTTGGAATATGCGATGAAAGGAAGAGCCTCTGACGTTCATATTGAGCCACAAGAAACCCGCACCCGTGTTAGATACAGAATTGACGGTATGCTTCAAGAAAAACTCGCCTTGCCAAAGTCCATTCAGGATTCGTTGGTTTCGCGCATAAAAATTCTTTCTGGACTAAAAATTGACGAAAAACGTGCCCCACAGGACGGCCGTTTTAATTTTAAGATGGGCGAAGAAGAAGTTGATTTGCGAGTCTCAACACTCCCAACTGTTAATGGCGAGAAGGTCGTTATGCGTTTGCTCAAAAAATCTGGAGGAATTCCAACAATGAATGATCTTGGATTGCGCGGCCCTCAACTGAAGGTTTTGGAAGAAGGAATTCAAAAACCATACGGAATTGTACTTGTTACAGGGCCTACCGGATCTGGTAAGTCCACAACGCTCTATTCGATTTTGAATCTGCTCAATAAGCCAGCAGTTAATATTGTGACTCTGGAAGATCCAGTGGAATATCAAATCAAAGGAGTGAATCAAGTGCAGATTAATCCGCAAGCTGGCCTCACCTTTGCTACAGGACTTCGTTCTTTTTTGAGACAAGACCCTAACATTATTCTCGTTGGAGAAATTCGCGATTCCGAAACGACATCTCTAGCAATGCAGGCTGCTCTGACGGGACATTTGGTTTTCTCAACCCTGCATACAAATGACGCCGCTACAGCTATCCCTCGTTTGATTGACTTAGGTGCAGAACCATTCTTGATTTCATCTGTTTTGAATGCAGTTGTAGCTCAACGTATTGTGAGAAAAATTGCACCTGAAGGAAGTCAAGAATATACCCCAAGCCCAGAACTACAACAAAATATTAAAGACGTTTTAGGTGATATGCTCCCAGAAAAATACAAGCAAGATCCTGGGTCAATGAGACTGTACAAGGCACATGACACAACCGGTGCAGATTCTGGATACCATGGTCGGGTGGGTATTTTTGAGGTTATTAAGATTACGCGCGGCATTGAAAATTTGGTTGTGAAGAACTCAACCGCTCAGGCAATTCAGGATGTTGCTATTCAGGAAGGGCTTATCACAATGCTCCAAGACGGTTATTTAAAAGCACTCGATGGTACAACGACTATTGAAGAAGTCTTGAGAGTTGCGCATACTTAACTAGTTTAAACTCGTGTAAACTAGTTTAAACTTGGCCAGTTTCAATTAGTTTTAACCAGTTTCAATTAATTTCATCTAGAACCATGGACATTGAAGAACTCTTTAAAATAGCAATTGAGAAAAACGCATCGGACATTCATTTTGTCCCAGGGTATAGTCCGTCAGTTCGGATCAACGGTCAGCTGTATGTTCTCAAAACCTATCCTGTGATCGATGCTGAGATAAGTCAGAAAACTCTCTTGCCAATCTTGAATGATGAACAGAAAGGCAATTTGATGGCAAATAAGGAAATCGACTTTGGACTCCAACATGGGGACATGAGATTCCGTGTCAATATGTATCACACAAAGGGAGCTATAGCGGGAGCTTTTCGTTTAATCACATCTGGTATTCGATCTATTGAGGAATTGGCTCTTCCAGACATCATGCAGTCATTTACTAAAATCCGTCAAGGTTTTGTTCTTATAACCGGGCCCACTGGTGAAGGTAAATCAACATCATTGGCAGCTATTATTCAGCGCATTAACGAAACGGATTCACGTCACATTCTGACAATCGAAGATCCGATTGAATACGTCTATCCGGTTGGAAAATCCTTGATTTCACAAAGAGAGCTTAATCAAGATACCCATGGTTGGACAGTTGCTTTGAAATCTGCGCTTCGTGAAGATCCGGACGTCGTGTTGGTAGGGGAGATGCGTGATTATGAAACGATCCAAGCCGCTATGACCATTGCCGAAACTGGTCATTTGGTTTTCTCAACGCTCCATACAAATTCAGTACCTCAAACCATTGACCGCATCGTTGATGTCTTTCCTCCTCAACAGCAAAATCAAATCCGCATTCAACTTGCCTCATCACTACAAGCTATAGTGTCACAAAGACTTCTTCCAAACATTGATGGAACAGGCCGCATTGCCGCATGTGAAATTTTAGTCAATACTCCAGCGGTTGCAGCAACCATTCGCGACGGAAAGACACACATGATCGAAAATATTCTTGAAACCTCCACCGAAATGGGAATGATTACTATGGAACGTGCGCTTAGCAACCTCTATGCTCAAGGCAAGATCACTAAAGAAGTTGCACTGAATTATGCTATCCGACCGCAACAAATTCGAAAATATATAACCTAACATATGGAATTCACGTACAAAGCAATCAAAGACGGCAAAACCGTCACGGGAGTTATGGAAGCGGAGGGTGAAGATAAAGCTTTGTCATATTTAAAAGGAAACAACCTCACTATTTTAAGTATTAATCAAAAAGCTGCGCCAGTTTCATCATCTTTCGGATCTCTTTTTAGCAAGGTTTCATTTACTCATATCGTTGACTTCACCCGCCAAATGTCTATTATGCTTAATTCGGGTCTTACTCTTATTGATTCACTTGATATTCTCAAGCGCCAATCCGAAAATCAAGCATTCTCAAAACTCGTTCAAGAGCTTGATGCAGATATTAAGGCCGGTATGAACTTCTCTGACGCACTCAAGAAACATCCTATGCTTTTCAATAACCTGTATATATCGTTGGTTAAAGCAGGTGAGGCTTCTGGAAAACTTGATGAAATTCTCAGCAAACTCGCCGAAAATCTAGAACGTGCGCGTACCTTCAAAAATAAGGTGAAAGGCGCAATGGTATATCCTGTAATTATTATTACGGCCATGCTTGGTGTTATGTTTGTGATGATCACCTTCGTTATTCCACAACTTTTAACTGTGTATAAGCAGTTTGATGTGCAACTTCCTGCAATGACAGTCTTTTTAATTGTAATTTCCGATTTTTTTAGCAAATTTTGGCCGTTCATAATTGGAACAGTGTTATTCGTGATTTTTCTGCTTTTCAGATTTATGAAATCGCACTACGGCAAAAAATCCATGGACCGTATCGCGCTACACACCCCAGTAATCAGCAGAATTATTAAAATCTCCGCACTCGTTGATACAACACGTACTCTCGCTATTTTGATTACTGCAGGCGTATCTATTCTTGAGGCTTTGGATATTATTACGGAAACCACCTCAAATATTGTCTATCAGGAAGCCTTTAAACGAATTAAACATGACGTTGAAACAGGAGAAACCCTCGGTGCCTCACTTGAAAGTGCAAACATTTTTCCAGCGATTTTTGTACAAATGACAACAGTAGGAGAGCAAACGGGGCACTTAGATGAGACACTTGGCCACTTGGCAAACTATTTTGAGAGCGAATCAGAAATTGCAGTTAAAGCACTGACAACACTTATCGAACCGGTGCTGCTGGTGGGATTGGGTTTAGGTGTAGGTTTTGTTGTTATTGCGGTTATAACGCCAATCTTTAACTTAACATCTTCGTTCTAGTTGAAACTAGTTAAAACTGGTTGAAACTGGTAGGCTCGATTTTTTATAATTCTTTATTTCTTCAAGTTAAAACTAGTTTAAACAAGTTTCAATCAGTTTCAACCGATCTTTTGCCCCTTGACATTAGATTTCAAAATGGACTATATTGAATGTATTGTTAGAAAATTTAATTTACCGCTTATGTTGCACCGACTAAAATCTGCACAAAAAGGTTTCACACTTGTGGAAATCCTGATCGTGGTTGCCCTTATCGCCATTTTGGCAGTAATCGCACTTGTTACAATTAACCCAGCTGAGGCTCAGAAGAAGTCCAGAGATGCACGACGCATCAAAGAACTTGGAACACTGCAAGGTGTTATTGAGCAATACATGGGAGATAATCCTGACTTTGGCGGTGTCACAGCAACAAGCAATGACGCGGGAGCAACTGTGAAAAACTCATGTAATACTGGATGGTTAAGCCAAGGTACAAACGTCATGGACCTTTGTAACTACGCAAACACTATTCCTGTAGACCCATTGAACAGATCTGCTGAATTCGTATCATCGTCAGATGGAACTGTGTCAACCGGTGGTGTTGCATACCAAGTTATTATCGACGATCTCGCTCGATACAGAATTTGCACAAAGCTTGAATCTGTTGCAAATGCTCGAAAGCTTAATGAGGACGGAGTAGACAATGGATTCTTCGAAGTATTCTCATCAACAAGCGTTTCAGACTGCACATAATAGCAAAACAATTACTAAAGAGCTCGCATAACTGCGGGCTCTTTTTTTTGATACAATACTGGCTAATATGATTGTATTTTTGACATATCTTCTGTTCTTCCTCTTCTTCCAATCCATTAGTATTTACGGCGGAGATGCCGGAGATTTAGTAACTGCAGCTTATGTCGGCGGTGCTGCTCACCCCCCAGGATATCCACTGTATTCAATGCTTGGATACTTTTTTGGTCATCTGCCCTTAAGCACTGTGGCATGGAGAATTGGGCTTCTGTCATCTGTTTTTTCTGCTGGAACTTTGTTTATAGTTCATAAACTGGTATTTCGCATTACTACTTCTCAGGCAGCAGCAGTATGCACAACACTCCTTCTTGCAGGAAATTATCTAATATGGCTTTATGGGATAGTCCCAGAGGTATTCGCGATGCATATTTTTTTGATGACCACGCTATTGTATATCAGTGTGTTGTTTTATTTCAAGCCCTCTTCAAAATATCTTTATATGGCAGCACTAATATATGGGTTGGGGATTTCCCATCACCATTTAATTATCTTGATGCTTCCCGCATCGTTGTACCTTGCTTTCTCATATTGGAACAAGCTTTCCGCAAAGAATTACATCTTTATAGCATTGTCAGGAATTGTAGGACTTTTACCTTATCTATGGGTTCCGTATGTTGCACATAAAATCCCTACAGTGATCTGGTCAAACCCAACAACTTTGGAAAATATGAAGAAACTTATTACGAGGGCGGATTACGGGACATTTAATTCGGGTGTGCAAATTGGAAATCAACTTCAATCCCGAATTCTACAGTTTTCGTTCCTGTTAGAAAATTATCTGCAGGATTTTACTATTTTCGGGCTCGTCTTGTTCATCATTGGAGCTGTGTATCTTTACAGAACTCACAGAAGACTTGGCATTTTTTTCATAATCGCGTTTCTTATTTCTGGACCATTTTATTTTTTCTATGCATCGTACCTATATACATCTTCATTCCTCATTGGAACAGCTGAAAGATTCTTACTCCCTTCATACATCATACTAGGCATTCTTATCGGAGTTGGAATTTGGGCAGCCTCAAATTACATTAAGCAGTTTGTCACACAAAAAACAAAGTCTCCACTGATATCATTTCTTCCTAAAATTCCCTATATCATTGGTGCTCTTCTGATCTTTTTTAATTTCTACAGCAACTATCCAAAACTCTCAATTCTAAAATATGATACGACTTCAGAGAAGTTTGGGAAAGATATTCTTAAACCACTTCCTAAAAATTCAATAGTCCTCCTAAATGGCGATATTGCTATATTTAATACCCAATATGTTGTGTATGGCTTAGGATATCGAACCGATGTAACACCAATTCATTTCTCAAAGTTACTGAAAGGGGATATGCAGGAAACTATGAAAAAGCATTATCCACATGTGTTTGTACCCCCGTTCAATGAGAATCTCTCGTTTGCCCACACATTCATCGATAAAAACTATGAAAAATTTCCAATCTACACAACTCTGCAAATTGGAGATCTTCCGCAAGAATATACCCTCATTCCTGAGGGACTCATCTTTAGACTCTATAAAAAAGCTGATGTGCCTTCATATGCTGAAGTTCGTCGCTTAGATGCACAATCTTGGCAGAGCTATCAGGATCCGCTCTCTGGAAGTCTCGGGAAGTATCGCAATCTTATGCAAGCGAATGTACTCGATTATTACAAGGCGGCACATATCCGAAGCTCAATGATGGCCTCAATTTATGGGAAGGATTACGTTGATTCACTTGAACATCTTCAACAGGCTCTCATTTTAGACCCGGAAAACAAGGATATTCTAACTCGCATTGCCACTAATTATATTGATCTGGATCGTTGCATGGATGCAGAGTTGACCCGCCAAAAAATTGTTCCACTTATTGAAAAACCAGATACAGACAAAAACTTTGTCACTTTTATGATCTACTACAGCGAAAAATGCACTCAGCAAAAAGGTGTTACTTTTTGGAAGCAGAAACTGAGCGATATTCTTGAAGAAGGGACCGTCCAATTAGAAGACTTATAAGTACATACCCCAACAGAGTTGCATACTTGCCATACAAAAAAGGCATTGGCTCATAGCGAAAATGAATCTCTTTAGCACCTTTGGGCACCACGACACCTCTCTGATGAATATTTACTGGGAAAATCTCTGCTTTCTTTGAATCCACATAGGCGTTCCAACCAGGATAGTACGTGTCAGTCATGACAAAAAGACTTTTGTCTGGAACCTCTACTTTGACTTCAATATGTTGAGCAGATTGTTTAACTAGAAGTACTTTAGATTGCCCCGAAATTACCGGAAGTCTCTTTTCAACAAAAGCAGAGTGAGACGCCGAAAATTCATCTGTGGCGAGTACTTCAAGCATATCTTGCACCGTTTTAACATCATATGTTCTATCAGCGAAATGAAAACGTGGAACTGCATGAGGCCGGTCTGTATAGATTACTGAATCCTTAACTTCAATAAGCGTATTCACAGATTGCATATCCATGAAATTGTCGAATGTTCGTGCATATTGCTCGTTCTGATCTTTTAGAGCATAGAGTTTATCAGAAAGTGCAAGAGATGTTTGCATGCGACGTGTCAATAATATTCTATAGGCATCAAACGAATATCGTTCATAAAAAACATTGATGTTAGGAACCAAAGCACCCTTCAGATTATTGAATGGGGCCATGTCCTCCCATCCCTTTTCTACAAGTGCTTTATTCCAAACGAGCGAGGATCCATATGAAACATATCGAAATTTGTCATCGTTGGGAAAGTCCTGTGTACTCTCTAATAGATTTTCGGGTGAATCCGTAATCATATATTC
>JAGORW010000097.1 GCA_018062605.1 Candidatus Woesebacteria bacterium | reverse complement strand
TTCAGTCAAAAAAACGTTGCGTTTTAACTCTTCATATCAATCCAGATCCTGATTCGATTGGAAGTAATTTGGCTCTTGCTCATGTATTAGAAGCGTTGGGTCATTCTGTAACGGTGTATAGTCAAGACGCTGTTTCACATGAGTTTAGTTTCTTGGATGGGTTTGCGAATATTCATATTCTGCCCGTAAAAGACATCCCGTGGAAAGATTTTGATATTTATTGGGCGCTTGATATGGCGCAGGCAGATCGCATGGGGGCAGAAAACATTCCTTCAGAACTCACAACCCTCGTTATTGATCATCATTCATCAAATACAGGTTGGGGGACGATTAACATTACGCAGTCAAATCAACCCTCAACGTCCTCAATTCTTCTACATATTTTCAAAGAACTTGATCTTTCAGTCGATGCAAAGGCTGCGCAATGTCTGTTAACTGGCATCTGCGGGGATACGGGTTTTTTCCAATATGCTGTAAATCCAGAAGTGCATGAAGATGCTGCATACCTTATGAAACAGGGGGCAGATTATGCGCAGATAACGGCCGAATTGTTAAACAATATTCCTCTTCCAGATTTAGTTTTTATGGGCAGTGCCTTGCAGCGTGCCACAATCTATCCTGAAAAATCATGTGTCATTATTGATGTTCCGTATGATATCTGGAAGGCTCATGGAGAGTCTCCCCTAAAACGGGTGTTTTTGGTGAGATATCTTTCTCAGATAAAAGATACGAAGTTTGGTGTCGTCCTCTCAGAAGAGCAACCTGGCAAGGTTCGTGTTTCTATGCGGTCACATGGTGATGCGTATGATGTTGGCGCACTCGCAGCAAAGCTTGGTGGGGGCGGTCATGTGAGAGCTGCAGGAGGAAATCTTGGAATGTCATTAGCAGATGCTATTACAACGGTCTTAGAAGCTATCTAAGAAGATTACATTTCAATTTTCTCTATTTCTAGTAGTCTATTATATTTTGCGAGTCTTTCTGATCTTGACATTGAACCGGCCTTAATAAAATCTGCACCGGATGCTACAGACAAGTCGCTAATAAATGGGTCTTCTGTTTCTCCAGATCTATGTGAAATAATCACTTTCCAGCCTGCCTTTTTAGCCATTTTAATTGCTTGAACGGTCTCATAAAGTGATCCAATTTGATTTACTTTGATCAGTATTGCATTAGTGGCGTTCTCCTTAATACCCTTCTCTAATCTTTTTGTATTTGTAACATATAAATCGTCTCCGACAATTATTCTATCTTTGCCATATTTTTTCGTAAATTGTGAAAAAGCATGCCAATCATCTTCATGGAAAGGATCTTCAAGTGATAAAATTCCATACTGATTAATCAGGGAAGTGTAGTACTCACTGAGTTCTGCACTCGACAAAGTTCTATCATGAGAAAATCCATCTTTGTGAAGAACATAGTTACCATCTTTATACAGCTCTGAGGCAGCAATATCTGTGGCAAGATCAACCATATCTCGCGTATATCCTGCATCAATGATTGCTTTTTCAATAAGATCAAATCCTGCGCTGTTTGTGGCAAGCTGTGGCGCAAATCCACCTTCGTCACCAACTCCTGTAGACAGATTTTTCTCAACAAGGAGGTTTTTTAGGGTATGAAAAATGTTGGCAGCAATTTCAATCGATGTTGATGGAATGGGATCTTTTGGAACAATCATGCATTCTTGAATATCCAGATTCCAATTTGCGTGAGCACCGCCATTAATAATATTCACCATTAAGCGAGGAAATTGTGTTTGTTGTGTATCGAAGTAGTATTCATTGAGAGCATCCCACAGAGGTGTTTTGTGGTGAAAAGCAAATGCGCGCGCACACGCTAAAGATACAGATAAAATAGCGTTTGCTCCGAGAACACTCTTGTTATCGGTGCCATCAATCTCAAGAATATGCTTATCAATTTTATCAAGGTGATTGATATCCATGCCTGTTACCTCGCTATTGATGATTGTTTGAACATTTTGAACTGCATGTTGAACACCAGTGCCAAAGAAATGGTCATTGTTATCTCGCATTTCCAATGCCTCATGAGTGCCTGTTGAAGCTCCGGAAGGCACAGAAGCAGTGCCAACAGTACCATCGTCTAAAGTGACAAACGTCTTCAAAGTTGGATTGCCTCGGGAATCCAGAATTTCAATAGCGCGGACAGAAATAATTTTCATCTTAGAATAATCCTAATTGATTTTTCTCTTTATTGATAGTCTTTTCTTCTTCAGGAGCTGTTTTTGGGACTGGTCTAGATGAGAAAAACCGGTTATGAAGGGAGTTAAACTCATAATCAATAAAAAACTCTTTGAGTGATTCTTTGTAGTTTTCAAATTTAAGCGAATCAAGGTTTATGGAGAAATCTGGGATATCAGACATAAGCTTCGCCAGTTGTTTAGAGAGGAGTGCATGCTCCTTTTCCGTTTCAAGAAGCATTTTGGTGCGAGGATTTTTTACATCGTCCAGATGATCATACAAGTTTTCAATTGAGTCAAATTCTTTAATCAACTCTTGAGCAGTTTTTGGTCCAATCCCTTTAACTCCTTTATAATTATCAGAGGGATCACCCATAAGAGACTTAAGATCTGCAATTTTCTCAGG
>JAGORW010000029.1:8346-9578 GCA_018062605.1 Candidatus Woesebacteria bacterium | reverse complement strand
TAGCTAGAAATATGTATCAGCCTCATTTCCAGGCTAGTCAGCTTAAAACCGAGCCTGATCGAGGCTAAAGTGAGGCTAGACAAACCTCCTTCCGATCGTATAAGAGGCCAGAGGAGTGGAGGAGAAAGCGCTTCAGATCAACCAAATACCATTTTTAAATATCCCATAGTAGGGGATTTTAGGGACAAAATGACCGGGAGATTATAGAGGAGACATATGACATAATTTGAGCTCAAATTGGGAGATTTATGACAAACCAGAAGAAATAAAACGTTTATAAAAATCTATCAAAAAACCACTTCCCCGCCCTCAAAACGAACCTAACGTCGTAAAAGATACAATTTACGACGTCTCATATATTCTACTCTCAGGCTAAAAATGGCTCATATTTAGGATCTCTTATTTGCGGACCGATAAACAGTTTGGAGAATAGATAGAGCTCTGACTCTAAGAATATGTATCTATAAATGCTTGTGTAGATTTGTATCACTCCTTTATTTTTTGTATCCCTGTGACTTTTCCACATGACCATTCAGCACACTTTTAGTACAATTGGGACGTCGTTTTTTAACGCATTTTGGCCCGTCAGATCAATCTTTTTCAATAATTTTGAGGCTAAAGTTCACCAAAACACTATACATTCACTCCTTCCAAATTGGGCCGTCCTAATAATCTAAATTCAGTCATTTGAGGCTAATTATTAATGCTTTCTAGCACTTATCCACATGGCTGCCAAAAGAAAGAGACACCTCTGCGAGAGTATACTACCTTGGAGTATGTGCCACATTGATACAGTTTGATCACTAACTTAGGGCTGAACTATAAGAAAATGCCGATTTAATTCCAAATCTCGTACGTACGTGTATCTTATAGCATTTTTTACTATAGGACACGACGTCCTATAGTTTTATCGTCATAAAACGCACGTTAGTGAGTTTCACTACTCTCCTCTCTTCCCCATTACCCCATCATTCTTATAAAATCGAGCGTAATTATACATTTATTTTGCTATACATCATGCCGTCTGTTAAGGTGTTTTTATTGTGTAAAAACCACCAATTCCACTAAAAAGGACATCTTTTACAAAAAGCGGTCACTTCCCTACTATGGAACTAAAAAATGAGGCTAGATCGAGGCTAGAAGGCGTTGAAACAAGTATAACTTAGTTCAGATCGGTATAAATCAGTAGAACCACTTGCCAGATAACAAGTTACAAGTTAACTAGTTCACCA
>JAGORW010000029.1:0-8246 GCA_018062605.1 Candidatus Woesebacteria bacterium | reverse complement strand
TTTATAGTCAAAAACAAGGCTGAAAGAGCAAAAATAGCCACGAAAATGAACTCGCGGATCCTCTCTTTAAACAGAGCATTTTGAAGGTAGATCTGGAACGTTCCCGTCAAACTATAGAATAAACAGGTCAATACCAGGGCAAAAATAGACTGATTGGTCGGCATAAAGGACAAAATCAACCCTGCTTCCCCTATTACAGCGCTAATAATGAAAGCGTATGAAAGTACTTGGCGAGAAATGTAATCCTTTGGCTCAACTGACCATAACATGTGTAAAACGAGTGGATACATTGCTGCAAAGACCAATAATCCATTAAATAGAAAGTTTAATCTCAATGAGATAATCAAGCTTGTGCTTAAAAATGCTCCGATGGTTAAAAAAAGGTAGTTCACAGAAAACGCTGCTCTAAAAAGCTGCAAGCTTTTTGACACGCCAACATTAAAGATGTTCTGTGACAATAAAATGGCATATGTTGAGACGAAATATAAGACTAAAAATGGCAAACGTGTTAACCATCGCTGTGGGACAAAAAAGTAAAACAAATACCACACAACAGCAAAATAGACGGGATGAATAAAAAGCATCAGCCACTCGTGCTTGCTCAGGCCTTCTAAAATGGAAAAGGCTGTACATATATATACGGCCAGTACTATCAAGGGTACAAAGAAATAAATCTCTTCAAAGCTGAAAAGTGTGGAAACAGCATATAGAATCGTCAACAGTAGTGTTGAGATAATAAACCTTTGCCTCTTCCCTATGTGGGAGAACGTCTTAACACTCCAAACGTATAACCTATCTAACATTTTCATATATATCTATTATGCTTCAATTGCATTCGAATAAACACCTTGAACATCATCTAAATCTTCAAGTTTCTCTGTTAATTGTTCAATTTTTGTCATCACACCCGAGTCAACAGCTATAGGATTCAGTGGCAAATAATACACATCCAATGTTTGAGGGTCAATTGAGCCCAAGATTTCTTTGACTTTTTTGATATTCTCAAATGGAATATACATAATATAGGACTCCTCAGAATCTTCAAAGTCTATTCCCTCAAGCTGATCAAAGACTCGAAATGCCTCTTCTTCTGAAATGTTTGAGTGCGCAATCTCCAAAACACCACAATGCTGGAACAAGTATGAAACAGCGTTGGGACTTGCTATCTTACCGCCATTTCTATCAAGTGCGAGTTTTACATCGGGAACTGTACGATTTGGATTATCAGTGAGAGCGGTAATTATAAGCGCAGAATTTCCCGGCCCGAAGCCTTCATACACCAATTCCTTCATCTTAACGGCATTCGCTCCGCTTCCTTTGTCCATTGCTCGCTGAATCGTATCCTTTGGCATGTTCACAGCCCGGGCTCTATCCATGGCTAAGCGAAGTTTGAAATTGTGAGCAGGATCTGGCATGCCACCTCCCTCTGACACTGCAGAGGTGATCAGACGGGCCATTTTTGTAAACGCATTGCTCCTAACTGCATCGTTAATGCCTTTCTTGCGTTTGATATTTGCCCATTTTGAGTGTCCAGACATTTATTTTGTTGACAAAAGTATAACACCTCATTATACTACAGAATCTAAGAGGCATCTGAAATGCGGATGGCTCTATAATTTTAGATGCTCTATGGAAATTAAAATTCAAAATCTTCACAATCAAGCTGTTGATGCAGCCCTTGACCATAATTGGCAAAAAGCCATTGAGCTTCATAAAAAGATTCTTGAAATCTCTCCAAACAACATCGATGCATTTTTAGGCCTTGGATTCGCCTATATGCAATTTGGTGACCTTTCTCAAGCAAAAAATTACTACAAGAAAGCGCTAGAGGTTGATGCTATCAATATCATCGCTCGAAATAATCTCGATAAGCTTGATATTCTCTCTAAAAAGGGTAACTCTCATGCGACAGTAGATAAAAATGATTTTGTAATGAATCCAGAAATCTTTATGAATATCAAAGGTAAAACTCGCACGATTGCCTTATTGAATTTAGGGCAGGCAGACGTCGTTGCCGGTCTTAAAATTGGCGAGCGAGTCTTCCTCAAAAATAAAAAGCGCAGACTCGAAATCCGCAACAAGAAAGAAGACTATGTGGGCTGCCTTCCAGACGATATTTCAAAACGCCTCCTTTTCTTCTTGGAGTCAAGCTCAGAATATGAAGTCATTATTAAAGAAGCAACGAAGAGCAATATTGAGATATTTGTCCGAGAACTCAAAAAAGGCTCGAAAGTCAAAAATTTCATATCATTTCCAGACAATATTCAAGATGATATGAAGCGCATTATCGGTAAGCAAGATGATGATGAAGAATCAGTTGAGGTTATTGAGCTGACAGACGATGAATTTGAAGAAGATGCGGTAGATGACATCGACAAACTTGCCAGCGAGATTGATGATGAAGATGACGATGACTTCCTTTCTGAACTGGAAGAAGATGACGATGATGACGACGACGAAGAATAACTTCATCCTTGAGAGCCCACACTCACTTCCACCGTTCTGCAAGCCCCGCACCCACTGTTAAGGTAATATCTGCCCCTTCTGTCGTACCTTGTTGCACAGTACACCCGAATGTTCGTTGAAGATAGTGCACCGTTTTTGAACGATCATTGTCACGATACTCAACTCGGCATCCAACAACCTGCTTGGCAACGTCAGACTCTGTAAGATCTGCCACACGAATTCCCTGACCTTCAATCACACGTGAGAGCGTCACAGCAGATGAATAAGAATCATACAACACCTTCACTTGTTCGCCTTCTTCTCTGAGCGATTGATGATAGAAAAAGCCTTTATATTTTTTAAGAAACCTACGCTCCGAAAAGTTTTCTTCCTTTCCTGATACGATTTCAGATATGCTTCTCAGCGGAGCAAAATCGTTTTGTCTATGTTTTGACATCAAATATGAAATATAGAGTTTGTCAAAAAAATTGGCATTCGTAGAATAAGATGAAGAAAACAACTGGGAAATCAGTTGACCCTGTTCAAATTGAGGATCATCGGTTCCCTTTCCATCGTACACGTCTGGGTTTTGAGGCATCACATAATAGTCAACATGGGCTGAAACCATTGATGAAAACGTGCGACCTATCAATGGGTGATCTTTTTCAATCTGTGCAAGCTTTCCTAAAGCCCCAACGTTGTATCGACCATATCCTCCTGGAACCGACACCTTATCTACATGTGAAAAACTCACAATATAGTTAACATCATCCTTAATACCGAATGAAAACAACTCGACATTTTCACCGTAATACACCACATTTACCCTATCTAAAGAATCAAGAAGAATTGATTGTCGCAACGTCCTAAAAGCAACAAAAACGATGTACATTCCTAAGAGCCAAATGAATACATACAGCGCATTTCTCTTAACTTTTGATTGTTGCTTCAAGATGCGTGCCATAAGTGTCGTTGTTACTCCATGCCGTGTTCAAGTTTTAACCGTTTGATTTTGCCGACAGTATCTTGTTGGGGAACATTGTACCCTGAGAATACTCGTTTAATAATTGACAGTGCAGCCTCAAATTCTGGCTGGACAACGATTTCTGCCCCTAAATCTTTCAGTCTTTTTTGGGTATTTTGGCTACCAACACGCGTAAATATCGTCACTTTTGGATTGAGTATCTTTGCATTCAGAATAATCATTTCCTGCGAAAAAACATCAGGAACAGCTGCAACGAGTGCAGATGCATATTCAACTTGCGCAAAGTCAAGAATATCGATGTCAGTTGGATCTCCATATATGATATTGACATCCTTTTTGCGTTGGTCATCAACCACTCGATAGTTGTAGTCGATAGCTATAAATGGGATTTTGGCAAGCGTTAAAGCCCTACCAATATAGCCCCCTACTCTCCCATAGCCACAAATAACCACATGGTCTTTAATTGACAAGGCATCAATATGCGCAGGCTCACGTTCAATTCTGTAGAGCATATAGGTATCGAGGGCTTTAAAATGGTTTGTGATGAACTTGCGACCCTTTTTATATAGAACGTCCTTCCGTTCCATGAGAATGGGTGAAATAGAAAGTGTCAACAAAGTTGAGGCAATTGCAAAAGTGTACGTTTCCGCGCTCACTATGTTGGCTGATTGAGCTTGATGCATCACAATAAAGGCAAACTCTCCAACCTGGGCAAGTAAGATGCCGCTGGAGAATGCAGTTTTTGTATGGAATCTAAAATAGACAAAAAGAACAAAGAGAACAAAGAATTTAATAAAGATGATGAAAAGCGCAAAAGCGAGGGCTTTAGGCAAAATATAGAATGTGTGAGAAAGATCGATAGTTGCGCCCAAAAAGACAAAAAATAAAATGGTAAATATGTCGCGAAGCGGTCGAATTTGGGAAAAAATTTGATAATGTTCGAGCGTCCCCCCTATCAACACACCTGCTATAAATGCTGCAATTGCTGGGGACACTCCCAGGAACGAAAAGAGCGCCACTGTGGACATGATTATTAAAATAGTAAAAAGATTGAGAAGCTCACGTGAAATCAATGCAACTTTCGAAAGTAAGATTGGAATGACCCGTTGCGCCAACACGTACATCACTACCAAAACAAGACCAGCTTTTGCCAACGAAAACACCAAGTCAAAAAAGACTGAACTTGCGCCTGTACTTTTCCCAACTGACTGAAACAAAATCATAAAAGGAATCACAATCACATCCTGCAAAATAAGAATTCCCATTGTAAGTGATCCCATCAGCGAGCTCTCTTCCCCTTTCTCCTGGATGAATTTTGAAACAACTGCTGTGGATGAAAGTGCACATGCAAAGCCAAGAATGGCAGATTCAATGAATGTTAATCCAAAAAGTAGCAATATGCCTAAAAAGATGATCCAGCTGATCGCGACTTGAAAGAGCGCCAGAAGCGTTGCGAGTTTACCGAAGCGCTTGAGAGTACCAATGTTAAGTTCCAACCCTATCGTAAAAAGTAGAAAAATTAGCCCGAAATTTGCAAAAAGTGGCAAGAATCCAGAAGAGTTTCCTTTGATGATAATACCAAGAATCATTCCAGAAATAATGTATCCGATCATCCGCGGCAGCCCCATTTTGTTTGCCAAAAGACCTCCACAAAACGGCACGGCAATAAAAACCATCAGGTTTAAAATCAGGGGTAATTCAATCTCTGTCATACCTTATCATGGTAGCAAAAATGGTGAAGAAGTGAAACGGTGAATTGGTGAAGAGGTGAAGTGGTGAATTGGGCAGCTTAACCGGCGCTGAATTATACCAATTCCAATCGATTTAACAGATTTTAGCTATGACGCTACTTGACGAGTCTTTTTTCCACTTCGATAGTGTATTGAGCTTCTGGGACAATCAGAAGTCTCTCATAAGGAATTTGAGTGCCAGTTTTTTCATCAATACCATAGGTTCCTTTGTCCATTTTTCGAAGTGCCCTTTCTACTAAGCGAAGCTTCTTTTTGAGTGACTTCACTTCTGCCTCAAGCGTATCATGCCCCATTTGCTCACGAACATCTGTGTCAAACGAAGCATTATCATTCACGTGATCAGGATCATTAAATGGGTCTTGAGCTTTAAGTACCTCAATTGTGTTAAGGATTTTATCTCGATCCACAAAAAGATTTTTCTTGAGTGTTTCTAGTTGTTCATGTGTTAATTTTGTTGCTGTCATAATTATTTCTTTTTAAATAAAGTCTTAAGTGAATCCCGATATTTATACAGTTCTAACAATCCAAATATCAATACGCATGCTCCTGCAATTATCGCATTGATAGGTAATCGCCCCAAGTATACGGGATTGTGTTTAAAGTTGTCAAGAATCATCTCAGATAAACCAACAATAATGATGAAAAAGCTTAATATACTGCCCTCTTTGACGGTATCTCGCCTATAGCTCATGAGGAGTTTTTGTGAAATCATAAAGCCGATAAACATAATAATCGCCTCATAGACAGCAGTAATATGGCGGGTTCCCTGATACCCAATATACTGAATGCTCAGGAAAAAATCTGTCGCTGAACCTACTGTGGAACCAGCAAAAAATGAACCGATTTTGCCGATACCAATGGAAAGAAAGAGCGATGGAACAAGATATGCTGCCACTTCTAAAAATGCGATGTTGACGATAAGAGTAAATGCAAGCAGGGTCAAAAGAGCCCCAGCCAAAAAGCCAATCATTGAAAGCCCCGGATAGCCGTTGATCAGAATAAATTTAAGAATGTCGAGGCCAAATTTATCAAAATGCATCGCAACATGGAGAAGTCGTGCTCCCAATAAGCCTCCGATCAGTGATATAAATATACCATCAAATATTTGAGATTCTTTAAACGAAGTGCGTTTAAGATTTCGCCACAACCAAAACAGACCCCAAAAGAATGCGATCACAAGGAAGACGCCAAAGGTATATATCTTGATGACTTTTAGATCCAAAAGTACCGGTAACATGATGTTTATTGTACCATATGTGAGATATAGCGCGTTGGGGCTCCAGAGTAAGTTTTTATTGATTATCAGGAAGATGCTGGGCTTTTTCCGCTGTAAATTCCCCTACTCGCGTTCTTTTGAGATTAGTGACATATCCGCCGATTTGAAGTGTCTCACCAAGATCTCGAGCGATCGATCGAATGTACACTCCAGAGCCGCAGACCACCCGAATTGTCAGCATTGGGTATGTATATGAAAGAACATCGATTGAAGAAATATGGACTTTTTTTGGAGCAAGAGTGGTCTTCTCCCCTTCTCGAGCGCGTTTGTATGCTGTTTTCCCCTGGACTTTTACTGCAGAATATTGAGGCGGTACTTGGTCTATATCTCCAGTAAAGGATAGAAGAGCTGTGGTGATTTCCAAAAGGTCTGGGTTTTCGACTCTGGCCTTTAGATATTGATGTATAGGTCCTTCAGCATCATCTGTTTCAGACACTTTTCCCAACTCAATAGTAGTTTCGTATTCTTTTTCAGTCCCATTGAGAACCGTGTGCAATTGCTTTGTTGCATCGCGACCAACAGCCACAACTAAGACGCCTTCTGCAAGTGGATCCAGAGTACCTCCATGACCGATTTTTTCCCCAGGAAATATCCGCTTGAGTACTCGAATGACATCATACGATGTAATGCCACGGGGCTTGTAGATTGCCAAAATCCCCTTCTCCATGCTATTTTCTTCGCAGGAGTCTGCGAGCTTTCTTTCCTACTTCACTGAGTAAATCCGTGAGACGACGGCTTTCAACTTTAAGTGCAAATGGACGTTTCCCCTTTTGAGAAACAGCTACATCTGCTTCATATAAAGCGCCATCTTTCTTCGCAATAATCGTAATATCAGCCTTTTCTACATCCTTTGATCTGCGAAGAATTCTATCCATAGTTTGCGTAAATGCTTCTGCCATATACTTACTCGCCGTTGACAAACCTTTGCTGTGAAGCTGTGCAATGCCAGTACGTGGCTTATCCAAATATGCTGAAAAAATGTCTTTTGTTGTAATGATGCCAATTGGTCGATTTTTCTCAGTGATCACAACGCTCCCGATAGACTTCTCCAATATAAGCTTTACTGCATCAGCTAAAGTATGAGTTTTCGATAAAACCAGAACATCTTTTTTAAAGAAATTTCGAATAGGTTTTTGCAAAAGTGGATTTTTTTCTCCCTTTCGTGAGAGGATATTTTGTCTATCACGTGGCTCCGAAAGATGCTTGATCACATCATAATAAGCCAGAACTCCACTCAAAAGGCCTTTATCATCAACCACAACAAGTTTAGATACCTTGTTCTCTCTAAAATGTGTCATCGCTTTGGAAACAAATTCAGTGTCCTGTAAAGTATGCAATTTTCTCTCTTTCAGATAGGTACCGATCGGCATTTTAAGCTTCTCATCAGTCAGAATATGATCCAAAAGCCGTCGAGCTGTCACAATTCCTTTAAAATTTGCCCCGTCAAAAACAGGCAAATAATGAATTTTTGACTCGCTCATCAAATGCATAATTTTATCCAGAGATGTCTGCATAGAAATCTTTGGCGGATGAACCATGCTGTTTTTAAGCTTCACATTTGAAGGAAGAGATTTTTTGATTAAGGAGTGATATGGATTGATTAAACCTAACAATTCATCCTTATCAAAAACGAATGCGGCATCATGAGAAGAGGAAAGTTTCATCAAGGCAGATGCATGCGAGTCATGTGGTTCGACTTTAATAATTCCTTTCGTTTTAAGAATTTTATGAACACTCATACAAGATTGATGAATGGGTAACGCCACTAGTATACGCGACGGCCGGTGAA
>JAGORW010000096.1 GCA_018062605.1 Candidatus Woesebacteria bacterium | reverse complement strand
GTTGGTTGAAACATACATTCAAATTTCCCCTGCCCAATAAATGTGCTCATAAAGAATTGTCGAATTGGTTCGATTTTCTTGTATCCATGTATGACTGATAGAGCAAGCTGTTTCACGAGATATAGTATACTATGAATATGAAAATAACTGTCCTATCGCTCTTTCCTGAGGTCGTTGAGACTGTCAGCAATGTGAGTATTGTCAAACGTGCTCAGGAAAAAGGTTTGGTTGAGATTGAGTATGTTAATCTGCGAGATTATGCTATTGATGATCATGGAACAGTCGACGATCGCCCTTTCGGAGGTGCTGCGGGAATGGTGTTACGGATTGAGCCAATAGTCAAAGCACTTACTTCTCTTGTTACAAGCACAGAAAAAGCCCATGTAGTTTTAACATCGGCTCGTGGAAAAAAATTCAGCCAGGAAATAGCAGAAAGCCTTGCTACAAAGCCCCATTTAATTCTTATTGCGGGCCACTATGAAGCTATCGATGAAAGAATTTCGGATTATATTGATGAAGAAATCTCTATTGGAGATTATGTTTTGACTGGTGGAGAACTTCCACTTTGTATCATGATTGACTCTGTTGTACGGCTCCTTCCAGGTGTATTAAAGAAAGAACAAGCAACTGATGAAGAAAGCTTCTCCGAAGTGTCAGTGGATGAAATTGTAGGGGTAGTTGGGTTGACCCAGGGGCTTGAAGCTCTCAAAAAAGCAGGTAAAACCCATGTGCGTCTCCTTGAATATCCACACTATACTCGCCCGCAAGAATTTGAAGGAAAACGCGTCCCGGATATCCTCACATCTGGTGATCATTCGAAAATCAGAAAATGGCAGATCCAGAAGGCGTATGATATTACGCTCGAAAGACGGCCAGATCTGCTTTCATAATGTTTTCATAATCTTCCTGTATACCTATCAGGATGTTACTTGTCCAAAAATGTATTGACCTTTTGTTCCCTCGATTGTGTTTTGGCTGTGGAAAAATTGGTTCGTATGCGTGTCTGCAATGTCTTGCTTGTGAATGTCGTCCTTCATCTGAAACGTTCCCCAAAAGCAAGGATGTTGATATGCTTGTTTGCGCAACAGAGTATAAAGGGCTCTTCAAAAAGCTTATTACCGTTGCTAAATATGGAGCCTATAAACAGGTTTTGATTGATGTGAGTGAAATACTTGTGTCTGAAAATGTTGTTAACAATGTACCGTTGGAAGTGAGGATTCGTGGGCAATGTGCAATTTATCCTGTTCCAATGCATTCGAATAAAAAGAGACAACGTGGATTTAACCAAACTGAAAGCATTGCCAGCATTTTATCGAAAAATACAGGATTACCTGTTATCACTAACCGACTGTTCAAAACAATGGAGACCGTCCCACAAGCGAGCTTGTCCCGCAAAGACAGACAGCAAAATGTAAAAGGTGCTTTTATGTTGAGAGATGCCGCTCAATTGCCCAAAACTGTGATTGTTGTTGATGATGTTTGGACGACTGGTGCAACAATTCGAGAGATTGCCACTCTCTTTAAAAGAAACGGAGTCGAAAAAGTTATTGCGTGCACGCTTGCTCGAAGGTGGTATAATACAGATACATGACACAGCGCATCGAAATTTCATACAAAACTGTTGTCTTCACAGTCCTTTTTCTCCTTAGTTTGAAATTTGTATGGATTATTCGAGAGCTCATTTACTCGCTTTTATTGGCATTTATATTCATGAGCGCATTAAAGCCAGTTGTAGCACGCTTAGTGAAGTATAAATTACCACGCCCACTCTCTGCATTTCTTGTTGTCATAACAACCTTATTGACAGTTTTATTTCTTTTTGGATTTTTGATTCCGCCGATTATTTCAGAAAGTGTAGTTTTTGCAAAAAACCTCCCTGGTCTGCTTATAAAATCATTCCCATTTTTAACACCATATTTAAATGCCAGTTCTGCAATCCAGTTCTTGCCCAATATAACCCAAAATGCACTCAAGGTCTTAACCGGAATATTTTCTAATGTAATGTTCGTTATCTCAATCTTTTTCTTTACGTTTTATTTTCTCTTAGAGGATAAATTTATAGAGTCGTTTTTAGGGAATTTTTTAGATGATAAAGCGCATAAAAAAGTTATTGAGGTTCTTGATAAAGCGGAAGTTCGCATGGGAGCTTGGTTGAGGGGAGAACTGGTTTTGATGACCTCGATTGGTTTACTGACATACATTGGTCTGTATGCCTTGAATGTTCCTTTTGCATTATCACTCGCATTTTTAGCAGGCGTTTTGGAAATTGTTCCAATTGTTGGGCCAATCCTTTCTGCGATTCCTGCCTTTATTGTCGCAGCTTCAACATCAATGTTTTTAGGGACTGGGACACTCATTTTATATTTGATTATCCAGCAGCTCGAGAACAATTTGATTGTTCCGTATATTATGAATAAAGCTGTAGGGATCCACCCAATTACAACATTGATCGCTCTGTCAATTGGTGGTACGTTAGGAGGAATTCTCGGCGCTATTTTAGCCGTTCCTGTCGCTCTCATTATTGAGACGGTTATTCAACGAATGCTCAGAGGAGACTGATTGTTAGGTAACTTGGTGCTCGAGCGTGACCGTTAATCTTTTCTTCATAATTCATCGATATTCTTCAGGGGATGATAAGCACAGTACCAGCTCTAATACTCAATGGCATGAAAGTTC
>JAGORW010000095.1 GCA_018062605.1 Candidatus Woesebacteria bacterium | reverse complement strand
CTACCGCCAATCCGTCCATCTCCCCGTAGAGTTTCTCATTTATCTTTTCATAGACTCCCTTAGGATCATGCAGATGCCACCACGCGATGTGCGGGTTCGTAGTAAATTCGACGAAAAGGGATTTGGTGAGTTTCATAGCTCCAGACAAGAGTAAATATTGTTTGGAACTATATCCTTTTCAGCTCGGATAACAATGGTAAAGAGCCTTCTTATTGTTATTGACATTATGTATTTCATTGATTAAACTATCGGGGCTAATAAAATTGTTCACGAAAAAAGATATGCTATGCTAAAAATTAAAGGGAAAATACTGGTGCTCAACACCATCGACAACCTTGGCGCGAATCAAATAGTATTTATAGCAAGAAATAGTATTATGGTCGCTTCCACAGGAGATCTCTATCTTTACAAGTTTGCGCAGTTTGTGACAAGCAAAGTAGACCTCAGCGGGTATATTATACCTGTTGAAAAAGACGAACAGGGATCCTTGAGTGTTGATTTTTCGGAGGTGAAGTTTGCGTTTGACACCTGCTCCGAAAAGGAAGCCCTCACACTGGATAAAGAAGTATGGCTCTCCTGCAAAGTAGAGCTGGAAAAACAAAAAGACGATATAGACTGGATAAACAGATACAATCTAGATGAGCTTTTCACTCATTTTGACGCTCTGCTTACAAACAGCGATCTTTCTTCTCAATATTATCAGACAAAGCAGCTTTTTATTGAGAAGATTCAAAAGTCTTCAGACCTGGAAGCATTACAAGAGATAGTAGACTATTGTAATATTGACTACGCTCAAAGAATTGAAGACAATACAGAGATCACTAAAGACGAAGCACAAGCAGCCTTATCTAGGTGGAACGACATAAAGTCTCACATCATGGAAGTAGGAGGATGGGCTACAAAAAGAGTGGAAAAACTTTCAGAAAAGAAGTTGCAAGCATGTAACGCAGATGAGCTTAATAAATTATTCAAACAAGCAGAAGAAAGGGAAGATTACATACGCATGAAAGAGATTATGGATGAAATCAACTCCCGCTAACCACATTGATCTATATTTTAAAGCCCGGCATATTGCCGGTCTTTTTTTATTATTGATAAAATCCCTGTGAACTATAAAATCTCTGTAGACCAAAACAAAAGCCCTATGAAAAACGCACTTATATTGAGATGTTGTTTGGTAAAGGATTTCATTGGCAATCATCGCTTTGTACACATAGCACAACATCAAGATGTCAGCTCTGTGATGAAACCGGATGAGTCATTCCTTTGTCAGATAAACTTTAGAGAGAACTTTTCTGAGGGGATGCTACTTACCCTCATTGACCAGTTTGGAGTCAAAAGGAGCGGTGCATTTATGTGCGAGCTTCTGCAAAATGGATTTGATGCCATAAAGCCTCATTATGCAAATATCATGCTTGATCGAAATTTTTCAATAGAAGTACCAAGCGCGCTAAATGACGGCAATCGAGAAATCATTGAACACTTAGAGATGATGCACGGTTCGGCAGAAACTCACTTTATGTGTGGCGAAACTCGCTGTCTGGGAATGAATCTTATTCATTCTCTCAGCATCACAAAGCTATTCGGCATAAGTTATGCTAATTAGTTATCTGTCTTATTGTAAGGCAGATTTTTTTAACCTATAAATCAACTTTAGAAATCGAGAATCGTCTCATGGATTATTTGCGCCCTTCTTTCAATCTTTTTCTTTTTTCTGTTAGATATAAGTAATTTTCTTGCGATGTTACTTTATCTCACAGTTGCTTTTCAATATCTTTTCTCGTTTTGCCGGCGACCTTACCTCAATCCTGGGCATCTTGTTGTAATTTATGAAGAGCCTTACTATTCCTTTTTCTATGAAGACTTGTAGTTGTGGCCTCTCCAAGCATAGTCAAAATCAACTCTAAGTCGTTCATATGATCTCTAAGATTATGTTGCTTGAGTCACTTATGTATTTTATATGCTTGTACGTCCATGCCAAATGCAGCATTCATAATTTCGTTAGTAAGAACTGCGTAATCTCTACCCTCCTTCGCTCATCTTTTCTCTCGTTCCTCTGTCAGCTCTTGCCTTACAGCAATTCATCTTAATCTTTTATCAATTCGCTCTTTAGAGTACCCTTTTTGTTCAAAAAGCTGTTTCATTCTGTCTTGTGCAAGTTCGGGGTTATTAATCTCGTCAATCCTTTCGCTTCCTACTTTTGCCAGCCATTGCTTAAATGGTTCTGCTTTAGGCGAAGGAATTGCTTGGATGATACGTAATATTCAGATAGTATCTGCACAAAGAACCCTTCTTTGTTTGTTATCTCTTGCAGTCATTTCTAGTGGGGTACAAATTGTACCCCGGTTGCTAGCAAGCATTGGGTCTCTACTTTTCATTTTTTTAATATATTGTCTAATATCTTGAGAGTCTACAAGGATCATCACGATATCATCAATCGAGAAAAACCGCCTGCCATCGTGCCAAACTTTACGAACTTGTTTCTGTTCAAACAATGCAATAGCAGTATTACTCATGTTTCATATATATATACGACAAACTCTTTAAACATATTACGTACATAGAACATTCTTTCAAATGATTATGATTTTTTCATCAAGATAATATCATCTTATGATAATCGTCTTAACCAACAAATCAACTCTGCAACTCTAACATCCTCTGGTATGTCCCTCATGCAACGCTTAATGTCTCATGCGTTCCTCTCTCGACTACTTTTCCATTTTCTATCATCAGTATCTCATCTGCCTGT
>JAGORW010000094.1 GCA_018062605.1 Candidatus Woesebacteria bacterium | reverse complement strand
TGTTCTCAACTCCTAAAAACTCCTCAATTTTCATAATTCCCTGTTCTGTGATATGGGCAGTTCGCAATTTTTCATCAATCGTATAATCGCCATCTGCGAGACGATCAATCAGCTTTGCATACTCGTAATACCGGGTGACATCCTGCTCATACGGAGCAGAAATAATGTGAGGAGTACGAGCTTCATCAATTAAAACAGAGTCAACTTCATCAATAATCGCGAAATGAAATTCACGCTGCACACGCTGATCTGGCGTTTTTGCCATATTGTCACGAAGATAATCGAAGCCAAATTCAGAGTTAATACCATACGTAATGTCGGCTGCATATGCCTCTTTACGAGAAACCGGCTTTAAATGAACCATTCTCCAATCAGAGCTATTTTTATCTATAAATGCAGAATCATAGAGATACGACACATCAGAAATTATTGAAGAGGTAGTTACACCTAAAAAGTTAAACACTTCCCCCATCCAACCAGCGTCACGTCGAGCTAAATAGTCATTGACGGTAACGAGTTGCACACCACGACCCGTTAAAGCGTTCAAATACAAAGGAGCAGTTGCTGATAGCGTTTTACCTTCTCCAGTCTTCTGTTCTGCAATATTTCCTTCATGAAGAACGACACCCGCAATCAGCTGTTCGTCAAAATGTCGCATTCCAAGAACGCGAAAGGAAGCCTCGCGAACGAGTGCAAATGCATACGGGAGAACATCATCCAGTGTCTTTTTGCCTGAGGCAATTTCAGCTTTTAATTTTTCCGTTTCTTTAGGGAAGTCGGTATCTTTTAGAGAAGAGATGGCGTCCTGATGAGCCGCAACAGAATCAACAATCGAGCGAATTCGTTTTATTTCACGCTCATTATAATCAAACAGTTTTTTAAAAAGTCCAAGCATATGTGGTGCTCATTATAGAGGTTTTATTGTATCAAATCCAGCGAGAGGTTGAAGCGCTTTAGGAATAGAAATTGATCCATCTTCTTGCTGATGATTTTCCATCAGGGCGATAAGAATCCTTCCAACAGCGAAAGCCGTTGCATCATTCATATGAACATATCCCTTTTCACCTGACTTCTGCTTAAATTTGATTTTCAAACGACGCGCCTGATAATCAGTCATGTAATCTGCTGAATGTGTCTCTCTGTACGTATTTTGTGATGGAATCCAACAGTTTATGTCAATTTGTCTGTAATCTGGTTTGCCTGTATCACCCGTACATACTTCCATAACCTCATACGGAATCTCAAGCTGTTGGAGCATATATTCTTGCACTCCTACCAATAAGTTTTGTTCATGTTGACCTTGTTCAGGCATAGAAAATGTCTCCATTTCCAATTTATCAAACTGATGTACACGCAAAATACCTCGCGTATCTTTTCCATATGAGCCAGCCTCTCGTCTAAACGCACTTGAATAACCAACAAATCGAATAGGAAGTTCTTTTTCATCCAACGTTTGGTTCATATAGTATGGCCCCATCGTATGCTCTGCGCTGCCTACAAGAATCATTTCATCCTTTTCAAGATAAAACCTGTCATCAATAGGATCAAGCCTATCCATTTTTTTCATCACCTCTTTTTTCATAAGTACAGGCGGGATCATGGGAACAAACGGTTTCACATTGGGATTACCAACAGATTGAGCAATTTTTTCTACAATTGTTGCATTAGTGAGCGTATTAAAGACAAACTGAATTAAAGCCATTTGAAGTAAAACTGCTTGGTTTTTAAGATAATAAAAGCGAGGACCACTTACCTCTGTGGCGCTTTTTATATCAATCATGTCTAATGCCTCCCCAAGTTCAACATGATCTTTTACTTTAAAATTGAATTCACGAACAGTTCCTTGTCTTCGTAGGACATCATTTTCACTATCATCTTTGCCAATTGGCATATCAGGATGAGTCACATTTGGAACAGCAAGCAGAAGCTCAGTATATTTCGTTTGTGACTCTACAAGCTGTTGCTCTAAAACTCGCAGCTCCTCTTTTATCTGCTTTCCAGCAACTTGATTGTCAGGAGTATTCCCTTGCTTTGCAAGAACATTTCTCCTTTGACGAATATCTTGGATTTGAGTAATGAGCTTTGAGCACTCATCATCAAGCCCCAAAAGCGCATCCAAATCTACTTGACGATTTTTATTCTTAGCAGCCTGAGCTACCTGGTCTTTGTTTTCTCGAATGTAATTAATGTCTAGCATATGTTGATTGTAATGTTATAAACCAAGGTCATCTGAAATTCCTTGCATCGCTTTTAATGTAATCTCAACAAACTCCTCAAGTGGAATGCCCAACTTCTCTTCACACATTTTGATCTGCTCTCTGTCTACTGGCTTTGCAAATCCTGTTGCCGGGAATCGCTTCAGAACTGATTTAACTTCAACAGGTGCAAGCTTTTTCTCTGGGCGGATGAGTGCAACTGCAACAATAAATCCAGTTAATTCATCACATGTATAAAGTGCCCATTCGAGTGGTGACTCTGGCTGTCTAAATCCATTGTGATGATGATTATGACTGAGAATTGCATCAATCAGCTGTTGATTGTTTTCTCCAGCTTCATTAATCCATTCAATTGTTTTTGCAGTATGCTGATCTGGAGTTTCTCTCGTTTCATCCCAGTCTGCGTCATGGAGCATTCCAACAAGCTCCCATAAGTCTTCATCGCCACCAAGTCGAGTGGCAAGAGCACGCATTGTAGCGCCTACTGCCAAACAATGGCCAATCAGATTTTTAGTTGTGAGATGCTTATCCAAAATTTCTTGTGCTTGAGCTTTTGTGATTGTGAGATCAGCTTTTTCCGAAGAGGTTACAACTGCGGGCTTCACAACCTGAGCACTTTCCTGCTTTCCTTCCATTCTCA
>JAGORW010000028.1 GCA_018062605.1 Candidatus Woesebacteria bacterium | reverse complement strand
GTATCCAGTTTCTGAAATATTGACAGGGGTTGTGTTTGTTGGGGTATGGCAAGTGGCAACGCTGAAAGGATGGACAGGACTTGAAATCGGGTTGTTTTACATAATTGCCAGCTCATTTATTGTGACAGTGATCGCGGACGTGAAATATCATATCATTCCAGACCTCATGACCCTTGTTTTTACTCTAGCAGCCGGCATCCTGATCATCCCTCAAGGTCCTCAAACCTTCATTATCCACATGGCAGGTGGGCTTTTACTTTTCGCACTTTTGTATATTTTATATGCAGCAACACGAGGTAGGGGAATGGGATTTGGAGATGTAAAATTTGCGTTTCCTATGGGGCTACTATTAGGACCAGTTTATGGATTTTTGGCTCTCTACATAAGTTTTATGATAGGAGGAATATATGGCACGATAGCCTTACTAAGTGGCAACAAAAAGCTCAAAAGCAGTATTGCATTTGGTCCATTTTTGATTGTTGGGACGGTGATTATGGTTGTGTGGGGTGGGCGTGTTTTTACAATTCTTCAAAAGTTAATCGGATAAGGTATGAATGAAGCGGATTATGGCGGACAGGGTTTAAAAGAAGTCTTTAATAGGCTCGAGTCTTATATGGATCCGATTGACCAGCACAGCGACAATAAAATTTCACAAGAAGCGTCTCCGCAATTTCAGCAAGAGTATGCAAATTTTATCATGGAGACGTACGTTCGTGACAGTCTTCAGGTATATCGTGATTCCCAAGCACGTACTGCGCATTTTGATATATTTAGCTCACAAGGGGAAACGTCACATGGATCTGAGTTCAAATTGAAAATGGATGAAGAAGAACGAGCTGCTTGGGCCGATGCCAGAATCAGGTCATTAGAGGAATATAGCTACTCCGATACGATCAGAGGAATGATTTTTGATGCGATAGATAAAGCGCCTTTGAATATGCAGCCAACACTCTTTCGTCGCCTTGTTTCTATGGTGAGCCAATATGGATTCGGTGAGGATGCCCTAGAGATGAGCGCGGCGATGGGCGACCATGTTGCAAATAATCGAGATCACGCAACACAGATTGCTGGCTACTCAGCCATGATAATGGCCATATGTGAACATGTGGATAACCCCGAAGCATTTGTTTTTCAGCGTGATGCTGATGATGCAGAAAGATATGAGGATGATGAATTTTATCAACCTGAGGCATTTTTCTATGTGCCATCCGCGGATGCAGAAGGCAATAATGAGGATAGTCCAAATTTCCCTCAAACATCCATAGATGACTTTGCACAAACCTTGTTGGATGAGTTATCAGTGTTTCCGTTCCATTTTCAGCCTCTGATCGAGGCATTATGTACAGTTGATAAGAAGAGTATGATCACATTTATACGTGCATTTCCCTCACTTGCCGCTCATTATGCCGATTTTCTGAGCATTATTCGTGAGTCAATTGTGCGTACTCCCGATTCGCCACTACGAGATCGATTAGAGCAATTTGGCAAACTCTTAATTGGGTTTAAGGAAAATGACCCGCGTCCATTTCATGCGTTGCTTTCAGATGTATACAAGGCAGTTGACATGAGTAATTATGAAGGATATACATCAACAGAAAAAACAGACGTACGTCTTATTAGTGAGCTTGCGCAAGAAGTAGAGGATGGGACAATCGTTGATTTAGGCTGTGGAACAGGGCGATTGATGCATGCGCTTGCACAAACGCCTGGGGCTATTCAAGCCGGTACGCATATACTCGGAGTCGATATTCACGTGCCCAGTATTGAGCAAGCACAAAAAGCTGGAGAAGCACTAAATCTGGATAACGTGGAATATAGACAAGGTAGTTTCTTAGAAATTGGAGATGTCTTAGAGCCCCAATCTATATCTGCACTTTATTCACTTGGCAGAACGGTCAACCATGTTGATGGCCCATCTGAATTTATACGACTTATGCACAATGTCCATACCGTTCTAAAAAATGGTGGCGTATGGTTATTTGATACGCCCAATCCAGAAAGAGGAAAAATCAAGTCAAACAGAGATTCGATCGCAACGGTACTGATGAATCTTATGATTGATGAAAGCACTCGTGGCGTAAGTTTTAAGGCATGGGCAACCCCGGTAGACTATGTTGTTGATAGCCCAGACGGTGAGAATTTCTACACGCGCTATGTTCCTCAAATTCAAGCATTGCTCAGTCAACTGAGGATGTGCGGATTCGATGCAGAGGTCGTCACAACCTCAGATTTGCATGGCCCCTCCTACGATGGTGATCAAACAGTGTATATTCGAGCTGTAAAACAAGAAGGTCCTACACCTTTAATGCGCCAGCAAGAGCCAAAGACCATAGAGCAGATGTTGTTTGAGCTATTAAGGGGTGATGAATCACAACCCCAATAAGCGAACCACCCTTTTTGAAATCAATAAACGCCACCTTATCCCCATAAATATCTATCTCATGTTGAAATGGGTACAACTCTTTCGATACAAGAAACGTCTCACGAAGCTCTTTTTTGTTTCTGCTGACATATTCTTCAGCCCATCCCCCTGATGCGACAATAACCTTAACAGGAATCTTTGCCGCTATTCTTTTGCGCGTGTACACCGTTGTAACCCATTTAAAAAGTTCAGGCTCAACATTTTCCGTCGAAAGTGCAGCATATATCGGTTTCCCAACAGCAAGCGTATCTTCATAGATCTTTTTAAGCCCCTCAACGCCTTGATATATCGTGACGACGGGTTTCTCAACAGAGGCTATATATGCCTGTGTAAGTTGAGGAAGCATCGATACCAGATCAAAACGCGCTCTCTCAGCACGTTTTATGTTGCTTTCTGCAAGGTCTGTAAGCATAGAGGGGGATTGTGGTTTTACATGGAGTTTCTTTTGGAAATCTCTTTTGCTGATGAGACTTTTTGTTTCCAACGCATACAGTGCTTTATAGACCGTTGCTCTTTTCAATTTAGAAAGCGTAATAAGTTTTCCGATGGGCAACTCTCCATTATCCAATAAAAGCTCATAGAGGAGGGACTCTTTTTTCGTTAAGCCAAATATTTCCAAAAAGGGGAGGGACATATAGTGAAGAGTATGATAGATGGCGGGAGTAATTACAAGGAGTTTGTCCATAATAGGTGACAAACATAGTATGGCCCATTGGGTTGGTAATAACTATAGGCTTGATAACAGATACATACCATGGTAGAATTATATTCATATCATCCACTATATATGTATATGATGCTTGTCACAAGTACTTGACAAATAAAAGAAAGAGTGATATACTATAAGACAAGAATTTAATAAACGATTGAAAAAGAGTAAGAGCAAAAAACGAAACGAAAGAGTGAACGTTTACATAGATAGATGTGAAATTGCAAGGAGGTGTTCTTTTTTGTTTTCAACACTGATTGGGAATTGAAAGGAGCGAAAGCTCTGTGTACTTTACATAACCTACAAGGAGAAAGAAATGCTTAAGTTTGCTTTGTTGGACCCGCGGCCGATTCCGGCCGCTATCGAGGCTAACAACGCCGTTTTTGACGGCGGACAAGTCCTCGGCATCGAGGTAACCGTGCCGGCTTTGGCCGCGCGGTGCAGCCTTGGGAATATCGACCCACAGCATCTGGCAGGAAATGCCCATTTGACAGCGATTGAGGCTGTCATGAGCATTACAGTGCCTCAAGATGGCGCCGTTTTGGCGACCATCCGAGCTGATTTGGATTCCGTTGGTGCAATGGCAGTTCTCAGGATGAGGGCTGCTGCTCGTGATTCTGCCATTTTGGCAGCTGGAACAGGTGAGCTCCTTGCCGGAGTTGATCCTAACGGCTGGCAGCCGACTGGACCGTTGCTCGAGCGCATCAGCCTCGTAGCCGAGGCGGACCGCTTCGCGAGAGGCGGTTACCCCGGCCCGCGCCCGCTGCCGACCTCGGATAACCGGTGGCCGGAAAGTGGTGCGAGTGCGGAGTCGTCGCGTCCGCTTGCGGCGATTGCCGCAGCGGTGACAGATTTTCGGGTTCCCGTGGCCGATCGCGTCGCCACCATGGAGAAGTGGCTCCTCACCGGCAATGAGCCGGAGAGCTACCGCACCCAGGTTGAGCGCGAGCGCATGGACATGATCCGGGCGCTCGAGGACGGTTCGATCGAGCATCACACCGAGGCAACTGGTATCGCGATCGTAAAGTCGGCCCATCGAGCGGCAACGCTTGTTGGATATGCATCGGCCCCAGTGGTCGTTGCGCTCAACCCGGAGTTTCGGTTCGGCGGCGGCGAGCCACATGCCAAGTTCACGGTATGTCAGTTTACAACTGAATATCTGGATCTTCGTGCGGCACTTGCTGAGCTTGCTGAGCTTGAGCCAGGCTGGGGTGGAAGCCCCACAATTGGGGGTTCGCCCCAAGGAGTCAGCTCGACTCTCAGCGTTGAGCAAGTTGTTGATGTGATTGCCCGACATCTCCGCAAGTAGGTTTAAGTACATCCTCCTCAGCCCGCCTAAACAGCGAGGCTGAGGAGCTCTTTTAAGTATTCCAAAATGGAGTATTTGAAAGAGCTTCGGCTCTGTGTTCATTACAAAAAAGCTACAACTATCCCTAAAAATGGGGAGAAAGGCGCTGATATCATGACTCAGATGATTGGCCGGATGGGGAAGAACATCCTAGATCAACTTCACAGAGAGGTTGAAGCCGAGTTGACAAGACTCGGCTATGCCGAAAATCAAGATAGGACAAATATCTTCTGGTTCAAGGATTGTAATGGTGGTAGAGTTATTGCTCTGCCAGATACGGTCGTTTTTTACTCAGGAAAGCCCAAATCTCTCAAGCCGTTAGTGCCGTATTACTTCTCTCGAGCAGAAATTGCCAAACGAGAGCCAAGTTTTTGGGAATTTCTTATCCCGGGAAGAGTCGGAAGAAAGATCCGACAGGAAGAAGCTGCTGCAGAGCAGCTTCGAAATGAGGCAGAGTCGCTTCGGGGACTCGTCTGGAAATCCCTTCAAGACATACCAATGGAAGGTATGTCGACGTTGGAAATTCACTGGGAAGACACAGATGGAATTTTGTGGAGGGACTGTATAGTATACGGTTCCTCAGAAGAAAAAGAGCTTTTCAATGCAGGGGAGTTCGATGACCCCCGCATTGAATCAGCTCAGCGGCATGCCCTCGAGGCCCGTTGTAGCTAATACTTCTTCCCTACCTGCGTAAGTGGGTAGGGAAGTTCTTTCTCATTTCCAACAGGAGTTGGGTATGAAAAAGAGCTTTTGCTCTGTCGCACTTTACATAAAAAGCTACAATTTCCTCCAAAATGGGGGAGAAAGGTTGTTACCATCATGGTACATCTTGTTGGTCGGTTGAATGACGAGATTGTCCGCCCGATTCAAACCAAAATCGAAGACGAGCTTGGTTGGCGCGGTTACTCTTTTGTTGCTCCTTACTGGGAGAAGCGTTTCCCGGGTGGGCGCGTCTCAATAGTCCCTGGGCTCGTCGGTTTCCGACGAGAGTATGGTAACATCCGGCTGGTAATGAGCTACACCATGGGGACATTTGTCCCCAATCATACCAAGCTTCAGATTGCTTTTTGGGACCGATTGGTCCCAGGGCGGGTTCAGGAGAAACTCGAAGAGGACAAGGCTCGGCGGGAAGTAGAAGACCATGCAATGTTGGAAGAAGTCCACGCGATTCGAGCCTTCGTTGAAGGCATTGAGCTCCCTTCGTTTGAAGGCGTAAGAAGATTGAAGTACGTCTTCGAGGATAGCGAAGGCTATCCAAAGACCGGAGAGCTTGTCTACTATATTGAGGAGGAGGCGCAGCTTTATGCTGGCAACATGCTCTGCAACAATTTTATCAGCGAGGAAGACCGTCAAGCTCTCGAGGCCCGTTGTAGCTAAAACTTTTCCCCTACCTGCGCAAGCGGGTAGGGGAGTTCTTTCTTATTTCAAACATCAAGTTGGGGATGAAAAAGAGCGAAAGCTCTGTGTACTTTTAATCATAGCTCGTTAAATCGAGCACAAAGGAAAGGACGCTGTCATGAATGAGATGATTCGTATCGCATTGACGATCGGGTTTCTCGCTGCTGCTATGATTTTCTCAGCTAAAGTGTGCTTTCAGAGCATATCTGGTCCTGAGACCCTGGCTGCAGGCGTTGCTTTCGGGGGGACCTTTGCCATGGTGTTTTTTCTCATGGTCAGGTTCGTTCTGCTTGCGATGGCATCCTAAACACCTGGGCGAGGCTCAAGCCTCGCCCGTTTATCATAGTTTTCAGATATGAAGAGCTATGATGAGCGACCAGCAGTATATTTTTACACATAAAGGTCGCCAAAATATTATGAATGAACTAACACCAGTGCCACAAGATGAGGCACAAAAAAATGAACCAAAGCCATCTGCAGAGCTCCAAGCCCGGATAGCTGCTTTGCAGGAGCGAATTGATGCATTGCTAACCATAGGAGTCGAGGGAGCTGTCGTTCCTGAAGGCATGAAATTAGTAAATGTTAACCTTGAATATAGCTGGTATAAAAATGCTTATGAAAATGAAGAAAGTAGGAGATATTGCAAAGTTTACGTTCTTCTACCTGATGCAATAGCCAGCTTTGGGGGGTTATATATTGAATGTGAGATTGAAACAGAAAAGCATTCGAGCAATACAGAATGGAGAATTTATAGACCTAAAGGTTTGCTTTGGGCACAGTACTCGAATTGCCATGAGGGTTCAGGTTGTTCTACCAATATAATTGGTGATATCGAACATGTACCAACGCACGAATACGGATTCTATTATCCTGAATTAGGAATTGGATTTGATGAAGCTCCATTTGCCATGGGATTATCGCCTGAGGAAGCAGTTATGTCATATAAGGCAGGTCATGAGTTAAGTGAGAAAGCCACGTTTCAGGTAGATATTGAAGAAGATGATGATGCATTAGGATTGGCCTATTGAAAAACTATTGGATCTAGATAGGATATGGGGAAACAACTAAGATGGAGCAGGCGAGAGCAAATGCTTTTCGCCTGTACATCACTGAGCTTATAAATTGAGCCGAGTGGTGTGCAGACAATTTTTAGCTTGAGCAGGTGTAGTGATTCAGGATGATCAAGTATCTGAACAGCCCTTTTAAGCATTTCAAACTGGAGTGTTTAAGAGAGCTTCGGCTCTGTGCGCATTAACCGTTATACATAAAGGAGTTCAGAAATGAGCCAGATCATCATTCGCCTGTGCGACGAGCCTATCATCGATGAAGCAAGGACGTGGCTTAGCAATTATTGCGGAAAGGATGTTCAGATTGTAGAGGTGCCACGATTCAAATTTGGAACCGAGCCCGGCAAGAGGGTTCGGCAGTTGCTTTTGTCTAAAAGATTCAAAGTCTTTGGCTCGGTGGTTATTGAATGTAGCGGCAATGCGAAGATTGTCGGCTCGATTTTTGAGGCCACTCGCATGAGCGGCCGCGACAACATGCCGTACGTGCGTATCTTTAGGCAGTTGCGCAACCCCGATTTTCAGGGGTACGAGCAAGTAGGGGCCTATCCGATTGATTGGAGGTTGGAGGCGTTTGCATTGAAGCCTCGTGTTCCTGAGATGTGAGTCATTCTACCAGGCAGGTGCTGACAACACCTGCCTATTTTTTCTAAAGTAGATTACTATAAACAACCCCACCCAACAGGGGAGTAGCATCCTTTTAAGTACACATTTATGCAGATTTGCATTTACCCCTTGACAAATGCTCGCTGTATGCTATACTATAGGATAGTAAATAATAATACTTTGATTGATTAAGAACCACACGATCGATACGAAAAGAAAGAGTGAACATTTACATATTAAATATATATAGGACAGAAGCACAGCTCTCATAGTTATGATACATGAGGGCTGAACTTCCGCCTTATATGTTTAGTTGTGCGAATTACGCACGTGTACTTTTCAACATATTTGGCAGAAACCGCTTTTTACCTTGAGCAGGTGAGAAACTGGAGGTGAGTTGTAACCCTGTTTGTCTGACCCTGTGTCGACAACGACTCTACTCGCTTTCAGCTTCTTGCCTGTTCATTTTCTTTTTACCCTGTAGTTGGAAATGTGTGCATTCGTTACCAGTGTGCACACTTTTCCTTCTACAGTGGTAGGAGGGGTTCTGACTGGCCTTTTTTTAAGGCCAAAGCCTGCGCAAGCAGGAGGAAGCGGAGCTCAACATGAAGCAGCTCGAGCCGTTGGGTGATTGGTTCACCACCGAAGAGTGGATTGGACACAAGGAGAACGGAATCAAGTGCCGGATGGCAATCGTCGGTTCATGTCTGTCTGTCGAATCGAACTACCTCTCTGCGGTAGGTCGCAAGAACAAGACGGATGGAAGCGACATGCTTAACTCGGAACAATACCTCTACGAGCTGAGGCTCTTGGAGATGCGTCTCGAGTTCATCATTCGGCGAGACAAGAACCATCGACCGCGTGTCGAGCAGCTGCAGGCTGCTCCCGTCGAAGCCGTCGCCAAGCCCGCCGTCGCCAAGCCCAAGAAGCTTCGCACCGCCAAGGGCCCCCAGCCGGGGGTACCGATCGGCGTCGAGCCGAAGAGCCGCCGGACCAGCCGTGAGGTGGTCAAGGTGGCCAAGGCGGCCTAAGAAAATCCGACCAGGCGGAGGCGCCTACAAGCGCCCGAGCCTGGTCGTACTTCCAAGGCTGCGGACAGAATCCAAAGCTGAGGATAAAAACCGAAAGGTTAGGCACACCCGGGCAACTCTATAGCTACACAGGTAGGAATAGAGGAGTCGTGGGTAAGTACCCGAGTTTTGCGCATGCACTCGCACTATAAAAGCATGCCCGGAGTAGTGGTTCTCCGTTAAATCTACTTGATGTAGTGTAGCTCATCATGTAGAGCAACCACTGGGCCTCTCTGGACCTGTTCCAGAGAGGCTTTTTCTTTTTTATAGTCAACTACAGTTTGAATGTAGAAAAGAACGTTGGTTCTGTGCTCTTACAAGAAAGATTCTCGAAATAGCTTATGGGGGAGAGGTCTGAAGGCTTCTGTGAGCTTGTACAATCGCTTTGAAGAGCTGTTTATTACGAAAGCGCATATTGTATAGTGTAGAGCAAAGACAGGGGCTCTGCATCAATACATATGCTCTGAAAATAGGCAGCTTTTGAGAGTGATTGACTCTTGTGTACGTTTCAATATATCCGGCTGTTCTACCAGTAGGAGAGCGCGATGGACCTGATTATCTTGGTATTGGTCCTTCTAGGCTACGTCGCGGGGGTAAATCTCCCGTGGATCATTCAACTCCTGATCATCTATTGTATGTTGAGCATCTTTGTTCATAAATACAATCAATCCAATGAAATGGAAGCAATGCTGGAAATGATTCCCCATGCATTGTTTGTTGGTGGGATGTTGGGGGCCGATCTGTCGACCCTCATTATGTATCCTGAGTTGAGGCCAAATTTGAGCTGGATTTTGGAATATTTTAATCCTCCTGAATTGCGAAAGTGACTTCAGAGAGGCGAGCCCTATGGATTTGATCCATGGGGCTTTTTTTTGGCAAAAAAAAGAGCCTGCCTCCCGGATGGGAAACAGGCTCAACTGCTAGTTTGGAGCAGGCAGATTCACATCATGCAGAGTACATGATGTAATCCTTGATCCGTTATTGGTTAGAGTACAATCAAAAACACCTTCATCAAGTGGCTTAAGTTCACTACATTCCGATGATCTACAATCAAAAATCACCAGTTTATTTGCTGGAAAATGATCGATGGGCTTCTTGATGTTGCCTCGAACTATACTCTGCATGGAGGTGATGACATTTGGATGGTCTGCAATTGTGATCTCAACATATTTGCGACACGGGTGAGTCTCGCACGTATTGATAGTAGGAACAGGGTCATTCATTTCAGAGATCAAACTTCCCGTCATAATTACAATTTTGAAGATTGCCCAAACCATACTGGCAACGGCAAACAAAAAGATTAACCACATCCACGAGGGGAGATATTCGTCGCTCTTGGCCTTATTGATTGAATCACTCATGTTGTTTCTCCTTGTAGATTGAGGCATGGATGAGCTGAAAAAGCTATGTGCTCGTGCGGTTATGGAGCTGCTGAAATGAGCTTTTTATACTCGCAGCTTTTTACAAGTGTGGCTTTTTCCTTCAATGTGCAGAAGAAATGACCGTTGTCACCCACTAAGAGTGACATACATGGGCCTTCGCAAATAGCTAATACTTCATGTCCAATGGGGAAGAAGCGCGAAGCTTTGGAAATTTCGCCTCGGATTGACACCGTGCCTCCCACATCCATTGGGGGCTCTGTAATAAGAATTTCCAAGTTATGATCGCACGAATCAATACAGCGTTCCATAACTTTTTGCTCGGCAGTTAGCGGAGGCGCTTGCCTCGAATTAGAAGTTGCCATGGCACTTACGACTGCTGTAAGAATAAGAATGCTTATGCCCCCCCAAAACATCCCATCGCTACGATGTCTTCGTGCCTTTTGGGTCTGCTTCTGAATCGATTCGTTTCCAGCGTATGACATGCTCTTCTCCTGTGTGGTTGTGAAGTAGTAAATTGGTGAAACTGTGGATAGATGGAAATGTAAAGGTGCTTAGTTTAGTCCTATAGGACAGAGTATTATAGCACAAATTAGTTAACTGGTGAACTGGTTAACTGGGGGGGGAAGAAGTGAATTGGTGAAACGGTGAATAGGTGAGGAGGTGAGGAGGGGAAACTGAGGCAAAAAAAACCTGCCCCGAGGAGGGGGCAGGTAGGTGGGTTAAGGAGAAGCGGTTGATACAGTTTGATCTCTCAAACTACAGTTACGGATATGCTGTTCAGCACTCTTTTGAGTGTAAAGACTGCACATAAACGTAACCACTTGGCCTTTCTTCAGAGTCGCGGTTTCAA
>JAGORW010000001.1 GCA_018062605.1 Candidatus Woesebacteria bacterium | reverse complement strand
TTGCACTATACTCATTGTTGAGACAGGTTTTTAAGGATGTCTCAGAAAGTATTAAGTGCCCTTTGGTCAAACACCCTCTCAAAGTTGATTTGGCATTTATTGTAACAGGGGTTTTTGCACTCACGCGCTGGTACTATTCTTTTGCACGCTATTCATTTGAAGCAACGTTTGTTATTTTCTTAGAGCTTGTAAGTTTGAGTGCAATTGTGAAATTTATTAACACTCGTCGCGTTCCTTGGCTAGTTCTTTCAGCGTTTTTTGCAGGTCTTGCTTACAATTCATATCAGCCGGGAAGATTGTTTATCTTTATTCCAGTGCTTGCTTTGGCGCTTTTTTCAAAAGTAAGAACTTTGAAAAACTTTCTGATATATGCCGTTGTGTGTGGAGCTGTAATGTTGCCACTTACAGTTTATTTGGGTCAACAAAATGATGTCAGAATTCAGCAGCAATTATACTTTGCAGACAAGAATTTAAGTGTTACAGAGAAAGGATTGTTCTTACTTGATAACATTGATAAAACAATTAGAATGTTTTTTTGGCAAGGTGATGTCAGCGGACGTCACAATTATCCACACAAACCAGCACTTACCATTATTGCTGCCGCTTTTGCTTTGATTGGCTTGATTGTGTCCGTAAGAAATTTTAGACATCCGTACAATGCCATATTTCTTGTCTATGCAGTCTTGGCAATAATTCCCACGCTTCTGACATATCCACATGAAAATCCTAATATGTTACGGACTATCACCGTGCTTCCGTCTGTAATGTATTTTCTTGGATTGGGTATTATGACTCTTGCTCATTTCTGTATGCATAACAAGTATTTGAAAAAGCATTATTCATATTGCGCAATTGGAATGTTGCTTTTGCTTATTGGATCGTCATATCTCGATGCACGAACATATTTTGTATTCCAGAGAAAGGTTTTTACAGAAGCGTTTGAAATTAAAGATGGTTTCGCCGGAGTCTATGTGTTTATGCATGATAGGAATATTCCAGTTGAAGGATTTGTCTTGACTGAAACTGAAAGAGCCTTGTATGAGAAACTGGGGCGAGAAAGATAATTTTATCGGAGCCAATGAGCCCTACCAAGCGTATAATGAAGTTGTTTGTTCTTTCTTTCTCCAATCACTTTTGCAGGAACTCCACCAGCAATGGCATATGGGGGAACATCTTTGGTTACAACGGCGCCTGCACCTACTACAGCTCCTTCTCCAATTGTTACTCCAGGAAGAATAATAGCACGTGGGCCAATAAACACATAATCACCAACAACAATGTCACCGAGAGTATGTGCTGCAAAATCTGCTTCATTTACCCCATGTTCAGCATTGTAAAACATTACCTCAGATGCGACATCAACATGGTTGCCAATTACAAGAGGCGCTCTTCCATCTAAAACGGCAAACTCTCCAATGATGCTGTCTTGACCGATTTTTATGCCGCTAGGATTATAAAATCTCGTATACATGTGAATTGATGAACCTTTTCCAATTGTCATGCCAGCTAATCTGTAGAAGAGCCGACGAACATGATGAAAGGGAATGTAGCCTGCTTGGTGCATAACAAACACGAGACATTCGTGCACAATAGCCTTAATGCGACCAATACCTTTTTCTCCAACTTGTGAGAAAGTCAATTCTTCTCCCATGCGATTTTTTAGTGGCGTTTTCATGATTGTGTCAGTATCTCTAATGTTTTTTGTGCTGTTTTCTTCCAGCTAAAATCTTTTGCTCTCATTTTACCCTTTTCAATTAACGTTTTATTAACTGATGGATCTATTACTTTTTCTAAGGCTTGAGCTAATGCCATTGTATCATGCGCAGGAAAGTTCAAGCAAGCGCCGTCAGAAACCTCCATAAGGGCAGGCGTGTCAGATACAATCACGGGGCATTCATAATGCATTGCCTCTATAACTGGCAATCCAAATCCTTCATATAAGGAGGGTAGTATATAGGCAATGGCGTTGGTGTAAAACATTTTGAGACACTTAACGTAACCAGTGAAAATTATTGAATCCTCAATGTTCAGACGCTTAACTTCTTCAAAAATGCTGTCATACATCCAGCCTTTTCGTCCGATAATTGCCAACTTAATATCTGGATGTTTTTTATGAAACTTTGAAAAAGCTTGAATAAGGGTGGGAATGTTCTTCCGTGGTTGTAACGTGCCTATGTACAAGAAGTACTTTTGCGGTTTTAATCCAAATGAATCAAGTTCTTCATTGGATGGTACTTCAATACTTGCATACCCATTATAAATTGTCGCAATTTTTTCTTTACGGACGCCATACAATTTATGTAGATCTTCGGCCGTCGTCTTAGATACTGCAATGACATTCCGTGCTCTTTCAACTGAATGACGTGTCCAATTTTTTAGTTTATATAAATCTTCCTTCTTAAACTCATTCGGAAAAAATTCATATGCCAAGTCATGAATTGTCACAACGGTTGGAACAGGGCAAAATCGCGGTATGTAGTGAGCTGGGCAAAACAATACATCGATTTTTTTATGAAGATACAGATGAAGTGGAAAGAATAAATCTCTCCATAAACCTTTTTGGCGAACAACTTCATATTTAAAATATTCAGTTTCTTTGGGGAGATTAGCAACTGGCGCAGATCTCAAATATACAAGAAATTGCGTATTCTTATCCGCTTTTGCATGAAAATATGAAAGTAGCTGTGCTGTATAAACAGACACGCCAACCTTCTGTTCAACATTGGCCTCAATCCCATCAATCCCGATAATCATGCAAGTGAATCAATAGCTTCTAATAGTTCTTTACCAAATTTTTCCTCAGTAAATGATAGGGCATATTTTTGTGCTTTATCTACATATTTCAATCGAAGTTTTTCATCTTTCATGACAGTCACCAACACTTGTGAAATCGATTGCATCTCATGCGGATCAAAAATATGAGCATATGAGTCAGCAAGTTCTCCTGTAGAAGAGGTGTGAGATGTTGCAACTGGTGTTCCACATTGCATGGCTTCCAAAACAGGATATCCAAATCCTTCATATACTGATGGATAGACAAAGAGTTCTGCAAAGGTATATAAAGATGAGAGGTCATCATCGGGTACATATCCTAAAAACTTTATTGCATCTTTCATGTCATGGGGAATATCAAGTTTGAAGTCTCCCCAGCCTTGAGCACCAACAACGACTAAATCATTTTTTTCAGAAAGCCCTGATGAAATAAAAGATTTAATTAACATAGGAATATTTTTCCTTGGCTCAAGTTTTCCAACAGTTAAGAGATATGGTTTTTTTAGATGATACTTTTCTTTGAGATGGTTTTTACTCAATAGTGTGGGCTCTACATACACTGATGGATACACAACTCTCACATTTTCTTTTTTCAATTTTAAGATAGTTTCAAGATCTTGCTTCGTACTATTTGAGTCAGCAATAATGCAATCAACGTCTTTTGCAACCCAATGAAGTCGTTTCTTTTGAGTATCTACAATATTTGGACGGATCTGTACTCGCTTCAAATTAAATGTTGTTTTCTGTGTTGATGTCTCTGGATGAACATAGATCACCATATCATGAACGATGCTGATAGTTTTAGCTTTTTTGACAGGAGGCTGTACCCAATCTGAGGAAATAAAGACATCGAGATCTCCAATGAAATTCTCAATCGGCACCATATGAAGCTCATTCCACATTTGTGATAATAGAGTTGGGGGAAAGTAAAAATGCTTTAAGATGTGTGGTTCCTTAATGAGATCGGTAAGTTCTTTTGGCGGCTTAAGTCTTAAAGAACTAAAAAAGAAAACAAATTCATGCTTTGAATTGGCAAGTAATAAGCTTTTTACCAAAGCCGTCGTGTATCTGGCAACACCTGTCCCTGCATATGCGGTTTGAGATATGTCTATACCAATCCTCATGATTTTTTAGTAGTTAATTTAGCGTAAATCTTCTCAAGCTTTTGAGAAACTCCATTCCAGCTATACACATCATCCACAAGGGCACGAGCATCAGTTCTCATTGCCGCATATTTTTTTGGATCTCGCAAAAGAGATATGGCATAGTCTGCAAATTCTTGGTAGTTTTTTGCAATGTAGGCGTGTTTTCCATGCTTCACTTCTAAACCACTTACACCAGTCTTAGAAGAAACAACAGGCATTCCAGCTGCCATAGCGCCAAGGATCTTGAGACGAGTCCCACCCGGTCCTTCAAGAGGAGCAAGGAATATTGAGCCTTTAGTAAAGACTTCAATCACTTTATCAGTATCTGATGAAGCTATATCAATAATCTTAACTCCAGGTGATGTAACTATACCAAGCTTTTCATCAGCTCGTTGCCCTGCAATAATACAGGTCGCCTCTGGAATTTCTTGGCGGATCAGCGGAAAAATATGATCAATTAAAATTTGAGCACCCTCAACATTTTGCAACCAGGAATAGTTTCCGATATACAAAAAGATTGGTTTTGGCTGCTTAGACGGTTTATAGATTTCAAGGAGATCTTCACCTGCAGCATTAGGAATAATCGTAGTTTTAAGCCCAGGAACAAGTTCATGCATGTGTTCTTCATCTGATTCAGAAACTGCACCCACAAAATCAGCCTTCTTCCAAAAAGATTTCTCCCAATATTTCAATTTAAGAATATCTGGCAAGAAAAATGGTCGTAAGAATGGAAGGGAAATCTGATTCACAAAATGCTGATAGACCTTGTACTCAATTGTCTGTTCAACCAAAAAAATCGGAATTGAAGTGTGAGGAATATGTGGCATAATGTAAAACGTTTCTGCATGAATAAGATCAAATTGATGAGTCGCTATGAGTTTTTTTACTTGCGCCTCCGCCTCTGCGGAATAATTTCTGACAACGAGAAAAGGAAACTTACCAAGAACGCTTTTCACAATATTAGAGATTGTCCAAGGTGACTCTGATCTCTTGCACACGTGTATTTCTGAACAATACTTCTCCAATTGTTTTTGATATTGTTTCTCCTCATCGTTCTTAACAAGTGCAACCAAGTGGATATCATGATTTTTGCTCAGATGTTTGATGAGATTGTATGAACGCACTTGGCCGCCAGAAGAAGGAGGGTACGGCATATAGGGCGTAAGCATCAAGATCTTCATAGACTAGAGTTTGAAAATAGAAACGCCATCATTCTTAAATATTATTTCATATTCTGGATTCTCTTTTTGAGTCTTCGCAATTGTTTCATCAGATGTCGTCACAAAATATTGCATGCCCCTTTCTTTAAGTTTTGGAAGAGTATCAGCTGTAGAAGGCATACCTCTTCGACGGGCGTTGTAGAGAAGAGTTGTGTCACCTACAGATTCTGTAATCACAAGTGCATCTTTTGGTGTAATGGTATCGATGATTTTTGCAGTTTGGATGAGCTGTTCACTGTATCCATAATATCCTTTCACTGTTTCGTATGACATAAGCCATGAAAAGCCAAGCAGTCCAACAACAATAATCGAAACTAAAAATGGATGAGTAAAAGTCTTTTTGTTCTCATAGATCATAGCAATACCGATACCTGCAAAGACAGCGAGGGCTGGCAGAATCAAGGTTTGATAATAATCATGCTGTACATTTCCTCCTTGAAACGTAAGAAGATAGGTAAGCGCAGATAGTCCAATGCCGTAAGGAATAGTCATCGAACGTGTTGATCTTTTTAAAGCCCCAATCACGATAAACACAGCTGCCCAACCTCCCATAATGAGATTTAAGATTCGTTCATGAAAAATCCATCTGAAGAATGCAGGTCTCATGAAAATAACCTTTGGTCCTTCATACGTATTGACTGTTGTAATAAGCCAATCATAGGCAGGAATACCAACGGGAAATTGTTGAATGTACATTCTCCATGCAATCATAGGAAGTATCGCGAGAGCAACATACAGATATGCATCAATCCTTTTAAAAATACTCAATCGATACTTCGCCCAATACATACAACCAGCAACTATAAGGTAAAAAATCAGAGTTGGCTTAATAAGAAGTGCAGCAGCTGCGCCAACACAAGCCAATATAAACTGAAGCAACTTCAGTGAACCGGGTTTGGATTTCATGTACATGTACAGCAGGACAATTGAAATGCTCATACATGCGAGTCCAGGAGTTTCTGGCAAAACGACCCGGGAATAGTACACAAAAAATGGAAAGACAGCATAGATTAAGCCGGCACAAATTGCGGAAAGGCGACTCACTTCCAATCTCACAAGATAGTATAGAGATGCAATCACTATCAACGAACAAAAGATCGTGATGTAGCGAGCAATCTGTTCGATAGGAACCATTGGGATCGCTTTATATACTAGGGCAGTGGCGGCATTGTACAGTGGAAATTCAACAAACCTCAGTCCTTCAGGATTGTATTCTCCTGTTTGGACATTTGAAAGATCATCATAGATAGGCCTCATGAGATTAAAGTCCTTTTCAACAAGATTGCGTGAAACTGCTGCGGTATCAGCTTGTCTCCATGAATGCCAATCTGCAAGGGGAGACGTTACATTGTAGAGTCGCAAAACAAGAGCAACCAACAGTATCAATCCAAGAAGGATCCAATCAATGCGAGAAAATGATGCTGGCTCTTTTGTCATATGCTGTTAGTTATAGTTTGCTAATCTCCTTTTTATCAAGACCTACCATTCCAACAAACAAGCCTAGAGTCAACCAGAACATGTATGCCACTTTGGATGCTTCAAACACATCTATTAAGACTGCGTTAATCAACAAGCCACCAGTTCCAAAGATAATTGCAAATATGAGAATGTTCATCTCTTTAGAAAGATTCTTTCTCTTATCGAAAAGGTATTTGAGAATTGAACCAATAGTGAATAAGAAGGTAGCAGCTCCAAGTGCTCCTGTTTCTCCAATCCATCTAAAGTAGTCACCGTCAGTGGACTCAGTTATGGAAGATGGGCCTGTTCCAACGAGTGGGTTTCGTTTAAAGGCGTTGATTGCTCGAGGCCAGCTCACTTGTAAACGTGTCGTTACAGAAATGTCTCCAGCAACCGCCGAGTAGGTTTCATAATGCTGTGCACCTTCTGTGGCTATAGTTCCACCAATTGTCGCTTTGTTAATCAATTCTTGTTTAAGGAATGCTGAAGCTGTTGAGTCCAACACTTTTTTTCTATTTACAAATGCTGTTCCAGCTGGAAGTTCATCTGGTCTAATTTTTTGAACTACAACTTGCTCTCCCGTTTTTGCATTTATAATAATCTCCTTAAATTGGACGGTCTGTGACCATCGCTGAAAAAGATCTGTATCAAGATATGAAATGCCTAAAAAGAGAATAACAGCGAACAGGAAGTATCTAAATTTCTTGTACATCAGGAGGAATGCAGAGATTGATACAACATAGGCAATTGATGAAGAGCGAGAAGATGTTGCAATGAGTCCCAAAACCGAAACTGTAATGATCGTGAAAATATACCACTTCTGAATTTTGCCGCGCACTGTTAGGTGAATCAGTGTGACAAGTGCCATTATTCCAATAATGCTCGTAAAGAGTTTAGATGAAAGAATGATTGTAATGAGATTTACAAAGTCAGTTTGAAATGCGATTTGAGCTAGCGTGCTAACATTCATTACGATTGGGAGAAGCATAGAAAATCCCAGGAGCGCTTTTTGCTTTGTAGATAAGACAATCTGCTTCGTTTGAAAAAATACAGCCCACATAATTGGAAAGAAGAAAACCAGGAATGCTGCAAAGTCATAGTGACCTGCAAATGTTGAACTCATTCTGGCTTCTGGAGTTAAGTAGAGAATACGTCCTTTCGCAAACTCTGGATTCATCGTTGAGATTGCTGGAAAAGCGAAAAGTCTTTGCCCAATCCCGTAAATACCTGCCAAAAAGATTGAGCCTATGATGGCATACATGAAGTATTTAAAGTCTCGAGAATTTCGAATTGAGGCAAATGCCACAAAGAACAGCATCATGTATTGAATTCTTCGGGCAGCGTGCAAGAAACCAATCATTGGATACTCAATTGCGTTCATCAGATAGTATCCAGAAAGGAAGGCAACCATCACAATGACCCAAAATGCTGCAAATGTTTTCTTAAATGGTAGCTCTGCAAAGCTTATTTTTCTTCGTAATACTTGCAAACAGAAAACGCCAATAATGAGGACTGACATGAGATCGTCTAGTCGGATTGAGATATAGGTGAAGTTCACATTATGAAATGGAAACTTCATGTACAGCGGAATGAAGAGTATAAAAATTGATAAAAGAATTTGGAGAATATTGTTATCGAGTGTTTTTAGAAACTTCATATGCCTTTGAATAGGTTTCAATTAAATATGTGCTGCCTATTAGCTTTCCAACTAGTAATGATGAAAGTGCCTTCAATTGTAGCATACAGCGTAAGACACCGACGTGCAAGGGGGAGTAGTGCTTCTTATAGAAAATAAGGTAGCCTTCAAAAACTTTAATAATAGGAGCAGTGCGGCTTTTGCTTGAGGCGCCTTCCAAGTGGATAAAGGTTGGTTGAGGTAAAAAGCCAACTGACATGTGTTGCTTGGCAGCGCGATAAAACAGGTCCACTTCTTCCCAATACATAAAAATTGCTGGGTCAAAGCCACTGAGTTGTTGATATGTTTTAGTGCGTGTTATAAAGCAGGCTCCAGAAACCCAATCGACTTTTCGAGTGGAAGTGGGTGAATAGCGGGTGCCATGCCACCTATCTGCAAATAGAAAAAGCGCGAGGAAGGCGATCCATAAGGTGTAGAAGCGGCCAACTGAAAGCTGCACAGAGCGATCTTTATTGAGAAGGCGAGCTCCGGCAAAATCAAATTGAGCCTGTTTGAATTCTGATAAAAGCTGGGGAACAGCATCATCTAAAGCCTCAGTGTCCGAATTTAAGAATAGGAGATATTCCCCTTTCGCATGCATTACAGCTTCATTATTGCCCTTTCCAAAGCCAAGATTTTCTTTTGAAAAAATGCACTCAATTCCAGCAAATGACTTCAGCATCTCCACAGAACCATCAGAAGAATTGTTATCAAGCACAATAATCTCAGCTTTTAAAGATGTATCAGTTTTTAAAGAAGCAACAATAGTCTCTAAACAGCGCTTCGTAATGTCTTGCGTGTTGTATGAAATGATGATAATTGAGAGCTCAGGCATAAGTATAGTATACAAAATTATCTGCTATAATTCTGATTATGAAACCCGTTACTCTTGAAGAAATTGTCTCACTTTTAAAACGTCGTGGATTTGTTTTTCAATCATCTGAAATTTATGGAGGTTGGGAAGCAGCCTATGATTTTGGTCCACTTGGAACTGAACTTCTTCGCAATCTTCGTAGTTCATGGTGGTCAAACTTTGTTCACAAACAGCACAATATTGTCGGATTAGACAGCGCTATCATTTCTCATCCCAAAGTTTGGGAAGCAAGTGGTCATGTTGAATCATTTAGCGATGTAATGGTAGAAGACATGGTGACTCATAAAAGGTACAGAGCAGATCATCTATTGGAAGAGGCTCTTAAGATCCAAGCAGACGGAATGAGTCCTGAGGAAATTGACGAGTTGATTAAAAAAAACAATCTCAAGAGTCCTGATGGAAATCCATTGTCTGCATCAAAGAAATTTAAACTTTTGGTTGAAGTTTCAGTTGGGACTCTTGAAAATGAAAAGGAAATTGCGTATTTGCGAGGAGAAACGTGCCAGCCAATTTTTTATAACTTTAAACTTGTCAAAGATACATCGCGTCAAAAACTCCCTTTTGGAATAGCACAAATCGGAAAAGCATTCAGAAACGAAATTAAGGTTGGTCCATTTATCTTCAGAACTCGTGAGTTTGAACAAATGGAACTTGAAATGTTTACGCACCCTAATGAAGCTGATTCATGGTATGAAAAGCTGAAGGGGATGAGCATGGATTGGCTTTTGTCGATTGGCATTAATAAAGATAAGCTCCGTTTTAGAGATCAAGACTTCAAAGAAAGAGCTCATTACAATAAAGTTGCAACAGATTTAGAATACGAATTCCCCTTTGGATGGAAAGAATTTCAGGGTGTTCATAATCGAAGTGATTGGGATTTGAAGCGTCATGGAGAATTTTCTGGAACCGATTTCACCCATACTGACCTAGAAACTGGAGAGTCGTACATTCCTCATGTTGCAGAATATTCAATTGGTTTGAATCGTTTGATGCTTGTTGTGATTGCAGATGCGTATAGATCTGATGAGAATCGCACATGGTTGGCTTTGAATCCAAAGTTAGCACCATATAAAGCCGCAGTATTTCCACTCTTAAGAAATAAGCCAGAGCTCGTTGAGAAAGCTCGAGGCATTTATGAAGCATTAGTTGCTGATGGGATTTCTGTTAACTGGGATGATCGTGGGAATATTGGAAAGCGCTACCTTGCACAAGATGAAATTGGAACACCGCTGTGTATTACGATAGATTTTGACACGTTAGAAAATAATTCTGTCACGATTCGCTACAGGGACACGATGCAACAAGACAGAGTTGACGTGGACAAAATTAAAGAATATATTGTTACTAAGATCTCATAATTACTTAATTCTTTACACAGAACTACTATGGAAAATATTATGAAAAATAAGAACGTTATGGTTACAGGTGTTATTGTATTGGTTCTTGTTGTTGGAGGTTTCCTTCTAACTTCACGGGGTGGAGCAGCTGGCAAAAAATCTGTCAATGATACCTCAACTCTCCCAGACAATGTAGTTATTCCAACCGTTGATTCTTCGGTTTTGGTAACACTTACTGCAGACAAATTGCTCCACGAAGCAGTTCTGACAGTTGATAACTATCCAACTGGGACAACTGGCATCGAATATGGATTGACATATGAAGCAGATGTTGAAGGACAAACAGTTCTTAATGGAGTAAATGGCGACTTCGTTCTTGATTCAAAAACGTCCAAGGTTACCAAAGAAGTTACATTAGGAACGTGTTCATCTGGCACGTGTAAATACGACAAAATTATGAGCAAGGTTACTGTGGAGCTTAAATTCAAAGGAGATTACGGTTCAAAGCTGTATAAAGGGGATTTCGACCTCTAACCCAGCTCTATTTTTTGCTATAAGGTGCAAAAAAAAGCGCGGTCACAGGGGTTAACCTGCGCCGCGCATGGCAAATTACTTATATTCCTCAATTATTGTTCTCGGTTGTATAGTGAGAAGTTCACCAACTGTGAGTTTCCCATAAAGATACAACTCTCTTGCTTCACCTACGAGCCCCATAGACCTACTGAGCATTACTTCCCTATCTGTACTGCCAATTCTTGTAAGAAAGTCACTCGGAAAAAGTGAAATAGAATAAAGAATAGCCCTTGTGGTCTCGATACGATCGCGTTGGGCGTGATGGATCTCATCTCGAAGAAAATCATCCGGCATCGCATCTGAGAAAAAATACGCATAATCGTCGTCATAAAAAAGATCCATGACTCGCAAGCGTGCCTGTACCATAGTCTCAAAGTTTGCTGGCTTTTCAAGCAAGTTTTCTAATACATCAGGGATCTTGTCAATAATGGGGCGAATAGCTAACTTCACCGAGTCAGGCAAAGTGACGAAGTCCCAATCATTCATTAAAGCCTTCCAAACGGCATCGGTCGTTGGCTTCACTCTAAGCTCCTTTTAGTGTAACAGAGGTTTCTGTAAAGGTACTTTGTTGTATTACAACTAGAATATATTTTATCACTTTACCGCACAAAATGTCTATAGGTCACTTGCTGATCCTATAAATACCACTTCTATCCACTATGATCCACATCAAATTACTATATACTCGAGCGTGAGGCTAAATCTTCCTTGTTTTAGTGTTGACAGACGTGTAACAACTGGTGTAATATGGATCTAGATGGTGTTTTTTGGTGAATATACAGTATCGGTAACTGAGGGTGGCAGAATCGCCATTCCAAAGAAGATTCGGGAAAATTTGAAAGGGGATGTGTTTGTCTTAACGAAGGGATTTGATGTATGTCTTGCTGGATACGATAGAGATGATTGGCAGAAGAGATCCGCTGAACTGATGCAGGTATCGCTCCTTGATAAAGAACATATTGATAAAAGACGTGTTCTGTTCTCAGGAGCACAGGAAATAGTTATTGATGACCAAGGGAGATTAGTTATTCCAAAGTCTTTGACCGAATTTATGGGTCTTTCATCTGAAAAGGTCAAGGTCATTGGAGTAGGTGATCACTTTGAGGTTTGGGATGAAGTTACATGGAATGAGTATCTGAAGAAGGTAGACATGTAGTTGAGAATGAATATGAATACACAACACACACCAGTACTTTTACAAAAGGTTATCGAAGAGCTTGGGGTTATCCCAGGGGGAAAGTATATCGACGCAACGTATGGTCTTGGTGGCCATAGCAGGGCGATTGTGGAACAAGGTGGAAAAGTATTAGGCATTGATTGGGATGATGAGTCTATCGATGCTCAGAAGCTTACAGATCATGATGGTATTACCTTAGCTCTTGGAAACTACGCAGATATTAAGAAGATAGCAGAGAAAAACAAATTTCTGCCAGTGGATGGAATTTTATTTGATTTGGGTTTGTCAATGTGGCAAATTCGTCAATCACAAAGAGGTTTTAGCTATGAGAAAGATCAAGAGGATGAGCCTCTGGATATGAGAATTAATGAAAAGATTATTCTCACAGCTGCTCATGTTGTTAATAGTTATTCGACAGACCAGTTATATGACATATTTTCGAAATATAGTGAAGAGGTCAATTCTCGGGCAATTGTACACGCTATTGACCAGCAACGTCGTGTAAAGCATCTCCGCACAGTTGGAGATCTGAAAAAAGCAATCCAAACAGTTAATAAATCGAATGGAACGATGGCAAAGATCTTCCAGGCGATTCGCATGGAAGTCAATGAAGAACTACAAAACATCGAAAACGGAATTATGGGTGGATACGAATGTTTAAAACCTGGTGGAAAAATGATCATTTTGTCATTTCACCCAACAGAAGATAGATACATTAAAAATTTGATCCGTTTTAATAAATTGAACGCTACTAAAAAGGCTCTAAGAGCTAAACAGGGCAAATCATTTGAACGATCAGCATTATTACGAGTTATCACAAAAATATGAACAGAATTTCACGATATTCTTCAGGGAGAGTTGCACATATTGAAACTCCTCATGTGACTGCAAAGAAATCTATTGCTATGAAAGTTTTTGCAGCTGTTCTGTTCATCATGCTTCTTTCTGCAAATGTATTGACCTTCGCGCAAACCGTACGAATTTCTGATGGCATCGTGAATCTTGAAAGCAAAACGACGGCTTTGAGAAAAGAAAATTCTCACTTAGAACAAAAAGTGTACACTCAAAATTCAATCTCAAACTTACAGGAACTTGCAGATCAGCTCGGTTTTACTAAAACTGCTGAGCCTCTGTTCCTTGATTCAAACGAGGTTGCACTGGTACCATAAGGTATGAATCGGCTTCATATCGTTTTTACCTTTTTTTGCATACTACTCTTTATCATTATTCTTCGACTTTTTTACGTACAAGTTCTGGCTTCAGATTCTTTTTCTTCTAATGATTATTTGAGGACGGTTCGCATAACGCCATTAAGGGGCATTATTACAGATAGGAATGAAGAGCCTATTGTGGTTAATGAGACACGCTATACCCTCTTTGCTGAACCTAAAGTCTTGGAAAATAAGGATGCGACAATTAGACAATTAGATGAAACATTGGCAATTGGAGAGGCAACTCTTGAAGCTAAGTTGAAGGGAGATAAATCGTGGATTGCACTTGCAAAGGATTTGTCAGAAGATCAGAAGCAATCTGTTGAGCGTCTTAAAATCCATGGTCTCGGTTTTGATGAAACAAGTAGGCGTTTTTATCCAGAGGCTTCTCTAGCTGCTCATCTAACAGGCTTTGTGGGTAAAGATCAGGATGGGGATGGTATTGGGTACTTTGGGGTTGAAGGGTACTACAATAAGGATTTAGAGGGGTTGCCAGGTATTTTAAAGACGGAACGAGATGTGCTTGGAAGGCCTATTGTGATTGGTACACAGGATAAACTTCGAGGTGAAAATGGTCGAAGAATCGTTTTGACTATTGATAAAAGTACTCAAGTAATTGCCAAGATGAAGCTCAAGAAAGCCTTGGATACGTATAAAGCTCAAAGTGGATGTGTGACAGTTGCAGATCCATTTACGCTAGAAATTCTTGCTATGACCTGCTTACCTGATTTTGATCCCGTTGCATATAAAGACTTTGATGAGAAGGTGTTCAAAAATCCCATTATTTCTAACAGCTTTGAACCAGGTTCCATTTTTAAACCCTTAATTGTAGCAGCAGCGTTGGAAGAAAAAGCTATTAAGCCAAAAGATACATTCGATGAAGAAGGTCCAATCAAAATTGGTGGCTACTTTATTCGCACTTGGGACAATAAATATCATGGTAAAACCACGATGACTCAAATTCTTGAGACCTCTTCAAACGTTGGTATGGTCTACATAGGAGAAAAGTTGGGCAACGATAAGGTGAAGGAATACATTAACGAATTTGGCTTTGGTAAAGCTACCAATATTGATATTCAAGGTGAAGCTCCAAGTTATATTAAACCGAAATGGTATCCCATTGATTATGCGACGGCAACATTTGGTCAAGGGATTGCAGTTACTCAGATTCAAATGATTGCTGCGTTTTCTTCTATTATTAATGGTGGATGGTTGATGCAACCGCATGTCGTGAAATCTCTTACATCAGAAAATGGAGACAAACAAGAAATTACTCCTAAGAAAATAAAAAGGATTGTCAGTGATAGAACCTCTACCCAAATTAAAGAGATGCTTCGTGCAACTGTTAAACATGGAGAAGCGAAGTGGAAAGTACCCGATGGATATGAAATGGGAGGGAAGACTGGAACAGCTCAAATTGCATTGGAAGGTACGTATGATGAATCTAAAACCTATGCATCGTATATCGGATTTGCTCCGGTTAAAAAGCCTAAATTCATTATGCTCGTAACATTGAATCAACCAGAAACGTCTCAATGGGCATCTGAAACGGCTGCTCCTTTGTTCTTCGAGATAGCAAAAGACCTGCTCGTTGAGTATAATGTAGCTCCAGATTAGTAGTCATTTTTGAGCGTTATGTATCAGTCACTTGTGCGAGCTGTAAAGAACGAAGTCCATAAATATGGCGCTATTGCAGCAAATGTGCGCTATGGATTTCCGGGTCGTAAAATGCGCATTATTGGAGTCACAGGAACTGATGGCAAAACGACAACCTCTCATCTTATCTATCACATTCTCAAAACTGCCGGAAAAAAAGTCTCAATGGCATCAACAGTGTTGGCTGACATAGCTGGGAATATTGGCGATACAGGTCTGCACTTTACAACTGAAAACCATTGGGTCGTTCAGAAAAATCTTGCACAAGCTCTCACGAATGGCTCAGAATTCTTTGTTTTAGAAACTACTTCTCATGCGCTACATCAACATAGAGTGTGGGGTGTACAGTATGAGGTTGGTGTATTGACGAACATTACGCCAGAGCATTTGGATTATCATAAAACGTTCGATGCGTATGTTCGTACTAAAGCAAAGCTTCTTTTGAATGCAAAAAAGGTAATTATCAATGAGGACGCGGATGTGTACGAACAGATTAAAGGCATTTTAGATAAAGCTCACAAAAAATATACCACGTATTCTTTAATCAATGAGAATGCACCAACGCACTGGTCTGATGAAATAAAAACGTCAATTAAAGAAACATTCAATCGTGAAAATATATTGGCAGCATATGCATGTTGCAAAGAGTTGGGTTTATCTGCTGAAGATATTCTCAAAGGAATCAAGACGTTTGCGTTGCCAAAAGGCAGACTGGATAAGGTATATGACAAGGACTTTACTGTGTATATTGATTTTGCTCATACTCCCCACTCAATTGCACAGCTCTTGAAAGGCCTTAAGACTCCACGTAATACGCTTATCCATGTGTTTGGATCTGCAGGGCTTCGCGATAGTGTGAAGCGCCCTGAGATGGGTAAATCGAGTGGATCATATGCTGATGTGTCAATCATTACTGAGGAAGATTATAGAACTGAAGATTTTATGAAGATCACACGAATGGTGAGTGCAGGCTTGTATGAGAAAGGCTTTAGCTATATGGAGCCTGATGTTCTTAAGGAGCGAAATTTTGATGGAAAGGCTTTCACAATTATTAAAAATCGTCAGAAGGCTATTGAATTTGCCATCGATTTTGCTCAAAAAGGAGATGTAGTAGTACTCACTGGAAAAGGACATGAACAAAGTCTTGCACGTAAATTGAAGGAATTTCCTTGGGATGAATATAAAGCCGTAGAAAGGGCCATTGCAAAGAAATAATAATACATGTTTATACTTAATGATCAGCATCAGTATTTTGAATCCTCTCTCTTAAAAGATCTTGGAGTGATTTCAGGATTTGGCACAAAAAAAACTCCGCCGATTGAAGAAATAATTGAAGCCAATAATTATATTTCAATGTTACAGGTACACAGTGCGACTATTGAAGTTATAAAAAATGCTCCTCAAGAGAAAATGACACGAATAGATAATCTAGATGGAATGATTACTGATCTTTCCGATGTTGTTTTACTTCTCAAAACAGCAGATTGCGTTCCAGCAGTATACTTTGATCCGGTTGCGCAGATTACTGCAGTAACGCATCAAGGATGGAGAGGCACCATTGCCAATATGGCTAAAGTTGCCGTAGAAAAGCTTGTTTCATGTGGATGCCAAGTGGATAACATTCGAGTGGCTCTTGGACCTTCATTGCAAGATTGTTGCAACAGGCTTTATGATCAGAGATATGAGGATTTCAAGAGCACATATACCAAGTGGTTTGATGATTTTACTCAAATAGATGGAGATAATACCTATATAAGTCTACCTCGATTAAATGCATTGCAGTATCAAGCGGAAGGAATTAAGGAAGAGCACATTGATATGGATATTCATTGCACACGCTGTGAAACTGATATGTTTTTTTCATATGATAGAAAAGATTATGATATTTCTGACATACGAACCAGAAATTGGAGTTTTATAATGAAATAATATGGACAACTATACAAACATATATATGCTCGGGATAAAAGGCGCAGGAATGTCTTCACTTGCTGCAATTCTAAAAAAGATGGGGAAGCATGTTTGGGGCGCCGATGTTCAGACACGAGAGCCTGCTGATGCCCTCTTAGAAAAGGTCGGCATTGAAGTGAAACCATTTGGTATAGAAAATATAACATCCGAGATTGATTTAGTTATTACTACAGGTGCTCATGGTGGATTAAAAAATCCTGAAGTATTAGCGGCAAGAGAAAAAAGCATTCCTGTTATGACACATGCAGAAGGTTTGGGGAAACTTATGGATGATTTCAAGACACGAATTGCGGTGTGTGGAACGCATGGCAAAACGACCGTTTCCTCATTGCTTGCATATTTATTGGTAAAAATGGATGCGCCATGTGGATATCAAGTAGGGGCTCCATCATTTTCAGGATTACCAGGAGGAGATTACACAGGTGATGAATATTTTGTTGTTGAATCTGATGAATACGCTGCATCACCTGGAACAGATAACACTCCTCGATTTATGTTCCAAAATCCAACACATATTCTTTGCACAAATATCGAGCATGATCATGTGGATATATATAAATCCATTGATGATACGAAAGTAGCCTTTCGCTCTTTTTTTGAAAAACTCCCAGCAGATGGGGCATTGATGTATTGTGCAGATGAACGAGCTTTATCAGAGGTCGCACAATCGATAACCGATGTAAATATATATGGCTATAGCACTACAGCTGGGCACTTTGCTCAGATCTCTGATATTCATGTGGATAACGGAATGACTGTTTTCTCACTTACACTTGATGGACAAAACACAGGCGATTGGAGATCTCACCTATCTGGAGAGCATAATGTGAAAAACATTACTGGTGCGATTATTCTTTTGTATCTTAAGGGTTTCAATCTCCAGGATATTAAAAAACATGTTGCTACTTTTACTGGCTCAAAAAGAAGGTTTGAACATGTTTATGAAAGTGACGATTACATTCTCATAGATGATTATGCTCATCACCCATCGGAAATTAGGGAAACATTAAGAGGAGCTCGGATGACATATCCAAATAGGAGAATTATCGTGCTGTTCCAACCTCATACATTTTCTCGTACGGAAGCTTTCAAAGTAGACTTTGCTGAAGTCTTACAGATTGCTGATAAGGCTTTTATTTTGGATGTATATGCATCTGCTCGTGAGACTCAAACCGCAGATTCAGTTGGTTCTCAGGATATTGTGGATTATGCTCAGAATAAAGGGTATGAACATGTTGAGTATCTTGATGAAGAGAAAGTCTCATATATTTTGCGGGAAGAACTGCATCATGGAGATGTTATTCTCACAATGGGTGCCAGCAACATCTTTAGGCTTCACAATGCTATAATTGAAGTTATTACATCTAAAAAAACTGAATAAATGCTTAAAGAATTAGAAAAATATGTGGGAGTTGGGAGGGTGAGAGAGAATGTTGATTTGGGTCCTCGATCAACCTTTAAATTAGGTGGCCCTGCTGAATTCTATTTTGAGGCAGAGTCCGATGATGACCTAATTAATGCTGTCAAAGCAGCTCATGATCTGAACATTCCCTATATTACATTGGGAGGTATTTCTAATGTTGTTGTTGGAGAGAAGGGTATTAAAGGACTCGTTGTTAAGAATCTCAATAGCTATAAAAACCTTATTGAAGAAACCGATACGTATGTGGTGCTTCGTGTTGGGTCTGGCTTTAATATGTCACGACTTGCCAATGAAACAGCTGAAGCAGGATATGCTGGACTTGAATATCAATCTGGATTGCCGGGAAGCGTTGGAGGGGGTATTGCTATGAATTCAGGATGGTATAAACATAAGCCAGACAAGTATGTGGGAGATCCGGTTATTCAAGCTCTCTTAGTTGAAAAAGATGGTACAACAAAAAAAGTAGATCATGATTATTTCAACTTTAGGTATGACCATAGTATTATTAAAGAGACGCATGAATGTATTGTCTGGGCAGATTTTAAACTGGAAAAGCAGCCTGCTGAAGAATTGATGCAGCACGCGCAAGACGCACGTGCTCATCGAAAGCGGACACAACCATATGGTGTTGCAACCTCTGGATGTTTCTTTCAAAACGTAGACGGTGTTTCAGCTGGTAAAATTATTGATGAAGCAGGGCTGAAAGGTTTTTCAATTGGAGGTGCTCAGGTTTCAGATTTGCATGCAAATTTTATTATTAATACTGGTGGTGCAACTCCAGATGATGTTGCTCAATTGATTGAGCATATAAAAAGCACTGTTAAAAAAACACATAATATTGAACTTCACGAAGAAATTGTTCGATTATAAATAACGTAAAAAATATGGAAAATGCATTTATTGTTAAAGGTGGAAAGCCTCTGATAGGAACTGTTGCTTTAGAAGGGGCTAAGAATGTTGCTCTTAAAGTAGTGGTGGCGGCATTATTATTTGATAAACCAATTACGTTACGCAACATTCCAAATATTAAAGATATTCGAGAATTATTTGAACTCTTTAAGGAAATTGGAGTCCAAGTGGATTTTCAAGATAGCGTAGTAAAAATTGATCCTGAGAGCATTCACTCCCATGAGGTAAGTTTACTGTTTGGATCAAAAATTCGTGCTTCATTTTTGCTATTTGCTCCATTCCTAAAAAAATATGGAAAAGCCAGGATTCCTAACCCCGGTGGATGTCGCATTGGTGCGCGACCAATCGATAGAATGGTACAGCTTATGAATGCCTTTGGGGTAAAAACAGAGTATGATTCTGAAACTGGATATTATTCTGCTCAGGTAGAGACTGAATTAGTTCCTGCTGACTTTACTTTTCCAAAGAAAACTCACACAGGTACAGAATTAGCATTAATGATTGCGGCCTCTACAGAAGGACACTCAGTTATTAGAAACTCTTCATTAGAACCAGAAATAGATGAACTTATTGAACTTCTCAATATCTCTGGCGCTACTATTAAGAGAGATGGAGAAGATATTCATGTTGATGGAGTTAAAGATCTGCATGGAGTTGATGAATTTTCCATAAAATCTGATAGAAATAACGCGGTGACGTTTGCAATGTTTGCCCTAGCAACAGAGGGTGATATAACAGTCCAAGGTGCTGATCAAAAAAATCTCACAGTCTTCCTAGAATATTTAGACAAAATTGGTGGAGGATATGAAGTCCGAGATGGAGCAATTCGTTTTTACTCTATAGGTCAGCTCAAAGCCGTTGATGTGATGACAAGTACCGATCCTGGCTTTATGACTGACTGGCAAGCTCCATGGGCAGTCCTTATGACACAAGCACTCGGAGATTCACGAATTCATGAAACAGTATTTGAAAATCGATTTGGCTATGTTACAGAATTGAATAAATTAGGAGCGAACATTGAATATTACAAACCTAGCGTTGTTGATCCGCAGAACATCTATCAATTTGACATTGAGGATGTATCTACATTTAATGATGAACGGCAAGCAATTTTAATTCATGGTCCGACGGCACTTCATGGAGGGGTATTACAGGTAACTGACATGCGTGCAGGTGCAACACTATTGATTGGTGCATGCGCTGCAGAAGGTGAGTCAGTGATTATGGGAGCTTCAGAAATAGACAGAGGGTATGAAAAGATTGAAGACCGATTAACGGCACTCGGTGCCAATATTAGAAGAATATGACCTGGAAGAAACTCGCATATTTTGTTGGAATTCGCTTTCTTATATATTCAATTATCGCTGCCTGGATCTATCTGCTTATCCCCTATAGTGGAAACTTTCCATATAAAGATGTTATTCAAAATTTTAAACTTCCATTTTGGGTATACTCATGGGCAAATTTTGATGGTGCTCACTACATCCACATCGCTTTGCAAGGCTATCATCAGTATGACCAAGCATATTTCCCAGGATATATTTTGTTAGTGCAATTTTTTGGGGGAATGTTTGGCCACTATTATTTGCATGCAGGAATTCTCATCTCGAACGCCGCATTTATAGCTGCAGGATGGTATTTCTATAGATTGTTTAAGGAGCTCTATGGTAAGAAAAGTGCGGTGTTGGCAATAACATTCCTATTTCTTATCCCGACCTCCTTCTTCTTTTCGGCAGTCTATACGGAGAGCTTGTTTTTATTGTTAACAGTGAGTGCGCTATTTTATCTGCTACGTAAAAAGTTTGTAGTAGCCTGTATATTGGCGGGGTTAAGCTCTTTTGTACGACTCCAAGGCGTTTTTCTCGTGATTCCATTCCTAGCATATGCGTATTTGCATATGGACAAGAAATCAATCTGGACATACGTTTTGGCAATCAGCCCTTGTATTGGCCTATCACTCTATATGACCTTTTTATGGAAGACGACAGGTGATCCCTTATATTTCTTCAATTCTCAACCAATTTTTGGAGCACAACGGTCCACAGAACTCATAACAATTTTTCAGGTGTACTATAGATACATAAAGATTTTTGTAACAGCTCAGCCAAACTTTCAATATTTCATTGCCGTACTAGAGTTTCTTGTTGTTTCAGTAAGTTTGGTTGCTGTGGCAATCCATGGATGGCTTGCATATAGAAAACAAGATATTTTTAACATGAGTCTTGCGCTTTATTCATTGACGCACATTGTTGTACCTTCATTAACGGGTACATTCTCATCAACGCCTCGGTATGCATTGATGGTATTGTCACTGTATTACGTTTTTTCTCAGATTCCCTCTAAAAATGCACGATACACTCTGTTGGGAATATCACTGATCCTCCATATTTTTCTTTTTGGATTCTTTGTACAGGGCTACTTCATCAGTTAGTAACTAGTGAACTTGTGAACTGGTTAACTGGAGGGAAAAAACAATCAATCTTCTAGTTTACGAGTTCACAAGTTCACTAGTTCACCAGTTTACGAGTTAACAAGTTCACAAGTTCACAAGTTCACAAGTTCACCAGATGGTACAATATCAGGTATGAAACGCGTTGTTGTGATAGGTGGAGGAACAGGAACATTTATTGTTTTATCTGGTTTGAAGATGTTTCCGTATGATATTTCTGCCATTGTGTCCACAGTAGACAGCGGTGGAAGCACAGGTAAACTTCGAGACCAATATGGCGCATTGCCCCCAGGAGATATGAGACAATGTCTTGTTGCCCTTTCTGAGGCTCCAGATCTCTGGCGCAAATTGTTCCTCTATAGATTTGAGAATGGAGATTTTAAAGGCCATAATTTTGGAAATATCTTTCTTACTGTTCTGGAAAAAATTGCTCCAGACTATTCCCAAGTTATAGACATGGCGTCTTACATTCTTCAAACGAAGGGTCATGTCATTCCTGTAACATATCATAAGGTTCATTTATGTGCACAATATGAGGATGGTGAGATCATTGAAACTGAGGATTTAATTGATTCAGCATTTCATAAAACTCAAAGAATTGAAAAGGTCTATTTAAAGCCACGTGCTAAAGCCAACCCAGAAGCATTGAAAGCAGTTAAAAATGCCGAATACATCATTGTAGGACCGGGAGACGTATACACAAGCCTTGTCCCAAATCTTATAGTGGATGGGATGAAGGAAGCTATAGAGAAGTCGTCAGCAAAGATAATTTACATTTCAAATTTAATGACGAAACCTGGGCAAACACCTAAATATACCGTAATGGATCACATTAATGATATTGAGAAGTATCTTGGTAAAAAAGTATCTATACTATTGGTAAATAATGCACCAATTCAGAAGTCTGTTGTACAATACTACAAGAAGTATGGAGCTCAATCGGTCAAAGATGATGCATTAGATAATCAGTACACAGTTGTTCGACAAGATTTGTTAGTACCAGGAATTGTACATCAATCTGAATCTGACGAAGTGTTAAGAAGTATTTTGAGGCATGATCCATTAAAAATTGCGCATATCTTGCATGACATTATTGGAACTGTATGAAAAGAATTATTGAAAGACACACAATTTCCTTAAAACATGCTGTTGATGGCGTCTTATGGTCTTGGAGAACTCAGCCAAATTATCGAGTCCATTTTATTGTGTCTGCACTTGTTGTTATAGCAGCCTTATACTACGATATTCAGCCTTTTGAGTGGATTTTCCTTGTTCTGACAATCTCTGTTGGATTAGTGATTGAAACGATTAATACAGCACTTGAAGCTACATCTGATGCAATTACGCGTGAATGGAGAGAGGAAATTAAGATTGCGAAAGATGCGTCAGCTGCTGCGATGTTGACATATGCAATTGGTGCTGCTATTGTTGCAGCTATTATTTTTGTGCCAAAAGTGTTACTTTAAAAGTATGTCACTGTATATTTTCGGATTTTTTGCTTCATTTTTTGTAAATTTTGCACTTTTTGTGCCATTCATCAATCTTCTCTATAGATTGAAATTTCAACGTGCCCAACAAGAAACGCGTGATGCTTTCAATAAAAGGACACCTATCTTCGATAAGTTTCATGCTCACAAGGCGGGCACCCCTGTTGGTGGTGGAATTCTCATTATTCTGACAACTCTTCTCATGTTCACGCTGTTCACTGTTTTCCATGTCGTTATTAAACAAGATATCATTTCAAATTATCCCAACATTGTTTCAGAATTTAAAATCATTCTCTTCACATTTCTGTCTTTTTCATTTTTAGGTTTGTATGATGATCTAAAAAAGATATTTATTTGGAATGATGAGTCATTTTTTGGACTTCGTCTTCGCCATAAGTTGATACTTGAAATTGTTTTGGCAGGGATAATATCATGGTGGATGTTCAGCGAGCTGAAAATTAGCATTGTCAACGTTCCATACTTTGGCGTGTATAACATGTCCTGGTTCTTTATTCCATTTGCGACATTTGTTATTGTGGCCTACTCAAATGCAATGAATATCACTGACGGGCTTGATGGGCTTTCGACAGGTGTTCTTCTTATTGCACTTTTTGCATTCTGGGTTATTTCACTTTCTATTCTTGATACCCCACTTTTAATTCTCATTAGTACCTGGACTGGAGGTCTTGCAGCTTTCTTGTATTTTAATATCTACCCGGCACGTCTTATTATGGGAGATACTGGCGCACTCTCATTCGGTGCGACTTTTGCTGTAATAGGGCTGCTTTTAGGAAAGGTTTTTGCTCTTGCAATTATCGGCGGATTTTTTGTTCTTGAAATCAGTTCATCACTCTTGCAACTTCTCTCCAAAAAGTACCGAAAAAAGAAACTTTTCCCAGTAGCTCCGATCCACTTGTGGCTTCAGTACAGAGGTTGGGAAGAACCAAAAATAGTCATGCGAGCTTGGCTTGCGGCTCTGTTCTTTGCAATGCTTGGATTAATGATTGCCTTCATGAAGTAACACATGAAAAAAGGTATTGAGTTTGTTATTTCAAAGTACGAGATTGACTATGACACAAATACTCTTTATTTCTCGTATCAAACTATCCTAGAAGGGGGAGATAAACTTGAGTTTACTGAAGCATTGCAGTTCCCGCATCCTCTTAATCGTGATATTATGGAACGCGCAGATGTTCAATCTGCAATTGAATCTCTTCATATTCTTTTAGGAATCAGTTACTTTAGATTGCACGTTGCTTCACACATTTCATTATCGTATGACCTAACGCACGAGCAAGCTGACTTTTGGGACACTATGTATACGAAAGGCCTTGGTGAGTTTTTTTATCTAAACAAACTAGACTTTCGGGATCTTATTCATTTTCCTGCTCATTCTCCCAATAAACAACCCCTTTCTTCCCAATATCAATCTGACAAGGCATTAGTGCTTCTTGGTGGTGGTAAGGATTCGCTCCTTTCTGTAGAGATTACGCGTAAGTCCGGTATACATTTTGATCTGTTTTCTCTTCACACAAGTCCTATTCAAGCATTATCTGCAGGTGCGGTTGGAAAAGAGATTCATATGATAAAAAGAACAATGGATCCGCTGATGCTCAGCCTTTTGGAGAGTAAGGATGCTTACGTGGGGCACATTCCAATTACAGCAATGTACAGCTTTGTTGCAGTGCTATATTCATTAATCAATTCCTATGCCTTTGTAGTTGTTTCAAATGAGGCGAGTGCAAATTATGGAAGTGTTGAATATCTTGGTATGACTATTAATCATCAATGGAGCAAATCGTTTGAAGCTGAAAAGTTGATGCAAGATTACATTCAGACATATATATCTACGGATGTGCACTATTTTTCACTTTTACGTCCCCTCCATGAAATTCAGATCGTAAAACTATTTGCACAATTTAAGAAGTATTACACAAAATTCTCAAGCAGTAATCATAATTTTACACAAACAGAAGGGAAGCAGAGTCGATGGGATATTACCTATTCACGTGGTAAAGTGGAATTTGTATTTGCCCTATTTACAGCCTTCTTATCTAAAGAGGACATCCTGACAATTTTTGATGATGACTTCTATGCACATCCTGAATGTCTCGAGAGATACATGGAACTTCTTGGTAAAACTGGCATCAAACCTCTTGATTGCGTTGGTACGCCTGAGGAAACCGCAGTAGCAATGTATATGGCTTATACTGGAGGAGAGTATAAAGATGAGCCAATTATGAAGTATTTTGAAAATGAAGTACTGCCAGAATTAGATATTGAGAAGCTTAAAAACAATGTTTTTGAGTATGGTGATGATTCGAGAATCCCAGCTCAATTCAAGGATGCCTTAAAAGAAATGTGTGATACACAGTAAAAATATATGACAATCGATGAACTAAAAACATATAAAAGAATTCTCATCGTAGGATATGGGTTGGAAGGTAAGGCTTCTGAGAGCTTTATTAAGAAATTTCACCCAACTGCAGAGATTGGCATTGCAGATCAAAAAGACACTCCTCATTATCTTGAAATGCAAAAGGATTATGACTTGGCTATTCGAACACCTCTTCTTCGACCAGAAAAACTTACAATTCCATATACGACGGGGACGAATCTATTTTTTGGAAATGTGAAGAATCCCATTATTGGAGTGACGGGCACAAAGGGTAAAAGCACTACAGTTGGGTTATTGCATCATGTTTTGCTTGAAGCAGGTAAGCAGTCCCGACTGTATGGAAACATTGGAGATCCCATGCTTCATGCTTTTGAAATGGGTATTGAGAAAGATGATATTTTTGTTTTAGAACTCTCCAGTTACCAACTTGAAGATATAAAATTCTCTCCTCATATTGCATGTTTCCTAAATATATATCATGAGCTTCATAATCATCCCACATATGAAAATTATGCTGAGTCAAAGTCTCATATAGCGTCATTTCAAATTCAAGATGATTATCTTTTCTATAATGGTTCTGTACCAGAGACTGACTCATTAACTGCACAAGCAAAAAGTCATCGATCCGATTTTTCTCACATCGCAATAGATCATCTTATTTCAGAAGTACCATACACAACACACACAGATAACTTTAAAGCTGTGTATGCTATTGCGCATCATTTAGGAGTGAGCGATGATCAATTCTCTTCTGCAATTAGAACGTTTAAACCCTTACCACATAGAATAGAAAAGGTTGGCACATTCCAACATGTAACATTCTATGACGATTCTGCATCGGTTCATCCAAATGCAACGATCTTGGCGCTTCAATCATTAGATAGGGTTGATACTATCATCTTGGGAGGTCAAGATAGAGGATATGAGTTTGCCGAGTTGGCTCAGGAATTGCACAATAAAAATGTTAGAAATATTCTTCTCTTTCCAGAGACTGACAAAAAAATATATAATGATATTGAAAATGTTGATGGGTATGTCCCACACATTGAAGATTGTTTGTCAATGGAAGAAGCTGTCGGAAAAGCTTTTGAACTAACCGCAAAAGGTTCAATATGTTTATTGTCTCCAGGAGCACCAAGCTATCTCATGTACAATAACTTATCAGAAAGAGGAGTTGATTTTCATGACATTGTTCTAAAATATGGTACAACATCTCAAAAGGAAAACATTCAAGAAAACCTTCGCAAACAAGGCTCTGGCGGTTCAACGTCATAATATTGGCTTACTTTTTTTTCTTCCAATTCTATTAACGATAATCGGTCTATTTTTTATCTTTGAAGCATCATCAGTTACTGCATTTCGTCAATTAGGAGATAGCTTTTATTTCTTTAGACAACAACTTATTTGGTGCTTATTGGGTATTTGTGCGATGACGTTTTTCTCGTACTTTGATTACAAAAGATTATACTATTTTGCGTTCCCACTCCTTCTTGTTTCATTAGTATTTCTTGTTGCAGTGCTCATCCCGGGCATCGGGAGTACAGTGTATGGGGCACGCAGATGGATTAATTTTGGCTTTTTCTCATTTCAGCCGACAGAACTTGCTAAAATCTCAGTTATTTTATATCTTTCTTCATGGTTTTTGTATAAAGATCGCAAACGCTTTCTTCATTTTATTCTCATTCTGGCAGGTATGATTGGCCTAGTTATGATGCAACCCGATTTAGGAACATCAATAATAATATTCTCACTTTTTATTGCGATCTACTTTTTGTCAGGAGAGAAACTGAAGTATTTATATGGGCTTTTACCTATAGCTTTTGCCGGAGTTATAGGGCTTATTATAGCTTCGCCATATCGGCTAAGAAGACTTATGTCTTTTTTGGATCCAAAGGCAGATCCCCAAGGAGTAAGCTATCATATCAATCAAATTCTAATCTCGCTTTCTTCTGGAGGTGTTTTTGGGAGAGGATTTTCAAATTCAAGGCAAAAGTACCAGTTCTTACCAGAAGCACACACAGACTCAATTTTTGCAATTATTGGAGAAGAAGTAGGATTTATTGGAAGTGTCTTGCTTATCATGGTATATCTATTACTATTATATTCACTGTATCAAGTTGCCGTTCATTCAAAAGATCGATTTGGTTTTTTGCTTACTGGATCAATTCTCACATTAATGAGTTTGCATGCTGTGATTAATCTGGGAGGAATGACAGCTATTATGCCTCTTACTGGTGTTCCTCTTCCGTTTATCTCGTATGGTGGCTCAAGTTTAGTGATTTTTTACAGCTTGATGGGCATTGTGATTAGTGTAGCGCGCCGAACTAATTAAAAATGGTACAATAGCATATGAAAATTTTGGTTACAGGGGGCCATCCAACACCCGCTTTGGCTGTTATTGAGGAATTGCGAAAACATCCTCAACATGAGATTTACTATGTTGGGAAGCAATTTTCTCAAGAGGGCACGACTTCCGAATCGTATGAGTATAAGCAGATAAAAAAACTCAAACTTCCTTTCTATTCTATAAAAACAGGTAGACTTACTCGCATTATTTCTCCTACTTTGATACGCGAGTTATTCTTAACGATATATGGTTTCTTTAATGCTTGCTCAATTCTACTTAAAATCAAACCAGATGTTATTATGTCATTTGGCGGCTACATGGCAATCCCTGTATGTTTTATTGGGAAGCTGTTCAGAATTGAAATTGTTACTCACGAACAGACAATTTCTCCTGGTCTTGCAAACAAAATTATTGGGTATGTAGCTGATAAGGTGCTTGTATCTTTTCCTGAAACAATAAAATATTTTAAGGTTTCCAAAACTCGTGTAACGGGAAATCCTATTCGATTCCAAGCTCGTCGAACAATAATAAAGCCATTTGATATATCATCGTCTAAACCGATTATCTATATAACTGGTGGTTCACTTGGTTCTCACAGTATAAATATTCATATTGAAAAGATTCTAGATGAGCTCTTGAAATATTTTATTGTTATTCATCAAACGGGAAATATTGAGAAATATGGAGATTTTAAACGCCTTTCGAAGGTTCGTCGTAAGAATTATTATGTTGTTGAGCATTTCCACTCTGATGAAGTTGGTTGGGTTTTTAGAAATGCGGATATAGTTGTTTCACGTGCAGGGGCTAATACGACATTTGAGCTTATTCATTATCGAAAACCTTCAGTTCTTATTCCATTACCATGGTCGGGAAATGGTGAACAGGATCGACAGGCAAAGCTTTTAGCACAGGCTGGAGCAGCAGAAGTATTTGATCAATATCATTCAAGTGATGCCCTTTTAGACAAAATCCTATTGATTCATCATAATTACGCAAAATATAAAAAGGGATACATCTCTTTGCAAGAATATCTGCATGAGGATGCAGCAGCCTTGATTGTGCATGAGATTCTAGAGTAATATATGAGTCATGAATGCTGAAATCGAATCTCGGAAAAATCCTGCTCCCAAAAAAATCACATTAAAAAAGGTTCTCGTACCTCTTCTCATAAGTATTGCAACATATATGGGATTGATGGGTCTTTCTAACTTTTTCTCTGTTAAGAACATTATGATAGAAGGAGCGACTGATGTTCGTGGAATTGAGGATTATTTTGGGAAAGAAATAGTGACACTTTCTTCACAAAAGGTGTCGACGCATTTAAAGAAGAATAATCCAAAGCTTTCTGAAGTAATTGTGACAAAGGTTTATCCGGACACTCTGACAATCATTTCTACCATTAAACGTCCATCCGTAACATTAAAATTAGCAGATGGATTTATTACCTTGGCTGCAGATGGATACATCATTCAAAAATCCAAAGAAAATCCTGAGGAAAAGACTCCACTCATTAACTACTACCAACCACTTTTCTACAATCATTATGCAATTGGTGATCTATTTGATAATGATGATATTCGCACGGTAACACGAGTGAGTCGTAGCATGGCTGATAAAGGAATAAAGGTTTCATCGATTGATATCGCAAGTGAGAATATGTTAGTATTACATACAGAGGACTTTGATGTGTTTATGACGTCAGAAAAGGACGCAGATCAACAATTTGCAGAGTTTGAATACACATATAAAGAGCTTAAAATTGATGGGATGCAATTTTCATCAATTGATGTGCGATTTGAAAAACCTATAATTAAATTATTGTAAGCCTATGTCACAAAACATACTGTGTGGAATTGATGTTGGGACAATCAAAATGTCCTGCATTATCGCAAAAGTCGATGAAGAAGATACTGTTCCGCGAGTTATGGGCTTCTCCAGTGTTCCATCACGAGGTGTTAAGAAAGGCCAAATTGTTGATATCAATTTAGTATCAGCGTCAGTTGAACAAGCCGTTGAGCAAGCAGAACGAATGGCAGGTGTCAAGATTCAGCATGCTTTTGTTTCAGTTGGTGGCCCACATATTGAATCGATAAACTCTCAAGGCGTAGTCGCTGTATCTCAGCCTGAAGTTGAAATTTCAGAAGCGGATGTTGCTCGAGTTATAGATGCTGCGAAAGCAATTTCCCTGTCTTCCACACGCGATGTGATTGAAGTTGCTCCACGCGAATACATTGTTGATGGTCAATCAGGCATTAAGAATCCACTTGGCATGAGCGGTGTGCGACTTGAAGTAAATACTCATATTATTACTGCGAGTGTGACAAATCTCAAGAATTTGGACCGATGTATGTCAGACTTGGGCATTGAGATCCATGGATATGTCTTTTCTGGTTTAGCATCCTCACTCGCTACATTATCGGATACAGAAAAAGAGCTTGGCGTTGCATTGGTTGATATTGGCGGGGGTAAAGTTGATTTGGCCGTCTATATTGAAGGAGCACTTGCTCATTCCTCATCAATTCCATTTGCTGCGAGACATATCACAAATGATATTGCTGTTGGTTTAAGAGTGTCTCTTGATTCGGCTGAACAAATAAAGCTGCTTCTTAGCAATGAGTCAAAAATCAAATATGTTAAAGATAAAAAGGATGAAATTGATGTTTCCCATCTCCACTTGAAGGAAGGTCTCACCTCTTTTTCGCATAAAACAGTTGTTGAAGGGATTGTCAGACCGCGTTTAGAAGAAATATTTGAACATGTCATGAATACGCTTGATGCTCAGGATTGCATTCATTTTATTCCATCAGGACTTGTCTTAACTGGAGGTGGTGCATTAACCACTGGAGCATTGGATTCTGCAAAAAGGGTTATTGGGTTACCAGCGCGAATTGGTACGCCTCAAAATGTGACGGGTTTGATTGATGAAGTAACCTATCCTCAATTTGCAGCAGTGGTAGGATTGTTGTTATACGCTAAGGATTTGGATGTAAGTGACAGGCAAATGAAAGGAAAAGACTTTGATAAGATCTTCAGAAACATCTCTATGAAAGGCTCTGTAAAGAAATTTAGAGATTTGTTTAAGAGTTTCATACCGTAGAACTGGTGAACTGGTGAAAGTGTTAACTAGTGAACTGAAGGGAGAATCTGAGCTTGTAATAAATGTTATAAAGCGCTAAAATTCCACCAAACCAAATACAAGTTTAAACTAGTTACAATTAGTTTAAATTAGTTATAACTAAACAATGCTCATTAAACCACATGCAGGTCAACCTGCAAAAATAAAAGTAGTTGGAGTTGGAGGAGGCGGAGGTAATGCTCTCGCTACAATGATCCGTGAAGAAGACATTAACGGTGTCGAATTTATTGTGATGAATACCGATGCTCAAGCTCTTCTCAATCATGCTGCAGATATTAAAATCCAAATTGGTGATGGCCTTACAAAGGGTTTAGGCTCAGGCGGAGATCCTGAAATGGGTCGCCAGGCTGCCGAAGAATCAAGGGAGAAAATTAAAGAGGCTTTAGACGGTGCTGATATGGTTTTTATTGCTGCCGGAGAAGGTGGAGGTACAGGCACAGGAGCGGCTCCTATCATTGCTGAAATAAGTAAAGAAGTTGGTGCTCTTACTGTAGCTGTAGTAACACGTCCATTTGTTTTTGAAGGTGCGCGACGTAAGGTGACAGCAGGGGAAGGTATCGACAACCTAAAAGATAAAGTTGACACTCTCATTGTTATTCCAAATCAGCGTGTTCTTGAAATCGTTGATACAAAAGTGAGTATTCTTGAAGCTTTCAAAAAGGTTGACTCAGTACTTCATCAAGGTGTCAAAGGAATTGCTGAGCTTATCACAACCCCAGGTCTTATTAATGTAGATTTCGCTGATGTTCGTTCAATTATGAAGGATGCCGGAACTGCTCTAATGGGGATTGGTATAGCAAGTGGTGAAAACAGAACAACTAATGCTATTAAACAAGCTATTGCATCACCCCTTTTGGAATCTTCGATTGCTGGTGCAAAGGGTGTTCTGTTTAATATTGTTGGAGGTCCAGATTTGTCCATGTCTGAAGTTGATGAAGCTGCTTCAGTTATAGCAAAGACTGTAGATTCTGACGCAGATATCATTTTTGGAGCTGTTATTGATGAGAAGATGATGGACCAAGTTCGCATTACAGTGATTGCAACACGAATTGATGAAGCACGGTTTAGACTTTCACATAATTATGATCGTACGAGACCTATTCCAACCACATCTGCTACCCCTGAACCATTCAAACAAGAAGAGCAAAAGCCAATGTTGCGACGTGAAAGATTAGATGAATCACAGGCTGCTCCAGTTAAACCTTCATTCTCTTCAGATGATGACTCAGACACCGGAGATGACGAATTTGATGTTCCCGCATTTCTAAGAAGGAAGATTTAGAGATCATATTCAACTGAATTCCTAGATGTACAGCTCTCTGTATTTCTTTGCGAACAGCGCATGAGAAGGGGATGGCATACGATTAGCTGTTTCCTGTATCGATTTAATGATGTCTATTACTTCTGCTGCATACCACTGGGCTATCCTATCATAGCTCCACGCTCCATGTTCCCCGCTCAAACCATTGAACAAAATAAACCAAGCCCTTTCAACTTCACTCACAGAACATAACGCCGCATCAATCTCTATCAGCATCGTTTCTATGTACTTTTCTCGAAATTCTCTTTCTTCTAAAGAAACCCCCTCTGGGTACATTAAATAGCGGCGTTGAATATCATTGAGTGAGTTGCGTTCATGTTCTGACATTTCCATACGTGGGATTATATCATATACAGACTTAAACCATTAAGATCCTATGACATCGATGTATTTTACGTTATAATTGACCCTATGCTAAAACCAGTTGATCCACGACCAAACTTTCCAGCAATGGAAGATGTATGGGTACAAAAATGGAAAGAAAATCAAACATTTGAGAAATCTGTTGAGTTTCGCCCAAAAGATAGACCCTGGGTTTTCCTAGATGGTCCACCTTTCATAACAGGAATGCCTCATTATGGGACGCTTCTATCGAGTATTCCTAAAGATGTATTTCCTCGTTTTTGGACAATGAAGGGCTATAGAGTGCGACGTGTCTGGGGATGGGATTGTCATGGATTGCCTGCTGAAACAAAAGTAGAAAATAAGCTTGGTATTACTCGAAAAAGAGATATAGAGGAGAAAATTGGAGTCAAGAAATTTATTGATGAATGTATCACGTATGTTAGTGAAGTATCTGCTGAATGGGAGTGGTATGTTGATCACATTGGTCGATGGGTTGATTTCAAAAACGCCTATCGCACAATGGATATTCCATACATGGAATCTGTTATGTGGGTCTTTAAAGAGTTGTATGATAAAGGATACATATATAAAGGTAAGCGGATTTCACTATATGCTCCAGATTCTGTCACACCAATGTCAAACTTTGAAGTGGCGATGGATAATAGTTATGCTGAGATTACTGAACCGGCAAATACCTATAAATACAAACTGTTTGGGGAAGATAAAACCTATATTCTTGCATGGTCTACAACACCTTGGAACAAACTTGTCACAACAGCACTTGCAGTGAATCCAAAATTCACGTATGTAAAAGTGAAGCAGAATGATGAATTTTATATTTTAGCTGAAACTCGCCTTGAAATCTTGACCGATTCTTCTTATACGATTGAAGAAAAGTTCTCAGGAAAAGATCTCATTGGCAAGAAATACGAGCCTCATTTTGGCTATTTCCCAATTGAAGAAGGCAAAAAAGCATACGAGATTGTTGCTGCGGACTTTGTAACAGATGACAGTGGTGCTGGTGTCGTTACATTAGCACCATACGGAGAAGATGACTTTATTTTAATGAACAAATTGGGTATTCACATGGAACTTCATCTTGATGAAGAGGGTCATGTTCTACCAGATGTCCCTAAATTTGGTGGCATGTATTATCTCAAAGCGAATCCTTTGATAAATGCAGATTTAGTTGAAAGGGGACTGATGTATAAGGAGGAATCATATACTCACAGCGTTCCACTCAATCATCGAACAGGCGTTCGGTTGTATTATGCACCGCAAGATGCATGGTATATGGATATTCAGAAATTAAAGAGCGAATTAGAAGCTAATAATGAGCATATTCGTTGGTTCCCTGAACATATTAAGCATGGGAGATTCCTGAAAAGCTTTCAGAGTGCTCCAGATTGGTGTATATCTCGGAGTCGTTATTGGGGTTCACCAATTCCTGTATGGGAGACTGAATCTGGGGAAAGATTTGTGATTGGATCTGTTGCAGAGCTAGAAAAGCTATCAGGAACTAAAGTTACCTCACTTCATAAACCAGACATTGATGATGTTACCTTTAAGAGCCCAACTACCGGAGAGGTTGCCCGTAGAGTTCCAGAAATACTTGATAGCTGGATGGAAGCTGCTACAGCATCTTTTGCAGAGCGCCACTACCCCTTCAATAGCGAAGAAAAGCCTGAAGATTTTTTCCCACCTGATTTCGTGATTGAATATATTGCCCAAACTCGAGCATGGTTCTATGTTCTTCATGTTATTGGAGCTGCCTTGATGAAATCCCATGCATTTAAGAATGTTATTGCCACGGGAACCATTTTAGGAACGGATGGAAGAAAAATGAGCAAAAATTGGGGAAACTACCCTGATCCAAAAGAGACATTACAGAAGCACGGAGGAGACGCTCTCAGAATGTATTTACTCGGAAGTCCTGTGATGAAAGGCGAAGACCTAATTTTCTCTGAAGAGGATTATCGTAACTACGTAAAGGTTTTCATGCTTCCAATGTGGAATATTCTGAAGTTCTACGCTTTGTATGATGAGATGGATGGAGTTGAATATGAAAAATCCGAAACTGCACCAGAAGCCAAAAACATCTTAGATCAGTGGATAATCGACTTAACTCACAAATTAGTCAGTGATGTAACCACAGCTCTTGAAGGATATGACACAATGTCTGCAGTTAAACCTCTTGTTGATTTTGTTGATGATTGGTCTAAGTGGTATGTGAGAAGATCTCGCGATAGAGTGGGTTTAAGTGCTGAGAATGAGGAAGATAAAAAGGCATATTACGCGACAATGTATTATGTCTTTGCAACTGTCTGTAAGGTTGCGGCGCCTATTACTCCATTCCTCGCAGAAGAAATCTATACGCATGTCACAGAGAAAGATTCTGTGCATTTACAAGATTGGCCAACTGATGTTACTTTTGATCAAAAGAGACTGGATACCATGACAGTAGTTAGGGATTTGGTTGAAGCAGGGCATCGTGTGCGTAAAACTGCACAGCTGAAAGTACGCCAGCCACTGCAATCTGTAACGTTAAAGACGCCAAAAGGTGTAGTGTTCCCACAAGAATTGTTAGCAGAGTATTCCTCACTGATGCAAGATGAATTAAATGTGAAAGAGGTTCTGATTGAAGAAGGAGCTGAATCTCAAGCTGATGCTACATATGATATGACAATCACTGATGCCTTGAAAAATGAAGGTGATGCTCGAGAACTGGTTCGTACTATTCAGCAGGAGCGTCAAAAGATGGGTCTCAAGCAATCAGACAAAATATCGCTGACACTTCCTGAAATTCCTGATGGTTTTGATACCTATATTTCTCAGAAAGTTTTGGCAGTATCACTTACGAAAGGCACCGAACTAAAAGTTGAAAAAGCTTAAGGCTTCATGTTCAGATCAAAACCAGATCTATGGATGACACTTGCACTTGCAGGTATCAGCATCTTTGGATTTCTTAATATTCTTGGTATTCGGCCTGATTTGATAACTAATTACAGTATATTTCTTGTCGTGGGATGGATTGCCTACTTTGTTTCTTCACAGCTACCTCTTAGTCTACTCGAGCAAAACTACAAAATAATGTATGTATTTTTCATCTTTCTTCTTATTGCTACCTATATATTCTTCGATCCAATTAGAGGATCTCACAGATGGATTGATTTTGGCTTTTTCCAGTTTCAAGTTTCAGAATTCTTTAAACCAGTATTCCTCATTACTATTGCTGCGATTTTTAGCTCAGCAAACAAGTTTACACCACGAAAAATCCTTATCGTTATTGCGCTTTTTGTTGTACCATTCTTGCTCGTCTTGAAGCAGCCCGATCTCGGTTCTGCATTGTTGTTTTTGGCCTCATGGCTGTGTATGTTTTACTTTTCTGGATTATCAACACGACTCGTTGTGCGTTTTGCAGCGCTTGGTGCAATGATTTTGCCTTTCAGCTGGGTTTTCTTACGTGATTATCAGAAGAATCGCATTCTTGGGTTTCTTGATCCAACATTGGATCCTCAAGGAATTACCTATAACCTGAATCAAGCAATAATTAGCGTTGGTTCAGGGGGATTATTTGGAAAGGGAATGGGGCTTGGCACACAAGCTAGGTTCAGATTTTTGCCTGAATTTCATACAGACTTTGCATTTGCTTCACTGACAGAGCAATTTGGCTTTTTTGGTGCAGCATTATTATTATCACTGTATATTGTTGTGGTGTATAGATTAATTAGGAAGGTCTTTAATCACTCTGACTCATCATTTCGGTACATTTTTGGTATTGGAGTACTTGTCATCTTGGTTTCAGAAATAGTGGTGAATGTGGGTATGAACATGGGACTTTTGCCAGTTACAGGAATTGCACTGCCGTTTATCTCATATGGAGGATCATCAATTCTGTCTACCATGATTATGTTAGGGATGGCAAGTAGGTTGTAGGTAAGTATAAATCAGTTGAAATTGGTTTAAATCAGTTGAAATCGGTTTAAATCAGTTGAAATAAGAGGATATAGGCATAGAATCGTTTTTTATATCTGAACGATCACTCTTGGAGAACCCTTTACATACACTCGTCGAACATGGAGAGGTAAGACTCCTTGGGCAAGAGATATGTCATTAAATATATACCTAGCTACTGAGGTTCTCAGTAAGCTTATTGAGGTAGATATAGATCCTGAAGCATCCGAATACTATCGACAACTTATGGAACTCACTAGCATATACAAGGCTATATTAAATTCGACACCAGCCGAAAATGTCCCCTCAGTCGACGAAGCATTAGTTTGACGTCTTTTCGCTTGTTAAATGAATCCTTTTTCCGTATAATACCTACTATGAAATTCGCAGTAATTCAAACAGGTGGAAAGCAATATGTCGTCTCAGAGAATACTGAGTTGACTGTTGATCATATCAATCAAGAAGCTGGAAGCACAGTTGAGTTTGTCAAACTTGCTGAAGGTGATGATGAAAAAAACACAATTGAACTCGGTACTCCTGAACTTGCAACAAAAGTTAAGGGTACTGTTTTAGATAATATGAAAGGTGATAAAATAAGAGTAGCACGATACAAATCTAAAACTCGTTTTAGAAAAGTCACCGGTTTCCGACCAATGTTATCAAAAATTAAAATAACAACCCTATAAACTAGTTTCAATAAGTTTAAACTAGTTTCAACTAGCTATGGCCCATACGAAGTCCCAGAAAGCAGCAAAAGGTAATAAGGATTCAGTTTCCAAGCGACTTGGTGTGAAGTTGTATGGTGGTCAAAAAGCTAAAGCTGGTAACATTATCATTCGCCAAAAAGGAATGACTGTTGCAGCTGGTACGAATACCTACCTTTCTAAAGATTTCACAGTTCATGCAACTATTGATGGAATTGTGAAATTTATCACTCGAAGAGGCAAAAAACTTGTCACAATCGAAGCTTCTCAGGTCTAAAAAGACTTCCTCATTCCTCAAGTAGCTTTTTCCCGTAGTATCAGTCTATAATGACATTATGCCGTCTATATCACCGCTCAGTATTGTAGGTACATTCAAACAAATATGCATTAATACAGTGCGATTGATTCGTATTGCTTGGGGCCTTGATAAAAAGTACACCGTACTTTTCTATGGTATCTCGTTTGTTGGTGCATTGGTTCCAGTAGTGACAAGCTATTTGCTTGCGATGGCGATTGATAAAATTCAGATTGCTCAGGGAGATCCGCTTGCCATAATTCCGGTTATTGTTGTTGCTGCTCTTGTTGTTCGATCAACGATCTATGTGATGGAAGATATTGTATACAACTCATTTGCTCGTACATATCTTGATCATATTTTCCGCTATAAAATTCAGAACAAGATTTCATATGATTTCTACAAAACAGTGGGGAGTTTGGATATGGGGCAAATAGAGAGCTCGGATACCCAAAACCTTATTGCTAAAGTTAAGGATATGATGCTCTGGAAGATCACTGATTTCATACGAACTTCCTCATATTTATTTTCTAATGTTGTGACATTTCTATCAGCATTTATTGTTGTACTCAAATTTGGCTGGTGGATTCCACTTATAATTACTGTGGTTACGATACCTCGACTGTATATTCGTACTAAGTTTGGAAATATTCAATGGTCTGCTTGGGAGGGAAATATTCCTGAATCAAAAAAGTTATGGTATCTCAGTTGGATCTTGCAAGATAAAGTAGCTGTTCGAGAGATGAAAATTGCATTAACTCAAGAAACGATTCTATCAAAGTTTAAGGGAATTCAAGAATTTATTTTTGAAAAGAATAAGAAGCCACTTGATATGTACATGAAAACGTTGATAGTGCCCCCAATGCTTGAAGCGCTTGTCATACTTTTCATAACGCTCGTTTTCTTGCCAGATGTAGTATCTCAGGTAATAACTATTGGTGCGTTCTCGCTCCTTCTCACTATGACGAGCCAATTGAATCATAACACAGCTAGTGCTGCGTATAACGTGAGTGAGCTGTATGAGAATAACCTGTATGTGAATCAGTACTTTGAGCTTCTTGCATTGAGGCCAGAGATTGTAAGCAAGCCTGATGCACACAATATAGTTTCAAATTCTCCTCCAAAAATTGAGTTTAAAAACGTATCTTTTACCTATTCAAAAGGCAAGAAGATACTTCACGACGTTTCTTTTGTTATTGAACCTGGGCAAAGTGTTGCTTTTGTTGGACATAATGGTGCAGGGAAATCTACTATTATTAAACTTCTCTGTAGATTTTATGATGTAACTGCAGGTGAAATCCTTATCAATGGCGTAAACATTAAAGATGTTAATCTCCAATCATGGTATACCTACATGGGCACTCTCTTTCAAGAATTTGTCTGGTATCACCTAACAATTAGAGAAAATATCACATTAGGATCGCGCACGACTACTTCAGAAAAGGAGATAATCAACGCAGCAAAGAAAGCTGGCGCACACGACTTCATCATGAAGCTTCCTCAAAAGTACGATCAACCATTGGGAAGGGAATATGAAAATGGAGAGGAACTATCGGGAGGTCAATGGCAGAAGTTGGCTATTGCGCGCGCATTTTATCAACAGCCACCGATTCTTATTCTTGATGAGCCGACAAGTGCCATTGATGCTGAAGCTGAATATGAGATTTTCACTAATCTAGAAAAACATTATGCAGATAATAAATCTCTCATATTGGTCTCGCATCGCTTCTCAACAGTCCGTAATGCAGAAAAGATCATTGTATTGGAAGATGGTAAAGTGACAGAGCAAGGGACTCATACACAGCTTTTAAAGAAAAAAGGTACCTATGCTCGAATGTTCTTAGCACAAGCTGAGGGATACAATTAAATTGCGGTATAATTGAAATATGGATTTAGATCTCGATGCCTATATTTCTCGAATTCAGCGTGAGGATGATATTTTTGCCAAAGCTCAACTCTTTCATATCTTGATTGATGAGTATAAAGTGCCCATCAAGGAAATTGCTCGTCAATTGAAACTTTCTTCCTCGTATGTCTGTAACATTATTCGCATTCTGAAGTTACCTGATTTGGTGCGTGATGGTTACTATTCTGGTCTTGTAACGCCGACCCATCTGTTTATTATTGCTCGCCTAAAAAATGAAACAGATATCATTAATATGTATGAGATGGTATTGCAGCAAAACTTTTCAACGAGTGCACTAGAAGAACAAGTGAGATCTGTTCTCTATAACATATCCTCTGATGGTGAGCACATTCAAGACTCTACAAAGACTGATCTCACGGTTGCTTTAGAGGCTATTGATCCACATCTTCGTGTAAAGGTAATCCAATCGCGCATTCGAGCAAAAATTATTATTGAGATGGATGGGGGACTTACTCAAAGCTCACCAATTATTGAAAAAATCACATCAAAGCTCAAAGAATAGTTACTGCGTATACGGATTTTTGATTGTTCCAAGTCGTGGGGCAGGGAAGTATCTAAAAAAGACTTTTCCAATAATACTTTGGATAGGAATTGGACCAAAAGCTCTGCTATCCGATGACCGTGGTCGGTTATCTCCCATTACAAAGAGTTGGCCTTCTGGCACAGAAATCTCTTGTCCATCAACCAAATATCCACCCTCAATAGGATTAGAAGGATGCTGAGCATAGTCTTCAGGTAGCTTCTCCCCATTCACATAGACATCACCCGACTGAATCATCACTGTATCGCCTGGAACACCAATAATGCGCTTAATAAAGTCAACTTCCTCATCTTCAGGAGATTTAAAAACAACGACATCACCTCGAATAGGTTCGCCAAATTTGTAGGAAAGCTTGCTTGTTAAAATATATTCACCATCTCTAAACGTGACATCCATAGATTGTCCACGAACTTCATTTGGCTGAAGAATAAAGAGGTATACAACGATAAAAAGTGAGCCGACGAAGGTCACGGTTTCGAGGATATCCATGACGAATTCCAGTACTTTTTTCAGTATCTCCATTGCCCTATTGTACGAAAAGTTAGTATACGATTACAAGGGAAGTTCAAGCTAATTGCGTGATATAATAAAGAATATGGCTGTTTAGCTCAGCTGGCTAGAGCGTTCGATTCACATTCGAAAGGTCGGGGGTTCAAGTCCCTCAACAGCCACCATTGTACTTATGATAACCGCAGTCATTCTCGCTAAAAATGAGGAAAAGAATCTCAAAGAGCTTATTCCAACGCTTTCTTTTTGTGATGAGATACTTGTAGTTGATAATGACTCCACAGATAAAACTTCTGAAGTAGCAAAAAAGTTGGGAGCACACGTCCTTCATGATTCTTCTGCCAGCTTTTCAGTACTTCGAAGAATTGCTCAGAAAGCCGCAAAGAATCAATGGATTCTACATATTGATGCAGATGAACGGGTATCTGCACGTCTAAAAAATGAGATTCTTGAAGGTGTTCAGCACGAAAAACATTCAGCTTATGCCATTCCACGAGTAGATGTTTTTTGGGGAAAAGAAGTTCGATATGGTGAAGTTCTTGAAGCTCGACTCAAAGGTATTGTTCGGCTTGTAAAGAAAGATTCAGGCACATGGAAAGGGAAAGTGCATGAAATCTACATTACAGAGGAACCTATCGGAAAGCTCTCATCTCCACTTCTTCACTATTCCCATTCTGGTATTGCTGATTTTCTTCATTCAGTCAATGATTTCTCAACAAAAAGAGCGCAAGAATTATATAAGCAAGATGCGAGGGTGTGGGGAATGCACGTCATATTCCCACCTTTCATGAAATTCATATACACATTTTTTATTCTCGGAGGTTTTCTTGACGGAGCACGTGGGTTTGTTTACTCATTCATGATGAGTTTTCATGCTTTTTTGGTGAGATCAAAGGTGTACTTGCTCTACAACAAGTAGCTGAAGTTATCTATTCATCCTTCTCGTACCTCACCTTCAAAGTTACGACTTCTTGGTTTCCAGCGATATCTGTTGCTTCAACTTTAATCTCATTATCACCATCCTTAAGTCGAGCAGAATACGTGAATGATCCATCAACGCCGACAACTGCAGGGCCTCCATTCACACGGATTGCGACTGAAGGGTCTGTGGTACCCTTTACAAATGTTTCTGAAGTTGAGACTGTGTCTCCTTCTTTCGGTGACTCAATGCTCAGGGTTGGCTTCTCAGCTAAGTATAAGACTTTATATGTTTTTGATGTTTTCACACGCTTTTTTTCTACATCCTCAGATTCCAAATATATTTCATTTTCCCCTTTTTTCAAAGATACTTCCGTTGAGAAATCCTCGGATGTGAGGGCAATACTGTCGACTTTTTCATCATTTACATAAATATGTACATCAGTCTCTTCCGTACCTCGCCCATTGAGAACAATGCGTGCAGAATTAGTTGCATCAGGAAGTGCAAATATCTCAGGAGCAAGAATATATGATTTCTCATCAAGTTGCGAACTATCATCTGGTTTTGATACTCCAGAGATGAATAGGGAAGCCTTAATGACAAGCT
>JAGORW010000093.1 GCA_018062605.1 Candidatus Woesebacteria bacterium | reverse complement strand
TTCAAAGGAAGCTTGTTTTGCAACATATATAAAACATTCATGGTCAACGACCATTTTGTGATATTTGCGGTTACAAGAGCAACCTTATTTTAAGGCTCTATTTTAGTTCGAGTCCAAGTAGCCTCGTTGACTTATATGTACAAATGAAGCATTATCTTTGTGGAGGTGCCACCTAAATTTAGGCCCTAATTTGTTTTCTGACGTCAATGAATGAAAGGAGGTTCCGGTGGTCAAGTCGTGGACTGTCAAAATAGCCGGTATCTCAGGAACCGGTAAGACTACGGTGATGGAGGGTCTCAGATCGAAACTAGCCCAACATCAAACAGTGATCTATTCGGCATTACTCAAACAGCACGGAGGGGATCAGGCTCTCGCTGACATCAAGCTTTCGGAGATTCTCTCAAGCGCTGAGGGGCTGGTCTTGATGGACGATCATCTTGAGTTTGATAATCCGAACAAGACACAGAACTATCTTGCTGAGAATACGCGCGGACTAGTCCTGTTGGATGTACCTCTGCGTGATCTCCTCAAGCGGATTGCGCTCGATCCGAGCAGATCCCGAGATGCTGACCCACAGATCATCTCACAGCACTTGAATATCTCACGGGAGAAAGCAGTAAAGCTCTCGCAAGAGACGAAAGTGCCACTCCTGGTTATTCCAAACCTTGAAGGTGAAATCGAGCGCTCGATTGCGGTTATTGCCGCATTTGTTGTTGCAAACAGCCCCTAGGTTTTTGGGGCTGTTTTTTCTTTTAATGCAAAACATGAATCAAATATTTAAAATTGGTGAGGTAATAAATCCGATAAAGAACAAACCTGGTACAAGTCTTTTGCCTGTTTTTAAGACAGTGAGCATATCTTTTCCCTCACGGTTGAATGCAATGGCGCTCGACCCAAGCAAAATAGCTGTAAATGAAAGTGCCATTTACTCCCCAGGTGAAGTGATCTTTGCTGTATCAATCTACAAGAATGTCACCGTATCTGCCCGTAACGATAGTCAAATTCACATAGAGAGTAATCATCAAAGAAAGCAGCTCATAGAGCACTCTGTAAAGATTATGCAGAAGGCTCTCGGTATAAATAATGGATTTGACATTAATTTCCTGTCGGAGGATATTCGCCACACAGGCCTGGGATCAAGTAGTGGAATGATTGCAGCGACCGCAACCGCTATAAATCATCTGTACGGCAATCCTATCCAAGATATAGATCTGATTCAGTATCTCGCTCAAAATCATGGTGAGGAAATAGATGGTGATGTTACTAATCTCCAGCACGTTCAATGTATCGGTGGCGGCGCTGCTGCGGGTCTGATTGATGCAGGAATGATTGTACTTGCAGGAGATTCAGTACCGATTGCAGCAACGAAACTTGATGCTCGGCATAAAGTCATAATCGGAATACCTAAAGATTTTGTTTCACCCGACGCGAAAACATTGATGGAACTTGAGAATCAGAATATGGGTCGCTTCATTGAAACAGGAAAAAAGTTTGGTGAGAAGATTGCTTATAGATTAGTTCATGAAACTATCCCGAATATGATGCAAGGAAAGCTTTACGAAGCATCAAAACTGATCTTCGACTATAGATTTGATTACGGTAGTTTAGAAAACTGCTCATTTGTATATCCACCAATTATTAAAATTGCAGAGAATTTAAGACACCTCTTTGAAAAGAAACTTGTTCATACCTTGGCACTTTCAAGTGTGGGGCCAGCATTTTTTGCTATAACGAGCGCACTAGAAGATACCGAAAGGGTATTTCAAGAAAATGGTCTGAAGACAATAGTGACAACGATACACAATGATGGATATAAGATATTAAGCACATTGCCATATGAAAATATTTAAGACGTTCTTTTTCTGGAACAATCAAGACATAGTAAAGTATTTTTCAGATAAACCTGCAGATCACAGAATTAAAGAGAGACTTGAAAAAATTAATCAAGCAGAACGTGACTCAATGAAAGCACTAGATCTTGGCTGTGGCGGGGGCAGACATACAGAACTACTTGTTAATTTAGGTTTTCAAACTTATGCCATTGATCCTAATCCAGTAATGCTCCACGCAACCACCAAACGTGTGAAATCAAATGGTTTGAGGGGGGTACGAAGAGGTGTTATGATGAAACTGCCTTATGAAGATAATATCTTTGATGTTGTTGTAACTACGGGAGTGCTCCACCAAGCGCGCAATCTTGCTGAGTACGAGCTTGCCATTCATGAGCTCGCACGAGTAGTAAAAAAGTCAGGAGTTGTTTGTCTGAACATATTTACGTCAAAAGCAATTGATGAATCAATGCTAAAAACTAATCATGTGTTTTCATTTCAAACAAAAGAGGGCCTTTATATGACACTATTAGATAAAAAATGTTTTTATGAAATGATGGCATGGAACGGATTTTCTTTAGAACATGAGATCTCAGAGGATATCGTTTCAGAAAACACGGGTACGCGAAGCGTGCTAAGATGTAATTTTATTAAGAATTAAACTGAATGGTATGAACATTTCATATGTGACCGGGAACAAAAATAAATACGAGAATGCAAAAAAATTCTTTGAACAGTACAATATTGATGTAATTCAACAACCACTTTCTGTTCCTGAAACTCAAGGTAGTGATTCGATAGAAATTGCGACTAAAAAGGCAGAGGAAGCATGGAAACAGCTTGGTAAACCGCTGTTTATCAATGATGCAACATGGATCATTCCAGCATTAAAGGGGTTTCCTGGTCCATACATGAAATATATTAATCAGTGGTTTGAACCGATTGACTTCGTCCACCTTATGGAAGGAAAAACTGACCGCACGATCATCCTTAAGGATGTAATCGTGTATTTTGATGATACTGGCCCTACAGTGTTTACAAATGAGCATAGAGGTATCGTACTTGAGAGTGTGGCTCCAGGAACATATAGACATCCTTCTGATGCAGTAGTATCACTCTCAAAAGAAGGAACTTCTATTTTAGAGGAGACAACAAGAGGGACATTTTTTATTGAAG
>JAGORW010000092.1 GCA_018062605.1 Candidatus Woesebacteria bacterium | reverse complement strand
TATTTATTTGAGACAGTGGAAGAAAGCTATATATTGCATGATATCAAACCGACACTATCTACCAATACAACCTCTACTCTTCTTATTCCTTCTCTAATCCTATTTACTCAAATGGATTTACTATAATAGCGGATATAAAAGCGGACAGTGCATGAGAAGCTAGTGTGTGATTTATACTGAATAAAGCTCTCGCAACAGGTGCGGAATGCTGATTTTATTATCGAATGTGAGCTAATCTCGTTTCTTTAAAAATTGGAGATAGAGGATGAGTATGAGCTTTAGTATCAAGTGCGGCATGAATTACATACTGAGTTACATATAGAATTGCTGTATCCGTTTCTTCTGCATGACTTGTCACTCATTATATCAATGGAGCAGTAAGTGGAGCTCCTGCAAGTACGGCAACACCAAATAATATCACAATTCCTTCAAATTTATGGATTTGAAACGACTCTACTTTAGCTAGAACCTTCGACTGATACATAGGAAACGTACGCATTTTCTCTCGTGTACTTACAACCGCTGAAATACTTGCTGATTACACCGCTCTTTGAGATGCAAGAGACTTCACTTGAATCCCACATCTCACAACAGCTATGCGAGACTCTATTGTCTCACCACCAAACCCATATCAGATTTTCAATTTGACAACCTGAGTAATTGAAACATGGAATGGCTCTGCATGGGTATAACTTTTAACTTTCTTAATAATGTCTAAATCTTTTCCCTCATGAGTAAGTTCGACACCACTTACAAACACTACCCCAATTCCTGCAATAAACACTTTAGGGAAATGGGCTTATGTTAACTGACAAATAATCAAAGATTATCTTGATGGGTACTATTTTTTGCAATCAGATATATATAGGCATGATTTACAATCAGCTCCTACATTTCACTATGAATCAATGGATAGTGGATGGGATGGCGGATGGGATTGAGGTGGAACTGCAACGCATGAGGATGGTGCAATTAAACTTCCTTGTCCTACATGAAGTTCTGTAGCTTCAAGAAAAAATATTACAAACCTTAATCTATCTTGAAAGCATTGATTTGAATTCCAAGTAAAGGCTGATAATTGGGCAAATGTAGACCAATTACAGATAAACCTTTGAAATACTGTTTTTTCTCCGAATTACTGGAGACTCGATCTAAAAGAAAAGATAGGTGCAGACACAATTGAAAATAATGTGTGGATAAAATTTACCTTCTCAAAAGAGGACTTTGCACTCATGGCAGGCTCTTTAGATTGGGCAAATACAGAAGATATGATGGTGCGCGCAGTTGCTGAAACAGGCACAACCCCTACAGTTTATATTAAAGATTTTCGTATTACCTACCAAAACGTAGGTGCTGCTACTAATTATTGAAGAGTTTTATTTTGTGCTGATGATGGATGGAAAGACCAAGATAATCTTCTTACAATTGCTGAAAATTATGGTCAAAAAGTATGTTTATTTGTTATACCTAATGCAATCGAGCCTGAGACATGAGGTGCATGACTTTACTACAAGCAATCAGAACTTGACGCAATCCATGAAAGAGGGCATATTATTTCCTTACACGGGGGGACAGCACTTACAACTCTTACTGGAGTAGCTTTAGATACAGAAATAGCGTCTATTGTTGCTTATAGAGATACACATCCTGAATATAGGGGGTCACATATGTTCGCCCTTCCTGAATGAAAAATGAACGCTGAAATAGAGTGAAAGATTACGAATTACTTCAAGTATATTTTTTCAATTGATGAGCAAAAAGCGTATCCTTACGATAATGAATCTACGAGAATACCTCGAAGAAGCCTACTTAATACTACAGCTACAGCGGTTGTCACATGACTTATGGACTCAGCGATGGATGGTGATGGTCTCCAGATTATTAATTTTCATCATGTTATTACTACCCCTGTAATTTCAACTGATTACTCAATTGCAAATACAGATACTGTCTTTGCTTATGCGTCTACTCCAACAAATGGGATTATTGTTTGAGATTGGATAACTTTATTTCCTAGATAAATTAGATATAATATACCTATGCTTCCACTCATAGTATACATTCCCCTTTGACTATTTCTCCCTTACACTTTCCAGAAGTGTGATAATAATATTGAAGGGGTTTATATTGAATCAGAAAAAACAGTATATTTATGTGAGTGAACTGGCATCTTTACTAAAAATCACGAAATCTGACACTACGAATACTATCGTCTCACGCCAGAAAAAAAAGAACAGTACAAAAAGGCTTATGAACGAGATTTAAAGCTCTACAATAAGAACCCTAGCGGAAGATACTTTTATCGTTACTATGGGCTTACTTCACCAGAAGAAGACTTTGCAGAGAACTACGCACTTATGGTAGAAGGTAAACGTCATCCATTTCCCCTTCAATCTCGAATAAACCTCATTAAAAATTTTACAAAATAACAGATTCCTATAATATAGCTTTAACCTTAACTACCTTTCTATGTTAAAATTTCTTACTCATCATAAGAGTTCCATTATTGGAATAATCGGGGCTATCCTTCCTTATCTCCTATCTCGTGGATATATTGGAATGGAGGAAATGCAAGTTATAACTTCACTCCTTGCAGTATTTGGAGTAACAATAAATATAGCTTTACCTCGAAAATAATATGATAGAATCAAAAGAGGTATTAGACTTTATGGCAAAGAATGGAACTGGTGCATGAATAGCATCAGTATGATGACTCGCACACTACATGTACAAAGTCTCTAAATGAGAAGCCTTTCGAGCATCTCGGCTCATAGTAAATATGTTTCTCGCCTGATGGATTGGATACCTCTGCCAAGAAATTGGCCTCGCTTCTTTCTGGGTATCAATCGCCTGATTCTGTACTTATCCACTCCTCAATCTCATAGAAATGAGAGGGGCAAAGATAATTTCAGATATGCTCCTCAAAAAGGAGTAGTTTATACTATAAAACTAAATAATGAAACCTTATGCAAACCGACTCCGATACCTCACACGAATTATCTGAATGAGAAG
>JAGORW010000091.1 GCA_018062605.1 Candidatus Woesebacteria bacterium | reverse complement strand
GCAAGCATGCTATGGAAAAACGAGGTGAGATTAAAGAAAAATAAGAATAAAAACAAAGTAAACAGCAAGATAGAAAATGAGCCCAATGACTGGTATGGTGTTCTGCGAATTGATTTGAAAATATCGTTCATAATTCGTACTTACCGTCTCTCTGATCTTTAATAATTTTCCCCTCTTTGAGTGTTAGAACACGCTTCTTGAAGCTATTAACAATATCAACATTATGCGTCGCAATCAAAATGGTCTTGTGACCCTCAAGCTTCTTAAAAATCTTCATAATCTCCCATGTTGTTTTAGGGTCAAGGTTACCTGTTGGTTCATCTGCAAGAATTATGTTTCGATTACCAATGATCGCACGGGCTATTGCAACACGCTGAAGCTCTCCCGCAGAAAGTTGTACGGGAAACATTAATTTCTTCTGAGGAATGCCTACAAGCTCAAGCACCTCATCAACTTGAGATTTTATTTTTGAAGTTGGGACATCGAGTACCTTCAATGAAATAGCTACGTTTTCGAATATATTCTTATCAGTCAAAATCTTAAAATCCTGAAAAACCACTCCAATCGATTGCCTCAACTTTTGCGTATCTTTAAATCTCTTATCAGAAATCGTTTGCCCATCAACAGAAATAGAGCCAGAGGTGGGAATTATTTGCCTCAAGATCATCTTCAAGATTGAGGTTTTACCTGCACCAGAAGGGCCAACAAGAAAGACAAAGTCGTTATCTGCCACTTGGAAGGTGGCTTTATCGAGGGCGATAGTACCCGTTCGGTACTCTTTAGTGACATTATCGAAGTTAATCATGAATTACTATTTAAGAACCTCAATGAACCCGACATCCATCAGCCAGCCGACTTTATCCGAAGCAAATGTTTCACCATATATGCGAACTTTCTTGCCAACAAACTCAGACATATCGACCGTGCTCGATGTGAGATAGACGGTTTGAGAGTCTCCACCAGGCCGAACGAGCCTGAAACTTCCAACTTCTGCATTTTCTTCATTTTCCTCAATTGTGCCTTCTGCTGAATCTTTGAAAGCCTTTTTATCTGCAATTCCAGCTGATTTAGCCACGTCATCTTTCTCAGACATTTTCGAGCCAGATTTCGTCACATTTGTGGTTGTTTTGGCCTTACCTAAGTAGCTAAACACGAACCCAGAGGCAATACCCATGATAATAACAAGCGTAAAAATCGTAATTGCTTTTTTCATAGGAATTTCATCGATCATAGGTTCATCAGCCATGGAATGAATAATAGGTTTGTCAGGTTGTAGAGGATTTTGTCTATTCTGTGACATATTTTCCATATCTACACAGAATAGCAGAATTTCGATTTTTTCTCAAACAATTTACTCAGATTTTTCAGAGGATTCCTCAGTTTGCTGAGTCATTGGATGATCAGAAGCAAAACGCAAGTATGATTCAATGAACTCATCAATATTCCCATCAAGCACACTTTCAGGTTGATTACTCTCAAAACCAGTTCGAAGATCTTTAACCATTTTGTACGGATGCAGCACATATGAGCGAATCTGCAAACCCCATGAAGCCTGCTTTGGGCCTTTAAATTGCTCCATTTTTGCATCCTGTTCTTCTTGCCTCTTTTGCCACAACTTTGCCCTCAATAATTCAAGCGCAATTTCGCGATTTTGCTCTTGCTTACGCTCCCTTTGACATGTCACCATAATACCAGTTGGCGTATGAATAAGCCGCACAGCCGTGCTGACCTTATTAACATTCTGCCCCCCAGCTCCACCTGATCTAAAAAACTGCCACTCTAAGTCATCATCTTTAATCTCAACATCAGCATTTTGGATTACCGGAACAACTTCAACCAAAGCAAAAGACGTTTGTCTCAAGCCACCAGCATTAAACGGAGATTGCCTCACAAGTCTATGAACACCCGCTTCAGCTTTAAGATGTCCATATACGAATGGCCCTTTTACCTTAATTATGGCGGTTTTATACCCCGCTTCTTCCCCATCAATAATGTCCAATATTTCCATCTTGAATCCTCTACGCTCACAAAAACGAGAATACATGCGATATAACATAGCAGTCCAATCCATCGCTTCAGTACCACCCTGTCCTGCATGAATACCTAAAATAGCATCTTTCTTATCAAATTCATGTGATAAATAGAGGCGAATTTCGAACTCATTAAGAAGCTTTTCGAGATCATTAAACTCCTCAGATTCATATAAAAGCTGGATCATCTCAATATCTTCAATGTCCTTTCGGATTTGGGCAATCTCTTGTGAAACTTGACGCGCATGTTCATGGTCATTCCAAAAATCTTTATCATATGTTTGCGCTTCAAGCCTGAGAGAGTGCTCTTTCATTGCTTCAGGGTTGACCTGTGAAAGCATCATATCGAGGCGTTTATGTAAGATTTCCTTCTTGTCATCCATACTAATAGTATAACAGGTTATGGATTTCTAGGCTAAAAAAGGGATGTTTTACGTCTTATAATAAAGTACTTGACAAATGCTTAATCCTATAGTATACTGTTCCCTGTCATTAAGTCATGTTCTCATCCACTCGTGGATGCACGACATTTCAGAATGACGATGCGCGTTTTAGGATAAGAAAGATAAGCCAAATTTGCCAAAGCTTGTTAAAGCAAGCTTAAGAAAGGAGGTACATCTTCATCTAGCTACGCTAGAATCATCTTAAGATGAACCGGGGGGCAAAAATTTTTTGACTCACCCCGCCCGCCCGGATTGGGAAAAAGTGCCCAAAATGCCTATTCCCGAGAGGGAGAAAGGAGGTTCATCAATGACCTAGCTACGCTAGAATCATATTTTAAGATGAACCGGGGGGCAAAGATTTTTTGACTCATCCCGCCCGCCCGGATTGGGAAAAAGTGCCCAAAATGCCTATTCCCGAGAGGGAGAAAGGAGGTTCATCAATGACCTAGCTACGCTAAATTAAATGAGGAATATATTTCCTCATTAATTGTTTGTCGCCCCCAGGCCGAAACAGCCATGGGGAGTGCTACAATTTTTCGAGGCCGGTACCCATTTGGTGCCGGCCTCTTTTTTTTGCCTAAAATGGATCCCCCCACTAAAAACCCTGCGATTTGTCTTCTTCACTTCTTCACAACTTCACTATTTTTCACTACTCGAAGTCTGTA
>JAGORW010000090.1 GCA_018062605.1 Candidatus Woesebacteria bacterium | reverse complement strand
TCATCTAAACTTTAGTAGGAGGGAACTGGATTCCACCCTCTTTTTCCATTAAACTTGTGGAGTTCCAAATGTAATTTGGGTTGTATTATCGTGAAAATTTTTTATCAGTCAATTATCATGATTGGTTTTCTTTTGTATGGTTCATCAACCATGCAAGCGATGCCGATCGAAAATAGTGATTCAGACTCTCTTGAACCACTTGTATCAGTTTATCCCATCTCAATGATTTCGGTACTGACAAACCCAGATCGCTACAAAGGCAAGAGGTGCAGAATCAGCGGATATCTGCATTTAGAGTTTGAGGATCATCATCTTTATTTCTCGAAAGAATTCGCTGATCATTTAGCTACTGAAAACTCTATTCATGTGTGCTTAGATGAAGACGTGCATTTAGAGCCGGCTCGGAAAATCACAATAAAACGGAGCACAATTACAGAAGTTTTTAAAAACATTGATGAGAACGGGCAGTCAGTGCCGGAGCGGGAAAGCGCAAAGGCACGTAGCAAAGTAACTCCAAAACACTTTAACAAGAAAGTGGTTATGCTGGAAGGGACTTTTGACGATACTCTCAATCTTGAAGTGTCGAGAATAGTAGAGTTCTGATGTTCGCCGACTGCTGGCAAAAATGAAGGCGTAAAAGTTTTCTGAGATTGCTTTGAAATTCGCACGTTAGTAGCCGATGGCTATTGGATATCAATTTGCAAAATAGCAAGAACAAGCAGGTGCTGTAGGAAAGTATGAGGAAGACCGCCCACAGGGACGCAACGATAGTGAGTGCAATTATTTTGAGCCAGGTGTCGTTTCAGTCTGCGACCGATTGTCGACCCGCGTCCTCTGCTCGGCCAGATGCTAAGAATGTTCCAGTTGTAGTTCTGGCGGCTGGTGTGCCTAAGCCAATTGCAGCAAGGCGGAATTATGACGAGATTTTTGGCGAGCTACAGGCTGGTGGCATTAAGGTTTTTCTGCCCTTCACTCAGTATCAGGAGGCTCCTGAACCAAAATCACTTGGCTTTGAGACAGATTTTTTTCCACAATATAAGAAAGACGATAACGCCATCAATGCCATGAAGCGACACGGCATTGAGCTTTTGGTTGCTGCTGAGATTTTGTATCCGGACGGCAAGTTTGGTGCAATCAGTGATGACCCACTGAGAAAGTTGATTGCTTGGGCTGGAAGAGAGAACATTTATGCAGTGTATGCATATGATGAACCCGCCCATCGTGGGCTGCCTGTGAGCCAGTCGCAGGCGCTCTATAAACGTGTCAAATCAATTGATTCAACTTTGCCTGTGGTCATGGTTCATGCGCCGATTCTTGCTGATACTGAAAAGCAGCTCTCGGAAACTGAGCGAACTAACTACCTCAATCGAGTTAAGCAACATAGTCAGTGGGCTGATACTGTGGTTTTCGATATTTATCCCATTCCCAAAGAGCTGGCAAAATTGACTGGACCTTATGCCCGTGGTCTAGAGCTTGGGTATTCTGATTTGATTCCGCAATATGCTCGTTGGCTGAAAGAGAATTTGCCGACGAAAAAATATGGTGTGGTGCTTCAAGGTTTTTCAATGGCTAATCATTATGATGAAGCTACTCTGAAGACAATTTATAGTGCGCTTCCAAGGGAGGTGACCTCCACTATTCGCACTCCTTCTAGTCGTGAACTCGAGAGCATGGTCGGACTAGCGAAAACATGTGGTTGTTCCATAATTGGCTGGTGGGGGCAGAGTATGCTCAAAACTGATACTGAACTCAAATTTTGGCAAGAGCTTAAGCGAGTTTCGCGTGAGCTGAATCAGCGTGCTAATTAGGGCTGGAAACATGGGTAGCGGATAGTGGGAAGATTCTTTTGATGAAATGAGCTTCGCCAAGCTAGTGACATGAAATACAATCAGGGAGGATCTAATTCTTCCCTGATTGTTTTGGAACTGAAAATGAAAAATTCAATTTTTTGGGCATTGTTGGGGTTATTCGTCGTGTCCGTCTCTCCGCTCAACGCTAAATCTAACAATACGGATTACAGCGGTTCTCAAGCTTTGCAAAATATTGAAAGGAAAGTTGTTGAGTACGCAAGGAACGTGGAAACCAAGAGTGATAGCGAAGCTAAAAACCCCGCTTCTGTAATCAGATCCGTTCGAAAGATCATCGAACCGATTAATGATGCTAGGGATTTGTCAAAGCTGGCTATTTGGGCAAGTTTCGTCTTACGAGACAAGACCCTGGATGATTATTCAATATTTCAAGCTATCGTATATCCAATAATTAAACTTGGGAAAAGTGATGACATTTATGCCAGGAATGCACTTATAGAGGTATTCCAAAATGTCGAGTTAGGTGGAGAAACTGTCTTCGTTTTAGATAGGAGTTTTAAACAACGGTCTTTAAAATTCCCATCCTACTGGGTTGCGGTTCGGTTTCCGCGCCTTGAATTTTCGTATCCTCTTGACTGGCAGTTGGCCAGTCGTTGCATAGCCTATAGGAAAATCCTTTCGGAAAATTGGCATCCGACTAACGACATAGTCTTGAGGGTACCTTTGAAGGTGGAATTCGATGCTAATTTGAACGGAGATATATCTAACTTTCAAATCATAGAGGATCCTCGTTCGATCTTGACGCCCGCGCAGAAACGACAGGTCGGCCAGTGTATTAGAAATGCAGTTTATAGTTGTCGCTCAATTAAAGGGGCCAATGGTGACAAACAAATTCATCTTGTAGCGGATTTTCACTAAACGCCGAACTCAAACTAAGCTACCAAAAACCGTCTATACCGTCCAAATTTAGAATAGCAGAACTGAACCCGCGCTCCAAAACGGTGAGCTGTTACGAAATTGACAGGCATCATTTCATCACCTCAGGTAAGCCGATCCAGATCGAAATAAACTTTGCCGGCTCAGAGATCCAAAGTTCTGAGTGTTAGGACTAACCATCAATGAAAATTACGCGAAGGCAACGTAATCTCATCATGCACTTTTTCATCAGAGACTGAATTGACGGGTGGCAGGTATTCAAAGTGCCTGGCGATGACATTGCATACACCTTGCTCTAATTGCAGCCTGCCGCGAATACACAAAAACTGTGTAGACAAAATCACCGGACGATAAATCTCATAGATTTTTGGATTGATGACGACATTGGCCATACC
>JAGORW010000089.1 GCA_018062605.1 Candidatus Woesebacteria bacterium | reverse complement strand
CCTTGATGAGCTACGGAAAGTGCCGATTGTTCAAGTAGCTTGTGAGAAGACGGGACTGTCTCGCAATAGTGTCTATCGTTGGAGAAAAGAAGATAAGGCATTTCTCAAGAAAATGGACGATGCCCTTACCGAGGGTGTCGCATTGGTAAATGACATGAGTGAAAGCCAACTACTCACACTCATTAAGGAGAAGAACTATCCTGCAATTAGTTTCTGGCTTAAACACCGCAATGATAACTATAAAAACAAGCTAGAGATCACTACCAAAGAAGATTCTGAACAGCTTACTCCGTCACAAGCAAAAATCGTGAAGCAGGCACTTAAACTTGCCAACATCACAAAGTCGAAATCAATTAAAAACATTAATTCTAAAAAGCACCATGACTAAAATAATTCCAAACGCATTGGTGAATACCATGCTCAAAGATCGTTCTGTTCGTACCTCTATTACCAAAGACAGTTTTCTGTATTTCTTCCACTTCTACTATGCTCACTATGTAAAATACGAAACTGCTGATTTTCAAAAAGAGATTATTCATAATCTCGAAAAAAGCTCGACTGAGAATATGTATGTTGTCGCATTCCGTGGATCTGGAAAATCTACTATGGTAACGACCGCATATCCTATTTGGGCAATACTTGGAAAACAGCAAAAGAAATTCTGTATTATCTTTTGCCAAACTCGAGCACAGGCAAAACAACACATGATGAATATCCGTACAGAGCTTGAGGGTAACGATGTTCTTAAAAAGGATCTCGGACCATTCCAAGAAGAAAGTGACGAATGGGGTTCATTCTCTCTTGTATTCAAAAAACATGGTGCAAGAATCACTGTCGCTTCTGCCGAGCAAAGTATTCGTGGTATTCGCCACAACGAACACCGTCCAGACTTAATAATTTGTGACGACGTTGAAGATGTACAATCTACCAAAACCCGTGAGGGACGAGATAAAACATATCACTGGCTTCGAGGTGAGGTTATCCCTGCTGGTGATAGAAATACCCGACTAATTATTGTCGGAAACTTACTCCACGAAGATTCACTTTTGATGCGTATTAAAGACGAAATTGCCAAAGGTAAAGCAAAAGGAATCTTCAAAGAGTATCCACTAATAGATAATCACGGTGTGTGCTTGTGGTCAGGTAAATACAAAAGCGAGAAAGACCTTGAAGATGAAAAGTTAAAGGTTTCTAGTGATATCTCATGGCAACGAGAATATCTATTGCGTATTATTCCAGACGACGATCAGGTTATCTATCCTGAATGGATCAACTACTATGACGAATTGCCAGGCGAAAAGCACCGAGGATATCGAGGTACCTATGCAGGTGTCGATCTTGCGATTTCAGCTTCGGAAACTGCCGATGATACTGCTGTTGTATTTGCTCATATCTATTCACGTCGTGAGAAAATGCGGATCTACATACTACCTAACCCTATCGCAAAGAAACTAAACTTTCCTGCACAGGTAGATCTTATGAAAGATATTCGTAGTACGATGCTCATAAAAAGTACTGATGAGTTGTTTGTGGAAAGTGTGGCGTATCAAGAAGCACTCCCGCAAATGCTTGAGCACCAAGGTGTTAAGGCGACAGCAATCAAACCCAAAGGAGACAAGCGAACTCGACTTGCTCTCACTTCGACTGCAATAAAATCATCAAAGATATTATTCCCAAGACAAGGGTGTGAAAGACTTATCGAGCAACTTGTAGGGTTTGGAGTAGAAAAGCATGACGACCTTGCAGATGCATTTTCGTTGCTTATAAACTCAACCATGGATAAGCACGCTAAAGATTCAACATGGCTTATGTACTGGATGGGAGATGAAGAACCTTTGTACTATAGAGATTACGTCGATATGGACATAAAAAAGTAGTCACGAGTATGCGACGTATTTCTAGTTCTGCATAGTCTATACACCACCGACTGGTCTGTCATTAATTAATATATGACAGAAGTCGAACAAAGCCAGATGAAGTATTGCTTGTACGCTCGTAAATCAACCGAAGCAGAAGAAAAGCAAGCCCTTTCTATTGATTCTCAAATCAAAGAAATGAAGCAGATTGCCGAGCGTGAAAATCTAACCATAGTCGAAATCCGTAAAGAATCACATAGTGCAAAGGAATCTGGACAAAGACCAGTATTTGAAGAGATTGTAAAAGATATTGATACAGGAATATTTAACGGAATCATTACATGGGCACCTGATAGACTTTCTCGTAATGCAGGTGATCTTGGAAAACTTGTCGATAGAATGGATCATAAAAAACTAATTCAGATCAAAACATTTGGTCAGACATTTACGAATTCGCCAAGTGATAAGTTTCTATTAATGATCCTTTGTAGTCAGGCAAAGCTTGAAAACGATAATAAAAGTATCAATGTAAAGCGTGGTATGAGAGCTAGGTGCGAAATGGGATTGTGGCCAGTACAACCACCAACAGGATATAGAAAACCAAATAATAGGTTATCTAAATGCGAAGTTGAAATTGATCGAGAGCGTGCTGATGTAATAAGACAAATATTTGAAAAAATTAGTTATGAAAAATGGAGCGTATCAAAAGTACATGCATGGTTACGATATGATCTTAATTTTAAAACTCACAGAGGTTTTCACCTGAGCCTAGGAAATGTATTTAAGATTATAAATAATACTTTCTATTACGGTCGCTTTGAGTTTCCTCAAGGTTCAGGTGTTTGGTATGAGGGAAAACATAAACCTATTATCTCTAAAGAATTGTTTGACGAAACAAGAAACTCTATCAAGTCACAAGTTATTAAATCTCAAGGAAAAGAATTTGCTTTTACAAGGATTATGAAGTGCGGAGTTTGTGGATCAGGTATTACGGCTGATGAAAAGTTCAAAAAGTTGCTAAATGGCGGAGTTAATAGGCATGTGTATTACAGATGTACAAAAGCTAAGGATAGGGGTTGTAAAAATCCTGCGTTAAATGAAACAGAGCTTGTCGAATCATTACTTGAAATGGTTGATACTTTGAATATTAACAAAGTAAAGCTTACAGCAAAGCTTGATATTGAAATTCAAAAGTTTAAGAAGCTACAAGCAATGTTTTTAGGTAAGAAAAAGACAGAAAAAATAGAACCTATTGACCTTAAAGATTACACAAAATTTGTATTAAAAGAAGGAT
>JAGORW010000027.1 GCA_018062605.1 Candidatus Woesebacteria bacterium | reverse complement strand
CGATTGGAGCGAGTGGGCCATCTTCACGGAGAAGCTGTCCAACCGCCCTCTGAAAGGTTCGCGGATCGCTCAAATCGGCAGCGCCGATCTTGGCGATCGTCTCTGAAGCAAGCCCAAGGAGAGACTCAACCGGAGTCATCGCCGTGCGAGCTCGGTTAAGTAGCGCAAGGAAGCCATCGAACTCTCTGGTCGTTGGGCTGATGCCAAACGTGTAATTCTTCAGATCACTCAAGTGCTCATACCCCATAAAATTCAGCAAGGGCTGCATCTGATCTCGGGTGAACAATTCTTTAGAACCTGACTGCCTATCTGCACACTTAAAGCTTACGCGAAAGAGGTCAGAAGGATGCATCGAACCATCAGAATTTACTGAATTGTCCAGCTCGATAGCCGTGATTTTGATCGTGTGATTCATGAGTCTGTTCCTTTCTAGATTTGCAGGAGGTTGGTTTGTACTGACTATTACGAATGCGGCCGCAATGCTTTCAGAAAACGCTACATGTTATAGGTAGTAGGGAATGTTCAAACACAAGAAGCTTGGTGCAGATGCACATTGTTTCATATGTTTGGGGTTCCCCACTACAGGTCAAAATTTCAAGGTGCTCTAAGTAATGGAATTATATCATGGAGCTTCACATTCAGCAAATCGAGCCTGTATGGTCTTATGCTATAAGTCTCATGATGAATTTTTGAAACAGAACTGAGTATATGTACGTAGTGTAACCCTTTCCGGGCCGAGCCATAAACTCGGCCCTTTTTTTTTGCCTTTGTTATACTCAATGTATGGAACTAACGCAAGCCCCACTCACAGAAGAGAAAATCAAAGAACTTCGCGCGCTTTTTGCAGATGTTCGAGCTGTGATTTTTGACATGGATGGCTTGATGATTGACAGCGAACCTTTTCATCAAAGGGCATTTAATCATGTGTTTCGTCAATATGGAAAAGAGTTATCTGAGCACGATAACAACAGCTTGTACGTAGAAATATCAGATAAAGATGCAGCAGCAGACATGGTAGCACGTTTTGGGCTTCCTATAACTCCAGAACAGCTTGTCTCACAGAAACAAGCTGCGTATCTTGAATTTCTCAAGGACGTTACTGCACAGCCCGGGCTTGTTGAGCTCCTCTCTCTCCTAGATGACTTGGCTATAAAAACTGCAATTGCTTCAAGCTCAATGCGAACAGAAATTTTTGCCGTAACTGATGCTCTTAATATCACTTTTTTCTTTGATATTTTCTGTTCTGCTGAAGAAGTTGAACATGGAAAACCTGCACCCGATATTTTTCTCTATGCTGCAGCGAAGCTTGGCCTTCCTGCGAATATCTGCCTTGTTTTGGAAGATGCGCCAAGTGGAGTTGCTGCTGCAAAAGCTGCCGGGATGCGATGTATTGCAGTTCCAAGCCGTGAAACGATGAGTAAGGATTTCACTGGTGCAACACTCCAATTGTCGAGTTTGGTTGAGGTCCGTAAGTGCTTTCCTCCAGCATTTTAAGTTCACATCCCTATTTAACAGAGGCTCAGATATGATATTATCTTGCATATGGACATTAAACTGCAAGTTGGTGTAAAAGCCTTTCTTCAAAATAAAGACGGCAAGTATTTACTTCTGAAACGTTCTTGTAAAAAATACCCTACGAATGCTGGCTTGTGGGACATTATTGGTGGTAGAATTGATGCCGGTGTTTCTCTTTTTGAAAATCTTAAACGTGAAGTGTTTGAGGAATCTCAATTGCACCTTACGGAAGAGCCAAAATTGATTGATGCCGTTGATATTTTGAGGGTTCCGGGATTGCATGTGGTTCGACTTACCTATTTGGGAAGAATTGATGGAGAGCCCATCGTAGATACTGAAGAAATTGAAGAATTTAAATGGCTGACGATTGAGGAAATTAAAAATCTCGATGATTTGGACATGTATACAAAACAGCTATTAGAAAAAGGCATCTTAAGAGAATGAAATATTTTCATCACTGGGTAATAGAATTCTTCCTTGTTATCTTTCATCCTATTCTGGCGCTCTTAAATTATGTTTTGCCTTTTGATGCTGTTAAGAAATCTAAGAAATCTAAGAAATCTCCCATTATTCTCGTGGAACGTTGGTTTATACGAAATCCTCTTCACTATTGTATGAAAATATATCTAGAAAGGCGTGGATTTGCGGTGTATTCAGTCAGCTTTCCATTGATGACGGGAAATTTTGAGAAGAGCGCTCGGGATTTAAAAACGTTCATCGATGACAAAAAGCTTGATGATGTTATATTGGTTGGTATAAGTAGCGGTGGTCTTACCTGTTATCAGTATCTTACCGATTTTGATGGTTGGAAAAAGACAAAATTATGTATTGGAGTTGGTGCACCGTTCCAAGGAGCTAAACAAGCACATCTATTATATGGATTTGAGATAAAAAAGGAGCTTGATCCACAGGGTAAATATATTCAATCTATTCTAAAGAAACCGATGAAGCATGGTGACAGAATATATAGCATCGTGGCAGAGTTAGATCAGGCTGTTGGACATGAAAATAGTTACCTTCCAGGTTCTCAGAAAGTTGTGATTGATGTTGCTGGCCATAATCTTCTTCATACAATCTGGCTTCCAACATTTCGAAAAGTTACAGAGCTCTGCAACAGGTAAGCTTCTTGTAGTATACTATCAGATTCTACCTATCTTTCTGCTCTTTCGATTGATTGAAAGAGTTGCGCGTTTCAGAAAGGACACGAACATGCCTACACCAGTGGGATTTACTACGCATCAAGAGTATATTGATAAGAGGAACGAGGTTTCACAGGATACTCAGATTCAACATCGTGTGCAAAGATTAATGGACGAACTAAAAAGTGTCGAAGAAGTGCTTAGGACAACAGTTATGAGCGTTCTCACTGAATTTGATACAGTGCTTCCTAAGAGAAATGACGAAGGCGTTCAACGATTCGATGGAAATTCTTCCTCAGGTTATACATACTCTTACTGGGTAAATTCAGGGGGTGCGAAAATCATTTTTGCGCTAAACGGAGAGGATAGATATATCTCTATCAACTTTGAAGATCCACGTGATCCAAGTGGACAGGAATTGGCGCAGATTTTTGGCTGAGAGTGTCGTAAAGCAGATTTAGACGTTTTTATTCGTCAACGAGCTGGAAAGTATTATGGAGATTATGAGTTCTAGTTTCACATGTTAAGGATTAAGATTTCAATTGAGCGAAATGAATGTACAGGGCCGAGCTAAACACTCGGTCCTTTTTTTTGCCAAAAAAGTTTGAGGGAGTTAATTCTCTATAGTGAACTTTCGTGTAAGTCCTGTTCCAACAGTTCCCGATGTGTTTTGGCCAGCGTAAGGCGTGGCAATCACGGTATGATCTCCGAGAGTTGGCGTCCAAGCAGCGTAATTTCCAAACTCATCTCCTGCAAAAGAGTAAGGTGCACTATTTTCTAGTTGAAAGTTCCCACTGGCATCATAGCCAAATTTTAGACTACCAACAAGCGCTGGGAACGTGTTAGCTCGAATGTTCAGTCGGGTTGTTGGCAAAGTGGATAACTTAATTTTTACACCTTCTTCAATGGGGTCATAGGCTGCAATTGGTAGGTCAGTATCGGCATTTATGAGGGTCAATGATTGTACATATTGGCCCATTGGAGTTGGCGTTGGAGTGGCTGGTCCGGTTAGTGTAGGAGTTGGCATGTTTGTCGGGGTTGGTGTTGGTACGTTAGTAGGTGTGGGGGTCGGTGTATTTGTTGGAGTTGGCGTATTAGTTGGAGTGGCGGTTGGGGTTGGCGCTCCTGTAGGCGTTGGTTCAGCGCTATCAACAACAGTAAAGTGCAATGTTAATGCTGTGCCAACAGTCCCTCCACCGCCTTGCCCGGTATATGGCGTAGCAACTACTGTATGAGCTCCTAAAGTTGGTGTCCATACGTAATAGTCCCCGTCACTGTCAGATGCAAGAGCATATGGTGTATAACTTTCCATGCTGTAATTTGCTTGTCCATCAATGCCAAATCGCACACTTCCCACTGTCCCTGGAGTTGTGTTTGCTCGCATATTCAGATGCGTTGTTGGCAATGTGCTCAGATTCAGAGTAGCTCCCTCAGTGATTGGGTTGAATCCTGCAATTGGCAAATCAGTGTCTGCATTAATTAATGTGTATGACGTTACTGCTTGTCCTAATAATCCAGGCGTTGGTGTGGGTGCATTGGTCGGTGTAGGAGTCGGCGTTGATGTTGGAGCGGCTCCATTTGTTACGTTAATTGTTATCGAAAGTGGCGTCCCAGCAGTCCCGAATCCATTTGCAGAGGTGAATGGCGTCGCGGTAATGGTATGACTTCCTACTGTTGGTGTCAGAATATAATAATCTCCATCATTATCTGAAGCGAGTGCATAGGGAGCATTATTCTCTGTTTGGTAGTTTGGATTGATATCATAACCAAATCGTACACTTCCGACTGTTGTCGGGGTGGTATTTGCTCGAACATTTACATGAGTGGTTGGCAAGGTGGTTAAGTCCAGTGTCGTTCCATTAACCAAAGGATTGTATGTCGCAATTACTTGGTCTGTATCAGCATTAATCAAGGTAAATGATGTCACGATTTGTCCGGAAGCTCCAGGAGTTGGAGTAGGCGCACCTGTTGGTCCTCCAGTTGGTCCTGCCGTTGGAGTTGGTGTTGCGATTTGCTCCAAAACTATATCCCATGTTAGTTTCACAACAGCACTTCCGCCACTGTCAAAATACTCTAATTTTATTTCATGATTCCCTTCTGTGAGAGCGATAGCCGAAGAATATGGCGTAGAAGGTTGCGCTATCCACTTGTCAATTATAACCACTCCATCAATATAAAGCCTCACACCATCATCAGACAACGTGTTAAATACATAGTTCCCTGCGGCAAAATAATGAGTTTTGGTGTAGCGTGCTGAGAAATTATCAGGGTTGATCACAGGATCTGGAGAACCGCCTCCAAAATCATGATCAATCACCCCTTCATTTCGCGTTAACGCTGGAGCTCCAGAAAGGTTTATGTTGTTGTAATAGTTCGCATTGAAAGCTGGCGTCACTCTAAAATTGGCAACAATACTTGAATCCACTGAAGGCGTGGTATAGAAATGCTTTTGTGCTCCTCCAACTGACCATGATTCAAATTGATAATAGGTCCCTCCGATATTTTGAATTGACGGGGTGTTGAGTTCTCTCTTAAATCCCACAACACTTTCTATTGTTTGAGGAGATGTATGAGGAATAGAGTCCACCAGTACTTTCAAACCAGGTGGGTTCGTTGTAAATGTAAGATCAACTTTTTCTGGAAGAATATCGACACTATCGTTTGTTGTAAGACCATTGGCATCTGTTGCCGTAAAGCGGACTTCGTACCATACATCTGACGAGGTTTCTCCTGTCGTAGGAATATCAAATGTGCCTTCACTATTTCCCTCACGAGTTAAATAAGGATGTGTGTGAGAAGAGTGATGAAAAATCACCTCAGATTTGAAATCTCCCGCAACAAGAGGATTGCCATCAGAATCTTCTCCATGGGCAGCGTACGAGATTGTGTCACCTGCTCTATACGGTGAACCGTCAAGTGGCTCATCGATTACCAAAGATGGTGGTGTACCAGCTTGAATGGTTATTGGGGAAGCCTGCGCTTGATGAACCCCATCGGAAACGGTCAATTGCACGACATACTTTCCTGCATTCTGAAATATTTTGGTTGGATTGGCACTTGTTGAAGATGTTCCATCGCCATAATCCCAGCTAAAAGTGAGAGGGGTATTTTCTGCATCACTACTTCCGGCTGATGAAAAATTGACAGTAAGAGGCTCGTCACCCGACGTGATATCCGCACTCGCTTTGGCAACGGGCACATGATTTGATGTCGCATACACTGTTTGATACAGTCGACCAGGGTAAATAGTTAGGTAATACATGGAGCCATCTGGCGCTTCTTTCAAATCAACCACACTCCCGGCAGACATATCAAAAGGATTCACACCAAGAAGTTCTCCTGCTTCACTCAGGGATAAGGTCTTCATATAGCCCTGCGCATAGTCTCCAAAGAAATATGATCCTTGATATGCTTGAGGAAACACGGTGCCATTATAGATAAAGCCTCCAGTCACAGAAAAACTACGTCCAACATGTATGTATTCATAGAGCGGATTAACCATCCCTGCCACATTACACGTGCCTTCACACACCGGCCAACCATAATTACTACCTTTTGTAATAATGTTGATCTCTTCCCAACCATCCTGACCAACGTCTCCTAAATAAAGCTGCCCAGAAGCCTTATCAAACTGAAAGCGGAACGGATTTCGCAATCCATATGCCCAAATTTCCCACGATTTCCCTGTTTGTCCATAAAATGGGTTGTCAGTTGGGATTGTTCCATCTTTATTGATTCTCAAAACTTTCCCTGCTGGATTATCCAACTCTTGTGAATTTGGCGGATATTGATTTTCACCTATTGAGATATACAGCTTTCCGTCTGGCCCAAATTGAATTGTTCCACCTGCATGAAACTGTTGAGCTTCGACCGCTGATTCATAAAGTATAAACGGACCACCACTTACTGTGTCATTTGTTGCGTCATAGCGGGCCACCGAGTTAACGCCACTGGTAGATGTGTAGTAGAAATAGACATAGTGATTTGATGCAAATTGTGGATCAAAAGCAATGCCCAGAAGCCCCAAATCACCACCTGCCTGGCTTACGGGAACTGTAGTAAAAGGTGCTGCGAGAAGTGAACCGTTTTTGTAGATTCGGACGACGCCATTCTGCTGCAAAATGAATATGCGGCCATCAGGTGCGATCTCAAAACCAGTCGGATTTGTGAGTCCAGAACCAATAATCTGTGTGGTTTGAAAATCAGTAGGTGGAGCGGCCTGAAGCGGCGCAGGACTTATAAAAAACAGTGAAAGAAGTAGTCCTATAAATAAAGTTTTAATGCGCATCTACACTCAGTGTATACCATTTTTTAGTAATAAGTAAGGACTAGTATGATGTATACTTTTACTATGTCAGAAAGAAAGCCAGGGTCCACATCATCAGTAGCAGAAGGGAGAGCCTTTAAAGAAGAAGCCAAAAGAAGTTGGCGAGAATATAGACAGCAATTAGAGAGAGATCGGTTAAAGAAGCTTCCGGAAGGGATTGAATATGCCCCAGTTGAGTTTGATGATGAAGACATAGAAATGGGCACGCAGATCGAGCCAGATCATAGAGATCCAGAACATTTCGAACCCACCTCTACTCAACAATCCTCGGAAGATGCAGAGTTTGTAGGATTATCTGCATATGAAGTGAATCGTAGAATTGATCATGAAGAAATGTTAAAACAGAGAGCAATACTTGCTAAAGAACGTGAGGAAGCAGCCAAGAAACCTCAGGTTCCGAAAAAAAGGCCGCGTGCTATGACTCAAGGAGAAATTGACTTCTTTGGCATTCAAATAAAAAGGCGTCGAAATAGGTAACATGTCTTACCCTTTATTTCTTCAAAATCCCCCCGCGTTTGCAAAAATCCCCCCGCGATATTATACTATCAGCTTCAATCCAAGAGATTGATGGTACTTTTCATCCGAGAAATTAAGACAGATTTCAGAAAGGAAATCTCATGCCACCCAGGCATCCGCCGCAACCAGATGCAGATCTGGACGCCGAATATGCAAGACGAGATCGTGAACGACAAGATGCATTGGAAAAATGTCGATGCATTCTTGAGAGATGTGCTTCTGAGTTTGATGATCTGATAGGAAAAATCCTACGAAACGCTCCTGAAAGGGGCCCAAATCCTCAGATCTCACCGGTCTCAGCAGCGTTGGCGGGACAGCCAGCCGAGATTCGTCGAACCACGAAAGTTGAGTTCGATAGAGTTGAGCTGGTATGGTACCTCTCAAACAGAGGAATGTTTCGGTTCATTCTTTACCTCGAGGCACGAAATATTCGCATTCATTGTGCAGGGATAAATCGTGTTCAAAACGGTGATCTCTTCGCAATGTTTAGGGAAGCAACAGCAGATAACCCTCTCGTGACATATCACCAAGGTGCACGAGATATCCCATTTGCTCGGCTTCCAAGGTCCTCTGTCGTTAAACCGGACTGAAATGCCGTATGGGGGCTGAGTTGTTACTCAGCCCCTTTTTTCTTCACACCATTGAAAGGATTATCAATGCATCCATTTATTGCAAATTTTGCCTCAGGGTTGTATACTATAAGTCTCAATCAAGCAGATTGACGGCACTCATCCTGAGAGTCGATACAACTTTACAAGGAGGCGGGAAGTGCAAGTCTACTACATGCCATCAATGCTCGATGTAGATACTCGTGAGTATCCTCAAATGCAACCCCTGATCGATGCTGTACGCCCATACGAGGATGCTGCAGTCCGGACGTTGGAGTTACTAGGTCGTAGACCTCCCAAGCAGGTGAAAGATCATTGGTACTCCCGGAAGAAGACAGTAGTTGATCCATGGCCATTGGTTACAGTGATGGCAGAAGTATATCCATCTTCCATGGGTCCTTTTTCTTTGCCTCTGTGGCAACTGGCTGAGTATGCTTTTTTTGTAGGAGATCATTTTTCATAAATATGCTTTGGATCAGACACGTATGTTGAGTATCTCATGTACTCTCTGCAGAAGTGTTGTTTGCACGCTCTATTATACCTTTTGTGAACTGAGTTCATTAAGTTTATTGTGCTTAATTTTTATGATTGCAAGTATGCATATGTAAAGTAAAGGTTATGAGAGGAGTATGTAAGAAATGAGATAGAATTTGGCCGGATTCGTGATGATATAGAAGGTCCTGACGGCTCAGTCAAGCAACAAGGATGGACGGGGTAATGGGCAAGACGGCGATGACAAGATTATTCGAATATTCAAGAAGTAAGATTATGAGTGGTGGCCGTTTCCATTATGTCCGTTTTGATGAATGGGGGTGCGCATTTTTTGCAAGACACTTTGAGCATCAGTTACCGTCACCTTTCCTTGAGCCTCTAGAAACTCACGCAATCGCATAGTGAGAACTGCTTTTTCATACGGGGCAGCGTTCGTTTCAGCAATTATGTTTGCAATATGTAATCTCATATGGCCCTTCACAAGGCCATCTGTTGTAAGAGCATGAAGCGCGCCAAGATTTTGAATGAGCCCCACTGTTGCCGCAATCTTTGTGAGGTCATCAGCACTTTGAACATCCATTATGCGAAGTGACATTTGAGCTGTTGGATGAATCCGCGTTGCACCACCCACAGTACCGATTGACATAGGAATAATCATTTTCCCATAAAGACTTCTTCTGCCATCATCTTCTTCAAATGAAGTCCATGTGGATAACCCACGGTACTGCCCATCTCGAGCTGCATATGCATGGGCTCCTGCCTCAACTGCTCTCCAATCGTTTCCTGTTGCTATTAAAATGGGATCGATCCCGTTCATAATACCCTTGTTGTGAGTTGCAGCTCTATGAGGATCTAATTGAGCAAAAAGTGAAGCTTCTTCAATCCCTTGAGCAATAGCTGGCTCAATGCCATGTAATGCGACGGAGCTTTGCACAAGGCTCCGTTCTGATAAATTCGACACAATGCACATATTGGATTTCTCCAGAATAATGTCTTCCAGTGGACCTCTCAAGAATTCACATACCTGCGTAATGCTGTTTGCACCCATCGCATCACACGCATTCATATGAACATGGACAACAAGCATGTTTTTCCCGTCAGGACGAGCAATATGCCGCACTTCAATTCCTGTGACGCCACCACCACGAGCTACCATACTTGGCGCAACATGTTCATTTGCTTCTGTAATAAGCTGATCTGAAAATTGGGCAATACGTGCAGATGCCTCGGGGAAATTCGACACTACGGGGAACTGAATTTGCCCAGTTATGTCATGCCCTAAAACTTCTGCCGTTGCCTCACCATGCTCTCGAATAAGTTTAGAAGTTTTACACACCGCAGCAATAATTGACGTTTCCTCAACAGGCATTGGCACGACATACTCTCTTCCATTGATCGGAACGCCGACTGCAACTCCCATTGGAAGTTCCATTCTCCCGATATTGTTTTCAATCATTGTTTGAGCTGTTTCTAGGGGAAGCATATTTCCTTTTTGCAGTGCTATGAGATCTTCTGGTGTAAGAACTCCGGCATCAAGAAGGCGTTGATATCTTTCTTGAGCTGAAAGTTTAGAAAATCCTGCTGTATCAAGCTTATCTGTACCGCCATCAGTGTGCAGAAAATATATGCCATTTTGAGATAATTCTGTTCGAGCGGTCATTGTATAGTATTTGTCGATCCTTAACCAAAACTCATGCGCGTACACTTTGGGCGAGCAGGAGTATAATAAAGTATTATCAGTCACTTTTGAACCTATGAAAAAACCTCAAATAATGATCGCTGTAGTCGTTATTCTCCTCTTAGCAATTGGCGGATTCCTCATGATGAAGAAGAGCCCCGGCTCTCCGATGAACAAGATGACAGGTACTGATTCATCTATGGAGACAATCTCAGGCACAATTGAAGATCTTTTCGCGAAAAACATCCCAATGGAATGCACCTTTGCATCGGTTATTGAGGGGCAGGAATCATCTGGAACTGTTATGGTTGCAAACAAAAAGATGCGCGGTGAATTCACGATGAATTATAACGGCAAAGAAGAGACTGCTGCAATGATCCAAGATGGTGAGTACATGTACTCATGGTCTCCATCTCAAAAGACAGGAAGCAAAATTAAGTTGAGCTCAATTGAAGATCAGGCTGAACAAGCCAAAGTCGAAATGACCAAAGATGACACTATAGCTATGGCTAATCAACAAGGTGATTATTCATGCAAGCCATGGATTGCCATGCCTGGTTCATTCACACCACCAGCCGATGTGACCTTTACAGACCTTACAGCAATGATGGAGTCTTCACAAAAAATGATGAAAGATATATCTGGGGCACCTGCAGCTCCTTGCGCTGTGTGTGATCAGGTTCCTGCTGGGGAGTCTCGAGATGCATGTAAAGCTCAGCTGAAGTGCTAATTAATGAACTGGTGAACTTGTAAACCAGTAACTGGAAATTATGTCTGAAAAAGCTCTTGTAATGCTCTGTTTTACTGTTGGCTCTGTAATTGGGGGCTATGCGCCTCTCTTATTTGGAGCTGGCGCTTTCTCTGTATGGGCAGTTCTCGGGGGTGCTGTAGGTGGAATTGTAGGGATTTATGCTGGATATAAACTTGCCGGATTCTAGGCTAATAACTTGACGAATAAACCACTATGGGATATAATAGAGGTTTCCACTTTGACAGAACCCCAAGCTCATAGGAGGAGCAAAGATGGCACAGCCCAGTATCATCCCATCCGTAGCATATGCCATGCAGTATCAAAACGGTGATCAGCTCTGGATCTGGGGGGATCCGCTTAATGTTGCTGAAAAAATTGGTGCGATGGGTACGAAGTGGTTCCGCCTATCTGGACCTCCCAGTCTCACAAGCATTATGTTCGAGGGGCAACCCAGAATGCAGGTCCTCGCTGTCCTTCTGCCGGTCGATCGTCGCCGGGAGGAAGCAATGTGATATCGGACTCCGTCTTACCTTCGGGTGAGGCGGAGCTTTTTTTTGCCATATGTTGATCTAGATATTTCTATCGGTTATAATACGTCTTCTCTCGTTCACATATCCATAGAAGGAGACAGACATGGAAGAAATTGAAGATCCGCATTTGATGGTTATTGTGCCGAATCAGGGTGAAGGTTCCGTAGCGACCGTACAAGGCTCACTCCTGAGGATTGTTACTCAGGAGATTAATAACCTAACAACTCTCGGGTGGGAACTGCTTGGTCCTGTTCAGTTTACTGAACGAGATGGGTATCTAAGCTTTATGTACAATGCAACTCTTGTAAAGCCAAGCAATCTTCAACAGTATGAACATCAACTTGACATGTCTGCAAGGAGGAGACGAGCAGCAGCAAGCCCGGTTTAATGTCTTGTAGAGAAAATTTTTAGCTTTGCCTCCCTCAATTTGAGGGGGGCTTTTTTTTGTCAAAAAAGCTCGTCAGCTCATTAACAAAAATCTAGTGAAAGATGAATTTCCTAAAAGCGTACACAAGCACGCCGCCTGCAATGAAGGTTGTAATTGATGAAACAACATCTTCTGTCTGCTTTACTTTTCGAGCCATCTCAAGCGACTCTTGG
>JAGORW010000088.1 GCA_018062605.1 Candidatus Woesebacteria bacterium | reverse complement strand
TAGTGTAAGGTGGGGTGGGGTAAAATCTACACGCCTTGTTCTATAAACCTTTTCAAGCCAAAGTAGTAGAACTTTGACTCTTTGTCTTCCTGTATAGAGGTTCTAATAGTGTTCAGTAGGCGGAGCAATGAAATTTGAGGCTTACTAAAGCCTCTTTTTTTATACCCCTGAGAGGACGTTAGAACGTCTGATATACTTGAGACAATAAATTGAAAAACGAATGTTATGACGCTTTCTCCTTACCATAAAAAGTATGCCAGCCAACCTGATGCAGAGGTTCAGAATAGGGTAAACGAGAAAAGACAGGAACTAGCTGCGATTTTTGCAGAGGTGCAACTCAAAACGACAAGTGAGCCTGTAAGAATTGCTGTTGTTGGCTGTGGTGATAAACGGTATGTCCAATGGCACAAGGATATTTTTGAAACTCTTCTAAAAAGACCGGTAGAAATAACCACGTTTGATATAGTCGTTGACCACCTTCAGGGAGAAGAAAATGTGATTCAACATGATTGCACTGTGCCATTTCCAGGACGTCCTTTTGATATAACATACGCTCATGTGCTCCTTCGCTTTATTGAGACAGAAAAGCAGTGGGATTTGATACTCAACTCTTTCCATACGCTCACGTCGGGAGGATTAGCGATTCATTTGCTTGACACAGAGGACTACAAAACAGAAGCGTCTTTACTCCCTAATGGACTCTTTACTGTGCCCCTCAAGAGGTGGGAGGCAAAGCTCGATGAACTTGGTATTGAGTATAAAGAAATTCCTGTGAAATACGGCCTCGCTCTAGTTTTGAATAAGTAGCTTACCGCCGCGTAAGAAAGCCCCAATGTTGTCCAGTGGGTGGAGAAAGAAAGAGGTATACAGTAGTCTTGTTGTTTGCTATCCACGGTGAACATTAGAACCTCCGAAGTGGGGGTATGGTATACTCTGATTATAAATATTTAGAGTGCCTCGTATGGGATTTGAAGATTTTCCAAAAAAAATTGGAGTGGGGCCTAAGGGAGACCAATCTGCTGGACAACCTCAAGGAAGACCAACCGAAGAGGAACTTTTTGCGAAGCGTATTGCAATGGCAAACATGGCAGGTAGTGCTGTAGAAAGTTCAAAGCGAAGTATGTATGGTGACCGAATTTCAGGTATGGCAGACAATCTAAAGTCAGTGAATGGGAATGATTGGGCAGAGTTTCGTTCTCTAGTAAGAACCTTGGACATTACCGAAGAAGAAGCTCAGGCTGCGGAAGAGACTATAGTAATGTTGCAATCAATGCGTCCAGAATTTTCAGAAGAAAGAAGAAGAGCGACGCTTGATAGTTTGGCAAAGCGGTCGAAAATTATTGAGGTGGCTATTGCAAAAAAGGTTTTCGACCGTCTCCCGCATCAGAAATGGGCTATCGAGGATAATAAAACTTGGATTCGCAGTGCCGCCACCGGTCTTCTAGACGCATTGAGTTACATCTCCAGCGAGACAGATGTGAAAGAAGGTCTGGAGCAGGGTGGAATGACTATTGGTAAAGATGAAGAACAGGAAATAATTGAGAGAGGAAAACGATTGAATATAGTGTAAGGTGGGGTGGGGTAAACTCTACGCACCTTGCTCCATAAACTTCTTTAGCCCGAAGTAGTAGAACTTTGACTCTTTATCCTCTTGTATAGAGGTTCTAATAGTGTTCAGCAGGCGGAGCAGATAAAAACAGGGCTTAGGAAAGCCCTGTTTTTTATACCCTGAGAGAGGGTGTTAGGGCCTGTGATATAATTTAGCTACAAAACGAAAATATGAAAATACAGAAAAGGAGTATCATAATAGTCATCGTTGTTGTTATAGTGGCCGGTTTGTTCGGATGGATGTTTTCATGGCAGTCATGGAAATCTGTACCGCCAGTAAATCAGACTCGAATGAGTATGTCTGATGATCAGCCAACGGGTAGTATCCCGACAGACTGGAAACTCTATTCGAGTGATATCATGGGCTTTTCGATGTATTATGATCCATCGCTCACTCTTCAAGAAGATACAAAAACTGATGTGAGATTTTATAAACAGGGACCTTCACAGCGCGGACAAACAGAAATGTATGATGGAGTGATTGTTACGGTGCGTAAGGTCGATGTTGTTGGTGATACGCAGGCATACATCGATAATCAGATAGAACAATACAAAGATATTGGAAGTATTACGGAACCGCTCCACGATAGTAAATTGAATGGTATTTCAACGAAAGAGTACGGTGTTTCAGGCCTCGGTGATGCCAAGATAATTTTTGTATCGATTAATAATCAAACTCTCCTAGAAGTTTCTTATATGGTACCGGATCCAACCAATGCTGGATTTCAAAAAACAGTAGACTTGATGCTTTCAACCTTTAAACTTAAATAAGGACGTTTCTTCAAGTTTTTCTATCGTTTTTGTTACATTTTCCCAATCAAAAGTTCTAAGTTTGTTCACTAAGTGTGGCATAAACGAAAAATCCTTCATTCGAGGGATTTTTTTCATTTTTATTCAAGATGAGAGAATCTAGATGGAGAAGGCGCTACGTTTGTTCGCTGAACTTATTTCGAACCCATAAGCTCAAGAAACTTCTCTGGATCTATTGAGAAACCATCCATGCGGACCGAGAGATGTAGGTGGGGACCGAGAGAATAGCCTGTATTACCGCTTTTTGCTATGAGATCTCCTTTCTCCACGCTGTCGCTTAGCTTGATAGTAATTTCTGAGAGATGCATATACATCGTCATTAAACCCAAACCGTGGTCAATGATGACGGTATTGCCATAATTTCTGAAACTTTTGGCAAAGACGACTACGCCTGAGTTCATGGCATAGACGGGTGTGCCGACGGGTGCTCGAAAATCAGTACCATTGTGGCTGAGATTGACAGCTCCTGTTTGTCTGCTGTAACCGTACACATCTGTTACCGTGGGAGATCCAGCGAGGGGAAGCTGGAACTGTCCATCCCAAAGCTTTTCAGGACTTATGGTGGTGGTGATAGCGTTCAGAATCACCGTGTCCTGTGACAAAGTGTTGGTTAGTTCTTGCTCTGCTTGAGGTGTATTACCTCCCAGTTGCTCCGGAATATCGAATGCTTCTGTAGTCATAATTCTCTGTCCAATCTCCATTTTTTCCTCGATGACCCGTCCATCTGTCAGGGTGAGAATAATTGGATACGAACCAGGTGTGCGATGTAAATCGATACCAACCAGTGCTGAAAACTTGCCTTGATCAGCAAATACTGCCAGAGGTTTGTTATCGAGGGCGAGCGATTGAATAGCTGAGATGGAAGTGAGAC
>JAGORW010000026.1 GCA_018062605.1 Candidatus Woesebacteria bacterium | reverse complement strand
GATCCTGATTTATTCATTGTGGCACCAATAACATTAGACCCCATCACTTTATCTATCGGCATACTTTCCCCGGTAACAAGTGATTCATCAATAACTGACTCACCCTCTACAATCACCCCGTCGACAGGAACCTTTTCACCTGCCCGAACACGTATAAGATCTCCTACCATAACGTCCTCAATCGGCACATCAATATCCTTACCATCTCGTATAACTCGTGCAGTTTTTGCCTGAAGTCCAATCAGCTTTTGAATTGCAGAGGAAGTGTGCGATTTGGCACGCGCTTCAAGGAATTTTCCAAGAGTAATGAGCCCAATAACTACGACTGTTATTTCATAATATGTATGTTCTGTATCAATGTATCTTTGGAGTTGAAGCTCAAAAGCAGTCAAAATAAAGCTATAGATGTATGCCACCAGTGTTCCTATGCCTACGAGCGTGTCCATATCAGCCCGTTTATATTTTATGAAACGCCCAATACCTGCTAAGTACGGTCTGCCAACGACAAACATCATATAGGTTGCCATAAGGGGCATCAGATGATGAAAAAATTCCTTAGCTGTTTCAGAAAGAGGTACAAGAAGATCAGCGCCCATTATTGAAATGCTTATAATCGTGAGTAAAATTGAAACAATTGTATGCTCACGCAAAGTGTTACTTTCCATTTGACTATGATCGTGTCCAGACATTTCCATTTTCTGTTGGGGTGCTACCAGCTCATAGCCTGTTTTGCTCACTGCTTCATGAAGATGGTTTTCGTCTACATCATTGTTGCATTCAACCGTTGCCTTATTCGTAGCAAGATTAACAACAGCACTCTGTACTCCGGATACACCTTTGAGAGCTTTCTCAACAACATAAACGCACGAAGCACAGTGCATTCCCTTTACGTCATAGGTTTTTTTAGCCATAGTTATTGTTTCTTCTTAAAAATTTTCATAACCTCAGTTATTGCTTCCTCGCTTCTTCCGTCGCGAATTGCCTCAGACGTGCAGGTTTGGAGATGGTTTTCCAGGATAACGCTGTCGACCTCTTTGAGGGCCTTTTGGACCGCATACGATTGATGGAGAATATCAATACAATAGGCATCACCCTCAACCATTGTCATGATCTTCTTTACGTGGCCTTGAGCGATTTTGAGACGATGTACTATTCGCTCTTTGGTATCTTTCGGTTTGAATGTCATATCCCCCCTATGGGGACATAATACCATATGCTGATTTACGAAATCAAGAGGATAGATGTAAGAATTGGGGAGATTGTTTGATCATTCGAGGTATTTCTCATAACGCACCTCCAATAAAAGCTACATTCTAAAAAACTGGGCTTTTTGCTATAATCCCTCCATGCCTTCTCATACTCAACAAGAAAAGGAACTCATAAGGATTATTCTTCAAAATCCGTACGTCAATGAAATTCTGCATAGCAACCCATTCCCACAGATTAAGGATTGGTATCTTGCAGCAGGTGGGATTATGCAAAGCGTGTGGAATCATGTGTCGGGGTATGAGATTACAAAAGGCATAAAAGATTATGACCTGATATATTATGATCCAAATCTTGAAAAGACAGCTCAAAATGAACATTCAGAGCGTATTCGCAAGCTATTCAAGCACTTCCCGGTGGAGGTTGATGTTGTCAATGAAGCGCGGGTACATCTGTGGTTTGAAGCGTATTTTCAGAATACAATCGATCAGTATACATCCTGTGAAGATGCAATTCGATCATGGAATCCGTGCGGTGCAATCGGCGTTCGCTCCGATGGCAAAAATTTCGAGATTTGCGCTCCACATGGACTCAATGACATATTTGATATGACCTTACGCCCGAATAAATCTCATTTTCTTCAGTTTTCCTATGAAGAGAAGGCACAAAAGTGGTCAGCAAAATGGCCGACAATGAGGGTAATTCCATGGGATAAGGTGTAACTATATTTGATACAGTCACAAATGTAGTATAAAATTCGTATTTTGACGAAAAATCAACTCGATACTATCCTATAGTTTGCAAATGGGGCCTTTCTATGATATACTATAGCCTTCGATGCTCAATCTGAGCTCGTGCTCTTTGAATCACTCATAAGGAGAAAGCCATGCTCTTCATCGAGACTGAGTACCCCTGCCGCAACAGCGAATGTGGCCAATGGATCAACCCTGGCGTTAAGCATTGTCCACACTGTGGAACAAAGCAAACACATGAAGGTCGAACCCAATACAATCTTTTCAGCACCCATCGGGGCGGCAAGGTATATAACATGACGTACGGTGGTGGAATGATCCTCGACCCCGAGGACATTAAGGATCTCGTCGCACGGCGGGAACCCAGTGTCCACTACGACTGCTTCGTAGGAGCTTACTTGCCAGGCACCTCGCCTGACGATGAAATGACTATGCAGATTCTTCACTGGTTCCCCATCACTGATGGGCAGCTCGGAGCGGACCTCGGCCCGCAGGAAATCAAGATCACGAATCTTGAGAGCTAGCGGACTCCTTATTATAGAGCTTAACTAAGCTCTCCGAAGTAACCTGGAGCCTTCGATGCTATGCGTCTGAGGCTCCTTTTTTTTGTGATACACATTATTCAGGCTAGATAATAGCCTATAGTCTTGACCTTAGGGGCTTTTTGTGGTATACTATACGCTCAGATGGCTTGATTTTTGTGAGCCTCTAGCACTTTACATAACAAGGAGACGCACGATGAACTGCATGGATTGCCAGTTTCCGCTTGAGCCGAGCTACAAGCATTGTCCCGGCTGCGGAACGAACCTCTCAGTTATGGCCGAAGATGAGCCTCAAGTGTACTACAACATTTTTTACAAAGCTCTCGATGGAGATTCATACTGCACGTTGTATCATGCCGATGAAATTCGTACTCTCGCTGCCATAACTCAGATCGTTCGCCTCTTGAATCTCATCGAGAGCCCCGAGCATTTTGTGGGCTCCTATCAAGAAGAAGATTGTGGTGAAACTGCACAAAACTCAAGAAGCGTCCAGCTTTTCAGCTGGAGACGAGTCAATGGTCGAGAGTTGGAAGACGACCAGGGATCGAAGACGGTCTTTGTCCATTTCCGCATCGACGACTGACTAACTCAAGGAGTTCAACATGCAGATGATTCTCAAGAGGTACTGGCACGCACTTGATGCCAGTGATGTGAGTGATCCTGAGCGCCTAGTAAATGCAACGATCCCCGCTGGAACACATGACATTGAGCGGATCCCGAATCCATATGGGCATGATGCCCCTTGGCTCGTCCTAAAGGGCACCAAAATCGGTGCTTCCGAAGGGTCATGGCGACAGTAGGTGGATTGGAAACGCGATCCCGAATTCGAGATCGTCATCCTTGACTAAGTGCCGTATGGCCTCCTCGTAACTGAGGAGGCTTTTTTTTGCCCTACCCTGCTCCCTACTGTACTATAGGCCTCTTTATGCTATAATAACTCCTAGCTCTTTGAAGTAAAAAACGGAATCCGAATGCCATTCCATCCTCAGAAAGGGAGATTACCATGGGATTAATTATGATTTTAGGTGCCGTTGCTGGCTTTATCGCTGGCATCAAGCTCAGCATCTGGGTTGAACTATTGATTGTCGTTCTTGGCATTTTTCAGGCCTGGCTAGCATTTAAGGGTAACTCGGAATTTCAGATATTTCTCACGCACATAGTATTCCCCATTTTTGTTGTGGGAATGATTGCGGGAGACGTATATGTTTATATTATGTTTCCTCAGGCTCTTGGCGGATTTAGCATTCGTGATGGTCTTAAGAGCCTCTTAACTCCACCCGGAATACAGACTCCCACTGCAAATCCAATTGCCACTGCAACAGCGATTCCGTAATAAAAACAAACGAGCCTTCGGGGCACCTTCGGGTGCCCTCTTTTTTTGCCCTCCTCTTCACATCATCACCACTTCACCACTTCACCTCTTCACCATTTGCTATACTTCTATATGCTCGATCTCTTTAGCACATAGCAATTTAATCTTATTGGCTACCTTATCTTCATCGTATCTTTCTACCAATTCTATAAGCTAGCTGTTAAAAATGTCACAAAAGATGCAGCTGCCACAGTACTTATGCAACTTATTGGAGGAATCACCATACTCTTCCTTATTCCGTTTCACTCCCTCACATTGCCAAACGCTTCGCATATATATCTTATATTGATCGCCTCGTGTATCTTTTATGCAATCAGCGATATTTATGACACTAAAGCACGTAAACATTTAGAGGTGTCAGTTATGTCAATCATGAGTCAGTTGACCACTGTGTTTCTTATTTCCATTGGATTAACTGCATTTGGAGAGCCATTCGAAATGAAAAAAGCACTTGGCGCATTGCTGATCCTGTGTGGAAACGTGCTCCTGTTTTACAAAAAAGGGAGCCTTACATTGAATAAATACACCACAATTGCGTTGATTTCTATTGTCACTGTCGCGATAGCGATTTCAATTGATATTGGCATCTCTGACCAATTCAACTTACCAATCTATATCGCTATAACATATTTCCTTCCCGCGCTAATCACTGTATTCGCAAAAAGAATTTCTCGTTCTGATATTACAAAAGAATTTAACAGCCCCGCACGAAAGTACTTTCTTATTACTGGAATTTCTTGGGCAGCGGCAATCTACTTTTCTCTGCGAGCATTTCAGTTTGGCGAAGTTACTACTATTGTGCCGCTCCAAGGAACTTCGGTTTTCTTGAATGTGGTGATTGCATATTTCTTTTTACATGAGCGAGAAAACATATCAAAGAAACTTATCGCAGCAGTATGTGTTATTATTGGCATTGTGCTCACAGTTGGTAATCAATGATCTATACAATTGTTGTAATTCCGTTGTAAAATAAAGCTACATTCTCATGTTGAAAACTGTTAAGAACCGATTCTCACTGATCATCTTTGCTCTCCTGATTCTTTGTGGACTCTTGGTTTTGGACCCTTCCCGCACCCAAAAAATCTCTGGCTTTGACGCGTACAACACCTACATGTCATCTGCGCTCGAAGCAGAATCTCAGGCATACATCACGTATCGTCAATTCACTGGAAACATTGCTGGGTATGACGAAAAACAGATATTTGCCGAGTATCCACTTGCAAGCAAAAAGTGGAAATCTGAAATCGGAATTGCTCAAAAATTGTACTCTAAATACACAGAGCCCATGTCTAATTCAAAAATGAAGAAGCTTTCTACCACCTCACTAGATACTAGCAAGAAGGTTTTTGAAGCAACAGCTTTATATGATACTGTTTTTGTTGAAAGTGACACACCGGTTGAAAAACTCACAGCTGATTTGACAAAGGCAGACACGCTCATGAATGAGGCGATTTTGTCTCATGATAGTGTGATCGATCAGTTTAACAAACAAACTAAAAGAAGCTATAAACTTGTATATAACCTTGCAATTTCGGCAATCGTTGCTGGAGTAATAAGCCTTATTTTTCTGAGCCTTTCATTCACTAAATCTCAGGAAGACAAGAAACGTATGAGAGCAAAAATATTCAGAAGTCTTTTTGTGAGTACTTCTTTGATGTTTATTGGGCTCCTTATTTCGTTTGGCGGTCTACGCCAAGCCCTCACAATAGGTGGAGGTGAGTATTTTATGCTTTTCGTGCCTCTACTGTTAGGCGTGGGAGCATTTATCTACAACATCTATTTATACTGGGCAAAAGATACAGTAGCTCTCAATGAAATGAAAAAATAATCTCCTGCTCCTCACTTCTTCACCACTTCACTTCTTTACCACTTCACCACTCTACTTCTTACACATTTCACACATCTAAATTCAATACTCTCTCACATGGAAGACACACCTAAAGAAAAAGATCACAATAAAGATGGCGATGCGTGTGAAGCTCTCCCAAAAGGAGATTAAACTCCAACTCGTAATTTTTAGCGTCTTATAGTATAATGTACACATCGGTTGCTCAACGTTTTTGAGCAGCTTATGTGCTCATTCACACTCGGACTAACTCAAAACTCAAGGAGTCATACATGGGTACTATTAAGAAGGATCGCAGTAGCATTTCTATCGCGGCGGATTCACCCCAGCTCAGACTGTACCAGTTTTATGTTGATATGGGAGGCCGACAACTTCCTCAAGAGAATTTGTGTCACTACTTTTGGGCTGTAACATTTTGGCCGTTTTTCTACTTTCTCACGCGAAAGAAGGTTGTAAAGGATATGACCATTTTGCATATCCTTTGGCTCGTGTTCATCACTGGGATGTTCCTCACAGGGATTGTTCTACAGCCACTATTCGTCGTGGCTTTGGTTGGAATTGGGCTTTTCTTCTATATGTTGGGTGGGCCGATTGTTGGTCTCCTCGAAAGAATTGAAGAATGGTACCAGAGCAACTACAACTACAAGCTGATGGCAACGAAGATCACCATAACAGTTGGGATTGTCTTTGCAATCTGTAGCAAGCTTTTTGGGTTTGATACATCGTGGACTGTCCTGAAGATGCTTACTGTGACCATCGCGATCATTACTGTGCTTTTTGTTACGGGTGTAGGGATCGTGCTTACGATTGTCTACATAGTCGAGAAGGTTCAGAGCTTCAAGAAGTCCCGAGCCGCGAAGATGAAAACCGCCCGAGCCACATCTCCTGATAGTGAGATTGCTCCGGCCATCAAGAAGCAGAGCGATTCGGTGTTCCGGATTATCTGGATGTACCTCAAGACTCTCAAGGAGAATTATCTCTGTCCGTTTATTGAGATTCCTGAAGGTGCTATCCGGCCCCGCACCCGCACTTACTTCGGTTAGTCCGTTTGTTGTTCGCCCCTCTCTGAAATATGAGAGGGGCTTTTTTTTGATTTGAATTCTCTTGAGCAATTAACAAAGAAGATTTAATTATTGCTATGGTGATCCACTATCTATAGAATGTTGATACAACATATGAAGAAAAAACTCCTGATCGGCTATATTTCATTCCTTGTTATTGTGACCTTTCTTATATTGACCCAAGTTCTCTATACACGAATCACAACAGGCTCTGATGCTTCAGAGAGACGAAATGCTTCAGCAATTGAACGGTCCGTTCAGCAAAATCCTGAGGAATTACGTGCTCGCTCCGAACCTTCTTCTCAATTGCAAAACCCCGACGATCCAGAGCCGATCATTTACTTTCAAAATTGTCAGGATATGCTTGGAGGTTCATGTATGCCAAAAAACGACTGTACTTCAACAGGTGGAAATAATGTAGGTCAATGTTGGGATGGGGGTGTAGCAACAACGGGTGTATGTTGTATCCCGCCAGACCCTGCAGTTGAGCTAGCAGTTCAACAAAATCGATCTGAGAAGCCCTTCCTTCTTCAAGAACAATGTACCCGACAAGGAGGCTCCTGCATGACAGGTATACAATGCGGAGCACAAGACGGACGCTCAATTGGTAACTGTTGGGATGGAGGTATAACGTCGCTGGGTGTATGTTGCGCTCCAAGACCAGCGGGGCCAACACCTGATCCAAACCAATATATACTTTTCCAATCATGTGCACAGGATTATGGCGGAACCTGTATGTCTACAGAAGAGTGTCGTTCTCGCCCTGGGCAAGTAGTTGGAACCTGCTGGGCTGGTGGAAGTGAACCCCAAGGTTCTTGCTGTGTAGACTAAAGGATACTTCATATCTTTTGTGCGCTAACATGCCGATTATAACTGGAAGGCAACTATTTTCGCTTCAGCTAAGACTCTGTAGAAGAGCACACTAGATAGGAAACTCCTGATGGAGATTTTCTAGCTAGTTTTTTTTTGCCTAAATCAGTGTGGCGAACTTGCGTAATAGGCCCGTTCAAGTTATACTATAGACTGCTATGAGGCTACAAGTGCATCACAATGCACATCGTAACTCTTCGCAGAACTTTTGCAATGTGGTGTACATACGTAGCATCCGAAAGATTCAACTCGACAAGGAGCATACCGTGGATCTCAATCGACTCAAGCTCAAAGTGGGTGAATCGAGCCCTCTTATTTTGTATGTTCTTACACTTAACGGACCAATGACGGTCACAGAGGTTTATTCGGCTTGCGTTCTCATCTCTGAAAAGATTGGAACAGATCTCGACATTTCTAGGGTATATCATTACCTGAGGAAAATGACAGAGCAAAGCCTTGTGACAAGACACGGTACGAAGCCTGTTAAAAGCGATCTCCATCCTCTGTATGGACCAACGGAAGCTGGATCTGCAATTGCTCAAGAATATAGAATCGCTGAAGACATTGTGCTTCATGAGGTTGAACCTGAAAAAGCAACTCAACTACACGGAGGCTCAAATGAATACTGATCAGTCTCAAACAGACATCTATAGAGCTGTAAGAAGTATCAGAAGTAACCCACTTAAGAAATTAAGCATCATCTGGATACTCTTTGTGATGATCGCGTTCTACAAGACAATCCAAATGATCGATATTTCAAACCCAGATAAGAAACTTTTGATCGTTGGATTCCTGGTCATCTATCCAATTGTAGCGGCCTGGAGAATCAGGCACTGGCTCTTTCGCTAGCTTTCACATGTGCACAACATCGCCTGCTGGGGGAGCATTGTCTCTCCCAGCTTTTTTTTGCTATTTTAGCCAAAAAAAAACCGGGCATACCTTTTCAGGTACACCCGGCAACATCACGTATCAGGTAACACGCTCATCATTCACATGCATTATGTGAACAACGTACATGCACCAGACGCATGATGGTCAAACAAGGAGTTCGTCGTCATCCGAATAGAAGGTCTGTTGCTTCTCAACGACTTCTGCCGAGGCAGGTCGTCGAGTAACCTGACCCCCCTTAGGAACGAGACGAATCTTAGCTCCCTTTCTAGTCTCCGTAAGGGTGGCGGCATCAGTCATCTGGAGGCTTCGAGCCCATCCAAGATACTGATCATAGAGTGGAGCTCCAGAAGGGAGATCCCACTCGAGGCCGCGTCCACGCACGTACAGCTTACGCCAATACTGCTGAGAAGTCGTACCTAGGCTATCAGGCGGGCCATCATAGGTGGGAATGCGATTCCCCTCTACCATGAGCACTACCAGACTGGATGTACCAACTTCATTGGGCATGGTGCATCCGCCATATGTGTACAGCTCCCAGGCCATCAACAATTCCTCTGATGCAAGCGGAAGGCTGAAATTAATTCCTCCTGGGATATCGCAATAACGCGAATTCGCAATGCGATCCCACAAAGCAAAGGCTTGAGGACTCAACCAACTTGGTGGTTTCGCGTCCTCCTTAGGAATAGTATCAGCTCCTGGTGCACCCTTCAGAGTCACTGCACCTGCCAATAGACCATTCAAAAGCGGTGGATCAGGAATTCGTCTGGGCATGCTTCTTCCCTTTCTGAATGATACTGTTTAGATGTCTCCAATACCAAAACTCTGTCGCTGGCCATGATGCGGACACCTGTGCCAGCGCTTATTTGGGTGCGTAATTGAGCCGCGATGCAAAACCAGCGTGCCATTCTCGCCCAGGGTAAACAAAGGCATAAGCCCCATAGCAGTCTGAGAAACAATGAAGTCACTCATAGCAGGCAGAACCTCCTGTGAGAGACGAATCACTTCAGCCGACTCATGGATCCGCACGAATACCTGAGGTTCAATAGGTACTCCATTGATGAATTGGACCACATAGCGAGCAACTTCGCTCGCAATCGATGTGATTGCCCAACTCAAGCACGGTACAGCCTTAATCTTCCTTTCGGTCAGTGCATTGATGTCGACACCATAGTTGCTAGGTCCAGTAGGACGTTCAGCAGGTGGCATTCCCATCATAACAACTGCACACTGTTGGCAAATATCTCTGGGCGTTGGAACAACGATAATCTGCCCTCCTACTCCCTTAGCGTAAACGCCGGGGTAGAGTGCAAAAACTCCATTCTCAACGCACCAAGCATTGACAAAAGCCTGCGAAACAGGGTCGTCAATGCCAACAACAAGAATATCAGGCTTCGGAATCTTGTGCAAGACATCCTCAACCCGCGCTGCATGTGCAAACATGGTGCTTGCAGAGATGTTACGATGGATCATCGCTTCTCTCATTGCATCAACTTTGAATCTACCGATATCCCGAGCGTCCAGAACATGCCTTACGACATTTTCTTTCGCCAGTTTATCAGGGTCAATCAAATCGATCCTTCGAAATGGGTATCGCAGCATATCCAAACCTGCGCTACCTCCCGAACCAAGTCCAACAAACCCGATATGTGTCTTATTCAGAGCAGCTACATCAAGAATACCTTCAGCTCTGTCGATCATCGATCAGATGTCCTTTCTGCTGCAGATTCCTAAGAATCCGAAGCAAGTACCGTGAACCGTCCCAAATTCCTGAAAGATCAAGTGGCGGGTTTGGCCCAATCACCATCTCATATCGAGAATTCAGAAAGACTCTTGGAGCGCTTCTGGGGAAATCGTGCGGTGTCTGCATGATGACATCATTCTTCCACCCATCGTTACTGATTACGAAATGTACATACGGGAGTGGATGTTCAACCTCGGATCGAATACTCCACTCGAAGGTAGTTCCCTCCTTCTGAAGCTGCGCCTTAAGAGCCTCGAGCTCAGAAAAGCAGTGAATATGCCACGAAAGAGGTGGCATCGTGTATGGAACAGCCTCAATAAGCTGAATATCCGTCTCAACAGGGTTAGGATTATGCCGAGTCGCTGTGTACACCTTTACAGCAAGATCATATCCAGGCTTAATCACCTTGAGAGTCCTGCCCATCGAAGGCGTCACGCTTGGAGGAACAGTCGATCGCTCCATACGACACAATAGCGCTACGTATAGACCCATTTGCTTCAGGGCCCTCTCAACCGTTTTCGTATCCGACTCTTCAGGATTTTGTGTATCATGTGGAGTGGAAAGACGATGAAAAACATTTGTCGGGTGGTTATGACCACATCCAACAAAGTCCAAATACACGTCAGCTGGAGCTTGCCCCAGCTTTTTCAGATGCTCCCAAGCCAAAAAGTTCCACGTCACCATTTCGCCCATCTCTCGGCTACCATTGTGAGCTGTATGAAACCTAAGACTCGTTCTATCAGCCCCATAAGGCTGAATAGATTGAGCAAACATGACATGACCACCATGGATAAAGGCATTCTGTAGCCATACGGTCTCATTGTCATTCGTTGCCATCACCCAATCGTAATAGCGAAAGAGTTCTTCCCGTGTCATAAGTACCCGCGTTACCCTTTGAGGAACCGGATAATCTGACGGAAGTTCAAGCAGCTGACTGTTTGCAGACCACGTCTGACGACGTGGCAAAAGCCTATTTCGTGCATTCTCCAAAAACGTACCACTGCTCTCTACAACCTCCTCAATAGGAGGAACTTCAGGCAGCTCGGGAATTGCAGGTAAGGCGCGCTTCAACCGATCAAACAGTCTACTCATGAGTTTAGCTCCTTTGGATATGTTAGCACTTGCCGAATTCATTCTGATGCCAAATGATCCAAGCCACGGCTGCATAAACAGCACGTGTCACAGTATCACTGCCTGACCAATCGCTTGGATGGGCAAGAATACACATTTGGCGATTCTTATACAAATGATGCTTTTCACCGCTGTCAACGTCATATATTTTGTCATCTGGAAGGAAGACTGAAGGCGTTCGTGTTGGAAAGTCCCTGTCAAAGATAATTTCAATCCACTTGTCAAAAAAGATTTCTGGAACCATTCCTTTAGGATATTCATTTCCCGTAGGAATTGGTTCAACTTCTTGAACCGCTCCGATAAACTTTAGCAGCTTAATCGTCCAACGCTTCACAAAGCCAGGGTTACTCATGTCTATTCTAACTGCATGATCAGGAACAAATTTTCGTACTCGCAGATTCATCCTGAAAACAGGCGTGAACGACTGGCGAGCATTTCCTTCACTTCCAGGGCTATGAATATAAACATCAGCATATTTTCTGGTATCCCATTTATTCCATTGGAACATCAGAACCTGAACTTCGTAATGTGTGTTGGGGTATTTTTCTGAGCGGAAACGAACCCATCCACCTGAACCCATTTCTGTACCAGGATCTCCCGCGTTCATACCAAATGCTTCACGTATGGAAAAAACCTGGTCTCGAAACAGATCATTCAGTTGAGGGTCATCTGGATCAAATTCTCCATCGTTAGATGTAAACCAATATCTTCCCATGTATTACCTCCTTGTTTGATTGTCAAAGAACATTCCCACAAAAGACCATCGGCCTTTTGTTTATTGAGAATTCTTATAGGACATTATAAGGCATGCGGGTACGAATTTCAACTTAATCGTATCATGTCATTTTCTGCCAAATATACTACTGTTTTCTATACTATCAGTCTAAATTAATATCAGTAATTACAAGAACCTCCGCTCACGTTTTGGTAAGTAG
>JAGORW010000025.1 GCA_018062605.1 Candidatus Woesebacteria bacterium | reverse complement strand
GCGGAACTTGAAGGAAAACGTCTCAACAGATGCTATGGATTGATCGGTGCAGAGCAACATTTAATGCGCTATCCAGGTGACACGATGGCTTCTCATTTTGACAATCCTGCAGATAGCGAGCGGTATTATTCCTCAGGAATGGCTCCCGGACGAGGCGCATGGGGGTATTTCGCACATTCGGGGGCGGGCATGACGCAACAAGATGTCATGCGTGAGAAATATTACATCGCAGTTCCTACATTTAAATCTCCAACATGGCATGAAAATGTGAATGCTCACTACAAATTTTTCAAATATCGCAAAATGCTTGTAGTGAATCCACAAAATGGAAAAGCAATTGTTGCAGATATTGGAGATGCAGGTCCAGCGCCTTCTACTGGCAAGCATCTTGGTGGATCTCCAGAAGTAATGAAGCATCTAGAACGCGTTGATGGACGAGCAAAAGGCCCAGTTATTTACCTATTCATTGATGATCCAACGGATTCAATTCCGCTTGGACCAATAGATATTCAATCATAATATGGCAGATTATTTTTATGCACATATCGTCAATCCGCAAGATATCCACATGGTTTTAGATGCACTCGATATCTCTTCAGAAGAAAAAGAGCACTTGAGAGATATCTTAGAGTCCAGTCTCCATCATCATATTGTTGATCTGATTCTTTCTGAACTTCCTGATGAACATAAACATTCATTTCTTATCCACTTGACTGATGACAATCATGAGGCCATGTGGACACTTGTAAAGGAAACTATTGAAAATCCAGAAGAAAAAATCAGGCTTAGCTTGGAAGATTTTAAACAAGAAATTTTAAATGATATTAAAGAAGCTCACTTGGAGGCAGTGCTTTCAGAGCATATTGGTGACGAATAATTGTTATGTGTTCAGTGCATGTGAAAGGAGGTGAATCTTTATGAATGGAAAATCATTACACATGATTACGTATCCGCTGATGGTAATTGGAGCTTTGAATTGGGGCTTAGTCGGAGCATTTGACATGAATCTTGTCAATATGCTTGTAGGAGGCTACCCAATGGTTGAAACTCTCGTATACGTTGCTGTCGGATTGTCAGCTCTGTACGATTTCTTAAATCACAAAGCCACATGTAAATTGTGCAAGTAGTAGCTTTTTTAAAAAGAACGCCAAGCTGCGATAGAAAGTTACGAACGCAGCTTGGGCGTCCTCAAGTTTTGCCTTCTCATTGGGCTGTTCCTACGTTATAATAAAGCAATATGAATTTTCTCGATTCGCTCATCCAGTCATACCACTACTACGCAGATAAAGTGCCACTCGAAATATTTACATTTGTTGGTGCATTTGTTGAAGAAGTAATAGCCCCAATTCCTTCTCCATTAGTTTTAACGTTAGCAGGGTCTGTAGCCCAATCTCAAGGCTTCCCAGCAATCTATCTTTTGTGGATTTCAGTCATTGGCGCGCTTGGTAAAACTCTTGGTGCATATCTACTTTATATGATTACGTCAAAAGCAGAAGACCTAATTTTCATAAAATTTGGAAAGTTTTTAGGTATCACTCATGCAGAAATTGATAAGTTAACAAAACAACTAACAGGTGGAAAAAAAGATGATGTTATCTTTTTCCTTATGAGAGCAATTCCGATTTTCCCTTCTGCACCAATCTCCATCATGTGTGGATTGATCAAATTTGATTTTAAATCATTCATAATTTGGACATTTTTTGGTTCAATTGTTCGAAACATGATGTTCTTGTGGCTCGGCTACTATGGACTTGCAAGCACGGAATCAATTATTCATGGTTTAGATAAAGTGGAATCAGTCATGCAGATTGTGATTGTTCTGGCTCTTGGTGCTGGGATTGTCTGGATGTATTCAAAGAGATCGTCTAAGTCAGACCCTCTCAAAATGATTAAAGATCTCTTCAAAAAGTAAACTTTTCTTAGGCAGTGATTGTGATTTTCTTTGGTGATTTTTTAATAATCCAGAGAACAATTGTTATTGAGAGAAGACTAAAAAGTGCAAAGGCATTTTGAATACCAACTACATCTGCCAGGATACCTCCCAATATTGGACCAAAGACACACCCAATATTTGAAAAAAAGTCACAGACGCTTTCAATTTCCTTTTCAACTTGTGGCGCTTCAGAAAGATAGTCAGCATAAGCTCCAGATATTGCAGGTAACGAAAATGCTCCAAAAAGAGATGAGATAAAGGCTAGAGTGACTATTGTTTGCGCATTATGTGCAAAAGCTAATCCGATCATAACTATGGCACTCGCTATGTAAAACCAATATGCAGTATTTTTTTTCCCAAATCGACGTGTCATGGGTCCAACAAACCACCCAACGAGTAACGTTGGTAACATGGAAAGTGGAATGAATAATGCTCCAGAGAAATGGAGATGGCGAAGTTGTTCAGTGAGAATTGGCGCAAGTGTCCAGAAGAAAGAACCGTTCATACCCAGGAGTAAGGTAAACATTAATACTGGAAGCAGTTGTTTTCCGACCTTTCTCCACATGTGAAGTTCTAACAAAAAGTTCATCTTTTTAATATGTGATGGGGATTCCTTTAGATTTTCTTTTTCACGTGAGTTCTTTACAAATATCAATGTTGCAAAAGCAGCCATGCTTAACCCTGCCCATAGAAGTGCGTTCCAGAATGGTGTTGAAGACGTGGTTTGCGTGAATGTGAAAGCAAGAGCAAGCGGAGCACATATAAATCCTAAAGCTCTAAAAACGTTGAGAACGCCAAAACTTGAGGCATGTTCTTGAGGAGCTGTCTCTCGACTGACAAAATCATAGTTCCCCATATGGAGAAGGTCATAAAAAAGTCCACTCGCTGCTGCAACTGCAAAAAACATCGGAAGCGATGAAGCATTCCACAAGAGGAATACCAAAATAAAGCAGACAGCTGTGAGGAGCATATACATGCGACGATAATGTGTCGAAGGTAGTATTTTTGAGAGAACGATATCGAAAAAAGCACCAAATACAGCTGATGCTCCCAGAATTAAACCCATATGCGTCTGAGAAAGCCCATGCCTTAGAAAAACCAATGGGGTCATGTAGGCAATTATTCCGGCAAAAATGCTTATGAAGAATGAGTGAGCAGAAAAAATGTACAAGTAAAGATGCTTCCCTTTGTATTTTTTGACATGCGAAATCACGTGTGCAATCGATGACATAGATTCACTATATCAAATAGTGGGGTTCGAGTGGTAGATCAATTAGAGCAATTTTCGCTCTTTTTCTCTATCTCCTTTATGTAATCAATAGGAAGTTTCTCAAGCGTTTGTGCTGATTTTATTTTCTGATCCTCAGGAGAGTTTATAAAAATGCTGGCGCGCTGATATGGCTTGATCTGGGTATCGGTGATACGTGTAATAGGTTGACCATCAATAACTGCTGAGATTGACGCGGATGACATGTCAAGATGTAGTTTTTCAAATAGGTCTTTCCACACGGCAACTTTTCCATGAATATGTACAATGTTTCCGATCCCATCATGAAGATGGACTTCCGGCTCTAGGTGCTCATGTGGTTTATCTTCATCATCAGGGCCGCATGGTTTTACATCCATATACCCTAAATCAGTGAATTCCATAAGGGCACCATCTTTGTAAATCTCAAAGCCGGCGTGATAATGAATCTCCTCAACCTTTTTAGTTGCAGGTTTCTCAAAAATGCTGTGAGAATTGTATGCGAAAGCCGCAATCAGAATAATAAGAATAAAGTAGTGAATCCTTTTCATATGAGTAGTATACCTCGTATTTGTTATAATATAGACATATGAAAGAAAAAGCACTCACTCATTTTGAAGGGTTTATGAACTTTATTCGCGAGCAAGGAGTTATGGGACTTGCGATTGGATTTGTTTTAGGAGGATCAGTTTCCAAAGTTGTGACATCACTTGTTCAGGACATCATAAATCCCGTTCTTGGAATTGTTTTAGGAGCAAATGATGGTCTAGCGAAAGCCTCATTGGAAATTTCCTCAATCAAAATTATGTGGGGGCATTTCCTCAGTGTCGTGATCGATTTTGCGATCATCGCACTTGTGGTGTATTTTGGTTTTAAAGTGATGGGATTGGATAAGTTAGACAAAAAGAAAGACGCAAAGTAACCCTCTAGTATTCTTGTAAAAACTCCTTGGCCGTATTTCTCTCTCGTAGCGTTTTCGAGCACATATCTTCTATCAATTTAATGGGTTCGTCTAAAATTTTAGTAAATATTACTGATTGATAAGCTTTTCTGGCAGTGATGCAGTGCTCTTGTATTTTCTCTAAAACGATTTCAACACCTGACTCCCAGAAGTATTTTTCGCATTCTGTTTTCCTAAGAGTGGCAAGTTTGGGCAGCATCTCAACAACGCTATTCCTTCTAAAATTCTGCATATCATCTTGCCAGTCATGTGCATCATCAGAAAGTTGAAGTGCCAGAATAAGATTTTCGAAGTATGCGACGATCGCTTGTGTGGTTTTGGATTGTCTTGGATAACCCAAAGCGTGCATAACAGCGAGTGGGCCAAGCATGTAGCCAGATGATTTATGAAGCATCCAGTCAGATTTTCGATGATGCGTTGTTCTCTCTTTTTTATTGATGTGAGCTGCTTCTTCAAGAAGGGAGGAATTCATGTTTTTGAGTCTTTCTAAAAAATCCCGATTGTATTCAGAATCGTTTGAGAAGATATCTGAAAAGATTCTGATCATTTCTCCATATAGCATAATTGCGATGCCAAGATTATTAACTTTCTTTTCATCAACACAGTCATCAAAAATCTCATATGCTATCCAACCACATGCCTGTGCGAAGCATATATCATCAGATACCTTTGTGTTAAATGCGGAAGCTATTGCGACAGGTGCCAGTATGCATTGCTTTCCTGCTTTGGTATCGATGGATTCTTTAACTTGCTTTTCAAAAGAGGATTTTAGATGTACTGGAAATGAATCCGAAAGATTAAGCACGCGGGTGTGAGTCTTTTTGAATTGCTCTGAATCAATGGTAGGGGACTTCTTTTGAGATAGCGAAAAGGCCTCAATAATTGCAGCCGCAGTTAGTGCGGGTGAACCCGAAAAGTATTTTTTACCATGTCGCATAGGATCGATGCAGAAGGGATACGCAGTTGTATAGGTTTCATATTTTTGTGAAAGCAAGTTGTCAATTAACCCTGTTTCGTCAATAGTAAGCCTTTTCAGACTTGATGCCGCAAGTGCCATTTCTAACGGGTTTGCGTTTTTTACGAGATGCTTATTAATGAGATGTCCAAGGGCATCATCTGTATACACGCGTGACATAAAGTATATGCAATGAAGTGGAGATGGATAGTACAGGGAATGCAGCGTTTTTTCCTTTACAAGTTTCATGAAATACCTCGTCAAATTTGGCAATTCTACCCCCTGCGTTTTTAAAAAAGATGCGATCTGTGCATTTGCAACAGCGTCGACATCTTTCCAAACAGCTTTTTTACTTTTTGTATACCAGGTGTAGTATGGCCCACCTTCTTCCCTTTCCAAAGCAGTCAAGCCTTTCACAATCTGAGCGAGAGCTTTGCCATTTGCTAGATTTGCGTCATATGTGTACAAAGCAGAAAGTGCAGCAAACGTGTCATCTGTATCATCTGGATAAGGTAAGTTTGTGTATTCAGGGCTTTCTCGATCCCAATAGTTCCATGTTTCATAGTCGCTCTTATTCTTTAACAAAAATTCGGCGGCCTTTTTCTGAATATTTCTAACACCGGCCAACTCTTTCACTGTATCCAAAGCATTCAATACAAAAGCAGTTGTACAAATTGTTGAATACGTAAACTCTGGAGAATCAAAATTTTCGGTTGAAGAAGAATATGATAGAAACGATCCATCAGAACTTTGGAATTTTCGCAAAAATGTAATCAATCGATCTAGTATGTCATCCATGCAACGGATTATAGATACCAATTATGAAAACTTTATTAACACGTGCGTTAAAGCAAATCTGAAAGTATATCTTAAAGCGCGAGCCCAAGGATCACGAGCAAAAAGCTGACACTGAAAAGGAGGATGGTGAATTGTGCAGCTCCAGCGACAGGAAGCGATTTTTTTGCTCCTGTAGGAACTGGTGTTGAAGTGACGTATGATGTTGCCGGTGTGGTTCCCGTATATGTTGAGCCACCTGTGGTTGTAGAAGTTGGCACAGGAGTTGAACCATCAGCGAGAAGTGCAGAGGTTGGCGTTGGATACGTTGCTGTTGAGGATGAACTTGATGGGGTTTGTGTGACATACGACACTGGCACGCTCGTTGGGGCCACTGATGTTCCAGAACCTGTAGGGGTGTCAGTCTCTGTGGTAGTGGTTGTGGTTGTGCTTGAACCACTTGGAGTTTCTGATGTCGATGTGCTTGAGTCAGCTGGTGAGTCGGGTTCGGGGTCAGTTGAACTGCCAGGCAGAGATGAGTCTGCAGGGCTTCCAGGATCTTCTGTTTCGGTGGTAGTTGTTCCAGAATCTGGTGAGGCAGGAGCTCCTGGATCTCCAGGTTCAGTTACTGTAATGCTACTGTCATCTGGAGGTGTTTCGGTGCCTGGATCAATCGTGGTAGTACCTGGAGTACTACTATCACCAGGTGTAGTTGCAGTACCTGGTCCATCTTGCCCTCCTGGCGTTGTAGCTGTATTCCCACCAATGGTATTCAGGGGTGAGTCATAATCGGCTCGTGAAGATGTCGTTTGAGGTTGCTGTATAAAGGAAATACCGACGACCAGCATGATCGTCAATACTATCAAAAATACTAATCCAAAAAATATTTTTTTGTCGGTGATATGCATAGTTTATAGTGCTAGAGCAACTCCAATAGCAATGACTCCAATGAACAAGAAGATTGCGGTTAATTGAGGCATACCTCCAGCAACTGGCAAAGTTGGAACTGATGTTGGTACAGAAGTCGTCTGGACAACTGAGCTCGTTGGTGTGCTTGTTATGTTGACCACCACGATGTCAGTTGGCGTTGGGTTGCTGACGGTTTTTGTTGGCACTGGTGTTGATGTAGGAGCTGGCGTGCCTGATGGTGTACGAGTTGGTGTTGGTGTCAGCGTTGGTGATGGCGTCACGGTTGGTGTTGGCGATGGTGTGATTGTTGGCGTTGGTGATGGAGTTGGCGTTGGAGCATAGCACCAGCATGATTTTGGATCTCCAACTGGAGCGTCCTTACAATCTTTGTTCAAAACGCATCTGAAGTTGGTTGCTGATGTGTCGTCAGTGTCTGCACATGAGAGTCCTGGCAGGCTTGCACATGATGTAGTGTCTGTTGTTCCAGTACATGGTGTGTCATAACATGCTGGGTTTGGAGTTGGCGTTGGCGTCATCGTTGGCGCAGTTGGTGTTGGCGTGATCGTTGGTGACGTGATTGGACAGGTCATTTGTCCAGTGTCTGAGGCTTCACATCCAGGTGATTTTATTGCACGAACTGTACATGTATAGGTTTTTTGTGGTTGTGGTGAATAGGTACATAACCCTTTTCCAGTGGTTGGATCGGTTTGCACAGCAGGCGTTGCAACTTCAACGGCTCCGGCTTCAGTCAACTCCTTAATAGAGCATTCATATGTGACACCCTCTTCTTTCACCCAGGTACATCTGAATCCATCAGCTGGGCATGAAAGAGCTGGGATTTCTTGTGCATCCTTTTTAGGGGTTTGGGTCTGTCTGACAAGGAAAATACCAGCCAATAGGCCAAATATAAGGACTGCAATCGCAATCAGAATAATTCTGGACTTTTTGTTGATTCCGGATTCTGTTACTGGTATTGGTTGACTATTCGTTTCCATATTATTATTGGGTTCCACAGGTTAAACACTGAACTTCTACATCTATTTTTGGATTCACACACTGGGCTGGTGTTGGTGACGGTGTAACTGTGATTGTTGGCGTTGGTGTTGGGGTCATTGTTGGTGTCATGGATGGCACAGGTGTACTTGTTGTTTTTGGCTTACAACAAAAGCCTGAATCAATCGTTCCTGGTTTGCTACAGCTGGCGGGCATCGGAGCAGATGCGGCGGCACTTATACAGCCGGTTTGTGCAGCTGTGCTTGGGTCTACGCACTGAAAGGGTTCTTCACACAGTTCAGTTTTTTGAGGGGTAGGAGTTGCTTGTGACTCACAGGTGTTAACGAATTGTTCTAAACCCTGAGAATTGCGGCATTTAAGTTGACAAGGATTGATGCGCTTACAACCGTCTCCACAGGCTTGAAATGTCTCGCCGTCTGGTACGCAGTAACGAGAACCATCTCTACACTGAACCATAACAGGATTACCACGATCATAACAATTTCTATCAGACCATCTATGATCTGCGCATGAGGAGCCGATAGGTAATTCTCTACAAGAAGTGATAGGAGCCGCCTCCGTATTCACCGTCTGACTATTCGTATACACAAAATAGCTTACAACTGGAATAGCTACAGCAATCAAAATCGCCAAAATAAGTCCAAATCTTTTTCTTTTATTCACTGGCGCTCCAGAAAAAGGTGGCACGACAGACGTTGTTGGAACACTATTGCCTGTTGCAACAGTGGGGGGAGTAAAATCTGGTACCTGTGGTGTTTGATTAGTATCCATAGCTTATATCATTTCATTCTGAACTACTTTTACATAAAAATCAACTCAACTTGTCTGGATCTTCCTAGAGCCCTAAATTGGCTTTTCAATGCGTACTAGATGGGTTGTCACAACAAGCCGATCGGAATACGACTGAGAATCTGTCTGCCAATACCCATCACATGTAATAATCTTTAAAACTGCTCCTTCAACCTTTCCATATACTCTATCAGTCGGAAAATTGGCAAGTGGATAACTCTCAATGGCATCAACAACATAGACATATCGGATCCCATCCGTTGCGATTGTTATAACTTCATCCCCAGCTGTTAACTCTTGGAGATTAAAGAAAATGGCGGGTTTTCCTGCAGATGTATCATAATGACCATTCAGAATTGCCGCTTTCAAGCCGCCTTCTCCGGGTTTGTGACTATTTCTATACCAGCCTACCTTGAAAAAATCCTTTGGAATTTCCATAACATTTTCAGGAGTAACGCCAACATGTTCAATATCTGCTTCTACACCTATTGATGGAATTGAAATATGAACAGGATCGGCAACTGGGATTGGTGTTGGAGTTGCTGTGGGTGAAGGAGATGGGGTGCTTGTTGGCTTTGGGGCAATCCCAGCGGTATCTGTCGATGCGCCAGCAACTACTCCTCGACTTGCTTCCACAGGAACAGGAAGCGCCAAATCTGGATTAATGATTGTCATACCAGTCAAAACCATCACAAACAAAACAACCATTCCCATCACATACGTGTTGAGTTTTACCATGGAATCAAAAAGATGCATACATTTACGATACCACAAATTAGTTAACTAGTGAACTTGTGAACTGGTTAACTAATGGAACAAAGAAGGTTGGAATTAGTTGAAATCGGTGTGAATCGGTTGAAATTAGTTTAAATCGGTTGAAATCAGTATGAATCGGTTGATGAGTTTATTTTATGAAGGCTGCTCTGAATTTTTCGAAATCAATCAAAGTGACACTTCCATCGCAGTTAAAGTCGGAAGTTTTTGTAGTTACCTCTCCTGAAAATTCTTGTCTAAAGATTTCATAATCTTTCAGTGTCGCTGAACCGTCCCCATTAGCATCTCCATCAGTTGGCGTACAGACTGGCGTGACTGAAGGTGAAGGCGAAACAGAGGGTGAGATGGATGGAGAGACTGATGGTGAAGGCTCTTCAGTAACACTTGGAACTTGAGTTACTGTGACTGATGGTGATATGGTTACGGATGGCGATACTGTAACTGAAGGCGAAACGGTCACTACAGTTACGGAAGGAGATGGTGATACACTCACGGATGGAGATGGTGGCACGGTTACTGAGGAATTTTGTGCTGAAACTGTTGAGACATGCCAAGAAAGCACCAAGATTCCAACAGCCAATCCAAAAAAATAATTTCTCATATAATTAGTGTATCACAGTCTGTCATATGTCATCTTCATGCTTTGTTTTGAGGCTTTTGGCCATCTATAAACCATTGCATTGGAATGAGCAGAAAACTGTTGATTACAGAATATGCAATTGCTGGAAGTGCAACTTCAGCGTTAAAAATTGACAATGCCAATACTGTTGAAAGTGCGAAATTCTTGAAAGTTGCAGAAATTCCGTAACTTGTTTTTGCCTCATGGGTTGTTCCAATGCTAAATCCTGCTAAGAATAGAATTACATTCAAAACTGTTACAACTCCAATCAATACCATAAATATCCCTAACGATGAAACGACATAGCTCGTTAATGGAGAGATAATACCTACGATTATTAAAAATAATGTAACCAATGTAACCGTGGGGGTGTGTTTGTCTAGCATTTTTTTGTAGGGTGTTCGTGCGACAAATCGGGCTACGAGAAACGGAATAATTACAAGTTTTGTAATCGTCATTGCCATGGTGAATGGGCTGAGCGCAATTGATGTTTGTGCAAAAATCATTACTAACAGTGGAACAGTGACGGGGCTTAACAAGCTTGAAATTGTAGTGACAACCAAAGATCTACTTGGGTCTCCTCCAAATAATTTGCTCAAGAAAACCACAGAAATGCCTGCCGGAACAACTGAAGCAAGTATAAGTCCAAGAAATATTTCTTCCGAAAAAAATCCTCGGAAGGGCAAAAGCATGAGTGGTGATGCCAAGTGGATAAGTAGCAAAGATATGAAAACTTTCTTTGGATGGTGAATCTCTGTCATTACCTTGCGAATGCTGATGTTGAGTGTGCTGAAGAACATGATAATCATGAACAATGTCTGCACAAATGGACTTATCAATATGCCAATCGGAGGCAATAGGAAGCTGAGGATCAAGCCGGCAAGCACCACCGCCCAAATATTATGCTTGAAGAAATTCATACTTTGATTATGACACAGATGTTATCTGAAAAGGGTGTTTGATTTGAAGAAGAGCGTCAAAAGATTGGTGAATATGACTGTTTCAACCATGGCATTTTCTGTTCCTATAATTGGAACTCCTCTAAGCGCCGCATAGTAAAAATACATTCCAGTAAGTACCGCTACAACAACCTGTTGCTTTGTGAATACTGGCGATGTTTTTGGTTCTGGAAGCATCACTAATGTTAAAAAGGCGAACGAATTAAAAAATGATGCAAGAATGAAATCTATTGTTTCGGATGACGAAGCGTGGTATTTCAAGTTTGTGAAAAACATCAAACAGAAAACGGTCATACAAAACGAAATACTGTAATGAGCTTTCTTAAAATGATTCATGAAGTATATGAAAAGTCCTAAAATAGCCGCTCCAAAAAGATAGTTTATAAATGGCATGCTGGAGGAAATATTCTGCATCATATCAGCCGCCCACCAGGTTATCAGAAGTGGCTCTTGTAGGATGCCTGCCGACGTAAGAAATTTTGAAAAGTAGAATGCTGCAGTGAGTCCCGCTGCCGCCGGATTCAATATTGGCTGACTTCTAAAGCGCACCAATTTTGAACACATCGCAAAAAAGATTGACATGACAAATAAAATAAGTGTGTTTGTAGGATGAACAAGCAAAAAAATAATGATTCCAGTTACGATAATGTTGAGAGGATTAAGATCCACACGATTCAGAATCTTCCTGAGAACAAATATTGAAATCACAATTGAAACGAGACACGTCATCACGATTAAAATCATATGATGTTGATCTAAAGCCGGAGATCTAAAAAAAATGTCTGAAAAACCCAAGATTGCAAAGACTAAGAGAAATATGAGGAATTGAGATAAGGTATTCTTCAGTTTGAAATAGGTTTGAAGGTCAGTTATCATACTCATATATTAATCAATTAAACGCACATATACTATGAAAAATTCATATCTCACAATCGCTGCAGTATCAGCTGGCCTTATAGCACTTGCCTATTTGCAATTTGCCAGACAAGAAAGCGTGAATCCTCAAGATGCATTAAAGCCAACACCTGCCGTTGCTGATGCAAATGTCACGCCGCCAACAGAGGCTGATACGAAGCTCCAAAATGGAGTGTATGAGGCGGTGGGAGATTACACATCTCCTGCTGGTGAAGAGCATGTTGGTGTTAAGATTACGTTGGAAAATGGTGTTGTAACAGCTTCTGAGTTTACACCTCAGGCGACAAATGAGATCAGCGTTAAAATGCAAGGAAAGTTTAAGGATGCATATCAACAGGATGTAGTTGGAAAGCCACTGAGTACTATCGATTTGGGTGTTGTAGGTGGATCATCCCTGACTCCAATTGGTTTTGAGGACGCTCTGAAGAAAATTATGATTCAGGCTCAGGGCTAATATATGGTTACGATAACCCATACCGCGATGGGTTCGCCATGGGAAGTTCAGATTTTCCAAGAAATTCCAGATCATTCGCATTTTCACGAAGACAT
>JAGORW010000024.1:8208-12523 GCA_018062605.1 Candidatus Woesebacteria bacterium | reverse complement strand
CTGTGATAGGCATATATGGCACACCAAATTCTTTCAGAATTGGCTGGCGATCAATCATTTGTTGAACAGACTTAAAGATACCATGGAGATTTACCCTATCAGAACGAACAATTTTGATGACATGCTTGCCATCTTCCAGCACAAATCCTCTTTTATGAGAACCTGTGCCAACTTTTCTGAGAATCTTAAACTCGTTATCCCCAATTCGGGCGATTCCAGCCTCTTCATCAACATGGATTGTCTGAACAAGCGCTTTGTAGTCAACCTCTGGAATCTCTTGAGCTTCTTCGACATCGGCACCAAGTGGTTTCTCTGCAGTTACAACCATATGCGTAAGGAACTCTACCTCAGTAAGTGGCCCCTCTGTATCCTGATACAACGCGATATGACCTCGTAATCGAGTATTTCGAATGTACTGCTGATCATCTTCTTCAACCGAGATATTGACAAATCCTGCCTCTTGAAATGCCGTATGGGCATCTGTAGGCGTCCAATAGAGATATTGCTCGTGAATCTCTTGGCGCCAATTAGCTGTGTAATCTTTATGAAGACAAAACTCATGAGCAAACCGAGAAGGAAGTTGAATATACTCCTGACCATCTCGATGCACAATTGAATACTCAAAAGCATTGCCCCCCATGAACTCACTATGAAACATCTCAAACAATTTTCGGGTTGATAGAAGGCTATAATCAAGAAACCCATCTTTCGTTGCAGCTTCAAGACTTTCAGTGCCGTCTACATCAAGAATTTTCATCAAAACTTGGCCTTCATATTCAGGCTTTGCAAAATCTCTCCACACTTCACGACCTCCGGGTTTCAAAACACGAAGTGTTGCTGCCAGTGTATCTTTGAGTCCATCTGAGCCTGAGAATGTGTTGATTTCATGACCAATAGTGCCATGCATGGTAAAATCCGCAGAGTTATCTGGAACACCAGCAAGCTCAGTTGCATCTGCATAAATCAGTCGAATAACTGACCTGTTTGCATCAGCGATATCTAGAAGATCATGTGAGTTATCAACAGCGAACACTTTTACACCAAGATCATGCAGTTCTCGAGCAATCTGCTCAGCAATCTTTCCCGTTCCGGAGCCTATATCGAGAATAACGGCACCATCTTTAATTTCTCCATATCGAGACAACATCGACTCAACTTTGGCTTTCAAAGCAGCGTCCATGAAACGTGTATAGATTGTCAGATCTCGCCCTTCAGGGACTTTTATGGCAGTTCTGACTTCGTGTTCAGCGGAAGCCACGGTTAGGGGTGTGCATTAAACTCGTAAAGCCACGCTGGCCTATGAGCCATGCCATCTTCTTTTTCCTTGGTTTTACGGACGAGTTCAAGGGCAAGCAACTTCTTGCGGAAATTTCGCTTATCAATTTCCTGTTCAAGAATGATTTCATGAATGCGTTGCAGACGGCTCAAAGTGAAGCGTTTTGGTAACAAAGATGCAAGCGTTTTTGGCTGTGTAATAGTCTCTTTAAGTCTATTATGAGCAAAAGCGACAATGTCTTTATGATCAAAAGCAACATCAATTGGGAGCATGTGAATAGGGAACCACTGAATATTTTTGTAATATTCTGCCTGCTGAATGCCATGTGTTTCTGCATTGTTAATCAGAGCATAGTAGGCAATGGAGATAGTACGAGAGCGAGAATCGCGATTTACCGCTCCGAATGCATAGAGTTGTTCAAGATAAATATCTTGCGCATGGGCCTTTTCAAACAATACGCGCTTTGCAGCTTCATCAATCGACTCATCAATATGTACAAGACCACCAGGCAAAGCCCAATAATTTTCTAGAACGCCGGACCCGATTTGGATCATCAGGACGTGTACTTGATTGTCGATTATCGTAAATAAAACAGTATCTACTGCCACGTTTGGTGTTGGAAATGGTGGTGCTTTTTTCATGAGTTCTGGTTTGGTCATTACCGTATATTTTACACGATAGGCACCCTTTTATAAAAAGAAGTGTCCCGGCTGAATTAACAGCCGGGACACGGTTTGCAGAAAAACCAACCTTACGGGGTGGTCATCCCAAAGCCTCCCAACTGGCTGAAGTTAACCGCACTCTTGCTTGCGCGCACGGCCGACTTCGAGAACAGCTGAAAGCCTCGACGAATCCTTCGCAGGAATTCGTCCTTGCTCTCACCGGCCATCGGGCCGGTTTCATAGATCCACATATCTGGGATGCCCATATCTGCGAAGATGTCTCTGAAATTGGTGCCACCTCCGTCAACGCCCATTCCTGCAACGATGTGGCTTTCCGTCGCCAAGAGATCCTTGACGATGGTGCACACATCCGCAGCTCTGTGCTTGAAGGAGCCTGCATCCTGACCATCAGTGACGATCAGAGACATAGTCCGCACATTGACGTTGTACTGCTCGAACTCCTGGGCCTTCGCGATGAGGGCCTTCAGGAACTCCACAGACTGGTCATAGAGCGGAGTACCACCACTGCCACGGTAGTTAGCCGAGGTCAGAAGAGGGACAGTGTCGAGATCGCCGAAGGGATGCATGATCGTACCGTTGAGATATCGCAGGAAAAACTGGATATCAACGGCCTCCCGAGCGTCCTTCAGAGATTCGACAACACTGTTTGTCCCATCCCGAACCGCTTGCTCGTTGCTGCCGAAGCAGATGGAGCCAGAGTCGTCCAGCATCATCGCTACCAACAGAACGTCAGTCGAGGCCGAGTTGAGAACCGGCTTGCCCATCGCATCACGAATCGAGTTACCGACATCCTTAGGCCTGAGGATGCCCATGGACTGTTGAGAAAGCATTGCGGCTCCCTCCAACAGCTGGGTCACCTGGCTATTCGCCATCATAGTCGAGTTGCTCATGAGATGCTCCTTTCAGGAAGCTGAGTTTCTGCGTGTGCCGAAGAAAGAACTTAGATCGGGTCGGTGGAGCGAACAACATGCATACCAGCCGCCTTGAAGCGGTCGAATGCAGCGTTGGCAACACTCGTGAAGTCTACAACTCCAGGAACGATCACCGGCGACGTGCAGTCCTCAAGAAGGCGAATCTTGCTCGCGAGAGCAGGATCACTCTTCAGAATGTCGTTGAGGATATCGGCAATAGTCCAGGCAACGCAGTGAGACTTCGCCTGACCAGCGATATACACGATATCGTAGTCCAGCAAAACCTTCACAAATTCGTCGTTGCGGGTAGCGATCGGGATTCCGCCAACGGTCGTCGTCACTTCAGGACCAACGATAGAGTAGTTCTCCGTGTACGGGTTACCACCCTTGATCTGGTAATCAGCCTGGCTCGACCTAGCAATATCATGGAAGAAAATCGCTTCCTGAATTGTAGGAACGAGAGCATGGCCAACAGAACCCAGCTCAGCGTGATACGGCCAAATCGTCAGTCCGAACTTGCCATCAGCTTCCAGCTCAGCAACGTAGTGCTTCAGATGGTTCTGAAGAGCATTCCAGTCGCCATCTGCCAAAGCAGAAGCGACAGCCGGATTAACTCTCCACTTGCCATTTGCAACGTCCTGAACCGTTACCATCGTCATCGATGGAGCAGGATTACCCTGAGCATCCACGAGGAAGATGGGGTGGAAGATCTGCATTGTGGTATGCGTGTCAAGCGTTGGGATGATCTTGGTGATCGAAGCCACGTTGCGATAGATGAACTCAGCGAGTCGCTGGTTATCACCCACCGCACCCTGCACAACCAGCTCATAGCCAGGAGTACAGAACGTGATCTGAGCATCGATGATCATCAACGCAACACGCAGCTTATCGGCAGAGGCAGGCTGGAGGCCGTGCTGGCGAGCCCACGCGAGGGCTTCCGCCTGACGAGCCTCACGATCAACCGGCCACACCTTGTCAGCCTTGGTCGGGTCATAGAACGACGGGATCGGCAGGGTCTTGGTAGCCATGAGGTTCTCCTTTATGGCTTTGTATTGCTACAGAATGCAGCAATTTTGGTTAGCGTCGTGAGATACGTCTCTGATTTATGCTTCTGATGAATTTTGGCCTTTTAGTTAGCCTCTTCTCATCAGATCGACTAGCTCAACTAGATTCCTTGCTTTTTTTAGTTTACAAGTTCACCAGTTTACTAGTTTTTCCTTCCAGTTAACCAGTTCTACCAGTTAACTAGCTCATCGTTACATGAACAATCTCATTCGCACCAATCGCATACAGTCCACCCTTGCCGGGGACTATGTGGTTGCCAGAATGCACGAAGCCTTTGGTATCTAGAAATTCCTTCGTTACAACGAGATCCTTTCCATCAACCTCAACTCGTACAAGTCCATCATCTGTTGCAGCAAGAAGGAATGGTCCAACTGCACACT
>JAGORW010000024.1:0-8108 GCA_018062605.1 Candidatus Woesebacteria bacterium | reverse complement strand
TTGCCAGAATGCACGAAGCCTTTGGTATCTAGAAATTCCTTCGTTACAACGAGATCCTTTCCATCAACCTCAACTCGTACAAGTCCATCATCTGTTGCAGCAAGAAGGAATGGTCCAACTGCACACTTTCCTCGAAGTGTGCCAAGCCATGATCCATCGCCTTCTTCTGCTTCAGCTGATCCAAGTACCGCGCCCAATCGATCGATAACTGTGCACTGATTGACAACTTTCTGATTATCACGACGTGTCGTAAAGAACCAGGTAAGTTTCTCGCTCAGAACAGCAGTTGCATCAATCAATTGACCTTTGATACGAGGAAGATCAACCAAGTCGTTCAGACTTTTTCGCCGATGTTCAAACACAAACGCTCGGAATAACTCACCTGCCCGGTAAAACCCGAAGCCGTGGCCATTTCCGGTCCAGAACATTGTCTGGCCTTCTAGGAAGGTTCCAATCGTCTCTGTGCCAAACCTCTCATCAATCAGAAGTCTGCCATTTTGAGCAATCAGAAGCCGTCCCGAGTCTGTGTCAAACATTGGAAGTGTTCCATATGTGTCAACCACATACTTGGTTTCGTCGCCTGGTGTCTTCCCATATTGAATAACGACATTGCCGTTTCCAATAAGAGTTGTATCACCAAGTATCCGAAACCGCATGTGAGGCTTCACATCTCCTTGTAGAACAACCATGCCAGTTTCTCGCTTTAAGGCGCCATCAGAATGGTACAGATACTTAATCTGCCCGTTCTGATAATCCGCATATACGATCTGGCCGCCTGTGAAAAAGACCCGCTTTGCACGAACATTACCACGAACTCGTTCAACCACTGCCGGAGCAGGAATTGCACAATTCGGGCAAGTTCGACGCGCATGTTCAATTCCACATGCTGTACATTTCGTCCATCTGGTGCCTTCAAGGATCTTCAATGGAAATTCGCCTCGATGGTCCTTCATAAAGACTGTGTGCAGGTATTGGAGCATCTCATCAGGCAAATAGTCCAATGGCAACGCACTTTTTGGATATCCCACTTGTGGGTGGAAAATCGTGATACGCTGCAGAGGACGAGCTGCCTGTGGGATTGGCTTTCCAGATGTGGGTCTGTAGACACCTCCATATGGATCGACTCGAACGAGCGATTGCAAAAGCATTGCTGAAAATGCGTACCAGTCTGAATGAGCCGTATGTGGAGACGAAAGTACCAACTGCGTTTGTGCAGGATCACACAGTGTGGGATCTGCAAAGCGCTGGGTATACGTTCCACAAAAATACGGTCCAAACTGAAAACTGTCTGCATCAATCAGAAACGCTTCATCACCAAGCAGCATGATGTTGAGATCGTTGAAATCACCAATGATAACGCCGTTTTTGTGTATGGCAGTCACAGTTTCATGCAAACCTCGAAAGATTTTTATGATTGCGTTGCCATCCACAGTACTTCGGAAATCGTGTTGCCGAAGCCGGGCGATTACATCAGCTCCTTTCAAAAATCTCATATCAAAACCTACAATTAATCCTGTTTTTGGATCTGTTGCAAGGTCTCCTGGCGTAATAACTCGAGAGGGAAGTGTGGTTGGAAAGTCACGCAGTTTTCGTTGCCTTTCAGCAATTCGTAACTGAGCAGCTTTCTGAGCCAAAGGCTCTCCATCGTAATCGGGATGGTTTGGCATTTTGTAAATCTTAAGCGCCTTACCACCGCCAATATCGTAGACATCCGCTTCACCTCCTTTACCAATTGCCTTAGCCGGTGACACTCGTATTGAGCGTCCACCAAGATTGTAGTTTGCCATGGTTCCTCCTAAATAGGCATCCTCCGTCTGACGACAACACAGGTTGTGTCATCAGGAAGAAGTCCGTTGTGTTGGACAAGCTTTACCGCTTCTCTGTCAAGTTGAACAGAGTTTCTGTTAACCCGAGACAGATAGCGACTGAGTGAGATTGGGTTGGTAAAATGAGCATCGTCAGTCCAGATCTTATCGATTGGTCCAACCAGCTCTTGAGTACCAGGAATCAGATTGTCACTCTGCTCCAGAAGATCTCCAACTCCATCTGTGCCGACGACCAGTGATTCAAGTTGAAGCACGGGTACATATCGAACATTGAAGGAGAGCAAATCAGATCGAGCATCTGTAACATCTGAACCTGTCAGGGCATACGCGAAGTACGGAGGTTTGTTTCCTGGGAACGGTCCAATGGTCTGTATGTTTCCATTGAGGATGAAAATTCCATCTCCAATCGAAAACAAACACGCTCCAAAGGGTGTCACCATCACACCAAAAACTGTGCATAGGAAGTAGTCGACAGTTCGTTCGACTGAATTTCCATCCATATGCTCAGCACTCAATTTGACAAGATGAATCAACTCCTGTCGAATGTCTTCCCAATACGGGAAAGGCGAATCTTCAGAAAGCTCATGTGGTCGCTGCAAAAACAGAGTGCAGTATTTCTGCACAATCGAAAGCAGCCATCGAGTACTTAATTGAGCTCCAACTTCACTGTGTGTCCAGTCACCCATAGGCCCCATAAGACCTTTGCTTGCACCATCACAGACAATTCCAATAATCATATCTGGTCTTTCTATAAGGCCAAACGCATCTTGGTTGTTTTTGTCGAGTCGTCTGTGCATTGAGCCTGTCGTTGTTCCTGCGGCTGTTTCAAACATCCGAGTAAGACCGATTCGTTGTTGTGACATAATTAACCTCTTTTTTGTAGTGAACATCCACAGTGTGGATCTAATTGTTAAGGTACATCTTGATTGTGTATTTGTTACACTATCAATTAGTGTGTAATGTACACCAAGCATTTTCTTTTGTCAAGGGGTAGATTATTTTTACTTTTAAGAGGGAAAGAAATGAGCCCTTATAGCGAGCTAAAACTATGTCCACTTGAAATGTGTAGAAGGTCCTTCTATAGTAGGAATGTTGACAGCACTTAGTCTCGAAACCAGTTTTCAAACATGGCATCGAGGGAATCTCGTTGCTCCACGTACCTATCCAGATTGGACTAATCCTTCTACACTCAAGCGATACGACTCAGAAACTGAAGCAGAATATGCCAAGCGTCATCTTCAACAAATTGGATTGCTTTTAGTTGGAGCAGCCAAAGCAAAGGATAAGAAGGAACACAGCCTTGCATCAATGTCCGAGGCTCTTATAGTTTTGGCCCTTCGCAAACCTCTAAGCCAATTTGGTTTTGATGTTCAACTGGCTCCTGAAGAGCTTGAGCAAGGCGATTATGACCTCAACGATAAAGGCTTTGATGTTACGATTGCCCGAAGTGAAAATGGGACTGATGTGCCATTTTTAGTCTTGAATGCAAAACTTCGAGCATTAAAAGATGGCCAACGCGCAGATGGTCATTGCTATAGTTATCGTGCCAAAGCTCCATATGTGAGTTGCTCATTAGGAAACTGGAAGATAGACACGCGTGATGCACAAGAAGTGGATTACAGAACATGGGCTGAAGAATATGTAATTCCGCATATAAAAAAAGGTGGCGGTATTCCTCATATTCCAGAATTTCAAAATGGCGTAATTGAAGCACTCAGCACCACTGTTAACCATTATCAGCACAGAGTTAACCGCATTAAAACCGGTTCATACATTTTATCGGATGCTGCCCGATCGCTCCTTCCAGACGACCCAGCAGAACATGAATCATTTGAATATAAGCTGAGGACGATGGCGGAAACCCTAGAGAGGTTGAAATTAGTTTAAATAGGTTGAAATGGGTTTAAATCAGAATTGAGGTTTTTTACCTCGTTTTTTTTGTAATTGTCGATGTAATGCAATTAATAAAGCCTCATGTTCTTCATTCAGAAGTGGGCCAGTAACTTCTGGATTACTTGGTGATTCAGGCATTTTTGGTCTTCGCTTTTCACCAAACATATCCGTAAAATCTCTACCGGGTAACTTACCTCTTAAACCGCCATTTCCAATTCCACCTTCGCTCATAGTACTATTCTACACCAGATAACTTGCATACTTCGTCGATTTTAAGTAAGCTAAATGTAATCTATGGCGCTCACCAAACCAGCACTTACTGAAGTCGCATATTTCTCTATGGAGTTTATGCTGGAATCCGATATACCCACCTATGCGGGTGGTCTCGGCGTGCTTGCAGGAGACCTCCTTCGGTCATGTGCAGACATGGGCATTTCAGCCGTCGGTGTGTCTTTGGTCTACAACGGGAACATTTTTTCTCAGCATATTGAACCCGACGGCTCTCAAACATTCAGATCAGTTGATTGGAGAAAAATGGACCAACTCACAAAACTGACTGACCGTATTACACTTTCAATCCATAATGAACAAGTCCAGGTTGGTGTATGGCGTTACGACATGGTTGGCATAACTGGCTTTGTTGTCCCTATCTATCTTCTAGACACCTCTTTTGAAGAAAATTCTCAGTGGGCGCAAAATATTTCACAAAATTTGTATGCAGATCAAGGAGATTTACGCATTGCTCAAGAAATAGTACTTGGCATTGGAGGCGTCAAGATGCTCCGGAAACTTGGCTATGGAGACATCAGAACATACCATATGAACGAAGGTCATTGTGCGTTTGTACCACTTGCCCTCCTTGAAGAGCATGGCTATCAAGACGCTGAAGTTCGCAAACTATGCTCTTTTACTACACATACCCCAATTCCAGAAGGTCACGACACATTCGATTACGCATTTGCACATACCTATGGTGAAAAATACATTCCCTGGCACATCAAAGAGCTCGCATCTGAAGAGAAACTTCATATGACAAAACTTGCGATGAATATGAGTAAGCATACAAACGCTGTATCTCATAAGCACATGAAAGTCTCTCAACATATTTTCCCTGGGTTTGATATTGGAGCAATAACCAATGGTGTGCATCATCGCACATGGATCAGTCCTTACATGCAAGATGTGTATGAGGCGCATATTCCAGGCGTAATTATGGATCCATCAAAACTTAAAAAGGCTCCTGAGATGATTCCTGATGATGTATTGTGGAACACCCATCAAAAAGCCAAAAAGGATCTGATGGATTATGCAAATAAGCATGTCACAGAGCTGAGATCGCATGAAGGTTCTTACATCACTCCGGAAGAATTTTTCGATGAAAATGTGCTCACAATCGCTATGGCTCGTAGACCTGTGGCATACAAGCGACCACTGCTTATGTATCATGACATTGAAAAACTCCTGGAAATTGGCGAAGGCAAAATCCAAATTCTTCAATGTGGAAAAAGTCATCCACATGATCAACATAGCCAAAATATTGTGAAAGAGGTTGTGGAAATTTCACAAAAGCTTAAAGGTAAGATTCGAATTGATTACTTAGACGATTATTCGCCACGACTTTCTCGATTGTTGGTTGCAGGTGCCGATATGTGGCTTAATACCCCAATGCAACCACTTGAGGCGTCAGGAACGTCTGGAATGAAAGCTGCGATGAATGGTTTATTAAATTTTTCAGTCCCAGATGGCTGGTGGATTGAAGGTTATCGCATGGAACCCGATGCTGGCTTTGTGATTGGCACAGAAATAGAAGGTCTTGATGCTTCATTTGACGATGATGCCGACGCTGCCTCAATTTACACACAACTTCACGACACCATTATCCCAATGTACTACTCCGATAAGCCAGAATGGATTAGGCGTATGAAACATGCAATTGCGCTTGGCGGCTACTTTAATACCCACAGGTGCATTCGAGAATACAAAAAATTTGCCTGGGACCAATAACATGAAAGATCCACACACACTCAACACTCACATTTCGCCTTTCACTGTTTATCTTCGCGAAATTGTCTATGGTGGAAGCGATGGTATTATCACAACGTTTGCCGTTGTAGCAGGCTTTTCAGGCGCTCAAATTGATCCAGCAGCAAGCTCACTTCCCGTTTTAAGCGTACTTCTTTTTGGATTTGCTAATCTATTTGCCGACGCAACATCAATGGGACTTGGCAACTACCTATCAGTACGCGCAGATCAAGATGTCTATCATCAAGAACAATCACTGATTATGAAAAAGCTGTCAGAAAACACAGAATCCTATACACAGGTAAGCTCAGATATTCTTCAAAAAAAGGGATTCAACAAAGAAGATGCTCACACAATTACATCAATATATGCAAAAAACACCAACTATTGGGCTGATTTTATGACCCGAAACGTTATGCATATGACTGATTCTCGAAACGAAAATGCCCTCCTTACAAGCCTCGCAACCTTTTTCGCATTCATCGTGTTTGGATGCGTACCGCTTCTGCCATATCTATTACTCCAAACCACCATTCAAGCTCACTTTTTATACTCAATCCTCAGTGCAATAATTGCATTGATTCTTCTCGGAGTACTGCGCTGGAAGGTCACAAACAGAAACATCATGACATGCATCTCTGAGACTCTTTTGATTGGAGGGACATCAGCGCTTGTTGCATATGGAGTTGGATATATGTTTCAATGGAGATAGTGAGAGAGAAAGTCAGTATTATGGCTTCTCGTATTGTTTTTTTCATCAGTACACATTAATATAAAAGCATGGTCTACCTTTACGTTGGGAAAAATTCAGTTAAATCACTTGGATTTACCAAAACACTCCTTGGCCAATTTTCTATTGCTCATTTCAGCAAGACTCATGCCAGCGATTTTATCTTAGATGGCAGGTTCCAAAGCGTCGATCTTATTGCAAGTGCCATCAAGGAGAGTCTCACCAACGCCACACCTCAGCAAATCACAGATAAAGAAGTCTGTCTGATTTTACCTCAAGATGTCTTTTCATTCGGAAGATATACTGTCCCAACAGACATTTCTGAATCCGCAATTATGCCGTTTGTGAAAGATAAGGTCAGAAATGAACTCAAAATCTCACTCGAAACCACCCACCATGACTATTATGTAAAATCTAATGAATCCGAAAGCACTGTTTTCTTTTATGGTATTGACCATGAAGTCTTACAACCGCTTTCTGAAGCTCTTGGCCTTTTGCAGCTCAAAATTGCTCGCATTGTCCCTGAATCGATCGCGTACTACACCTTATTTGAAAAGACACTGCGCGCCGACAAAAAAGAGAATATCCTTTTTGCTTCTTACAATGAACACGAATCGTTTGCGTATATTTACGATTCCCTTGGTTTAACCCATGATAAGAAAATCCCTCTAGATGAAGATATTAAACCTGCCTTGAAAGAAGTCGTAGCCAAGCAAGAGAAAGACAATGCAAAAATAAATCGCCTCATCTTATCTGGAACTCAATCAAATACTGTCAGACAAGATCTCTTTACAAAAGATGTTGGCGCATGGACCAATCCACTGGAGAAAATTATCGATACATTCTATCGCGATGCTCTCAAGATGATTATTCCAAGTGGCAGCGAGAATATTTCTGTTATTTCATACGATGTGTGCTTTGGTGCATTCATATTTACAGAATCGCATAAAGACTTTACACTTCTGAACCAAGGCATGACAGGCTCATCTTCTGGCAGAAGAATGCCATCACTATCAATGCCTTCAGGCGGGGGAATTCTCCGCGAGATATTTAATATGAAAACAGTTTTAATATTCGTCGGCTCATTTGCACTTACATTCGGGATCATTTATGGATTATCGAAGATGAACTTAGCTGAATTCTCACTCAATCTTCCAACTAAGGACGCAAAAAAAATAGAAATCGCAGAGAAACCAACCCCGTTACCATCAAAAAAGCCTACTCCAACGCCATCTGTGGCACGCGATGAGCTCAAAGTAAAACTTCTAAATGGTTCAGGTACAAAAGGAAAAGCAACTGAAGTGAAAGAAATCTTAGAAGAAGCCGGATTCACCGACATAGTAACAGGAAACGCAGACACATTTGATTACACAAAGACAGAAGTTCAAATCAAAAAGGAGTCATCAGATGCACTTTCCCTCATTCAAAATGACCTCAAAGATTATGTCAGCATCTCCGATGCCGCAGAGCTCGACGAAGAAGAGACTGCAGACATCGTGATCATAATCGGTACAGACTTCGAGTAGTGAAAAATAGTGAAGTTGTGAAGAAGTGAAGAAGACAAATCGCAGGGTTTTTAGTGGGGGGATCCATTTTAGGCAAAAAAAAGAGGCCGGCACCAAATGGGTACCGGCCTC
>JAGORW010000087.1 GCA_018062605.1 Candidatus Woesebacteria bacterium | reverse complement strand
TTAACGCTTAATAAGTTCTTTGTGAATTTTTTAAGATTTGCGACTCCATAAATAGATGAAATGTACAAAATTGGTGTTAAAAGAGCTGTGTAATGATACTGCAATGCGCGCATGTTTGTGTTTTTTGAAAGAATGTTGATTGCAAATTCCGGCAACGCGATAAGCAGATGAATCGGAGATAAAAGGGACATAAAAAGAGTTGGAGAGAAGAGATTAAGAAGGTAGGTACCAGTGTCCGGACTAAACACTCTGCGCACATTCTCAAGAATATCAGTCGTGTAATACCCTCCAGCCAAATGAGAATCAATTGTTCGAAACGATGGAATAATCACTCGAATCATGAGGAAAAATAGCACGATACTCGCCATAGATGTTACCACTCCAAATGTGCGATTTTTCTTATATACCACATGATATAACCCAAAGAAGATCGTCAATAATGCGGTATTCTCCTTTGTCATCCACAATAAAATCATGAAAATCACACTCCCTCCAAATCGCCGTACCTCTGCACAGTAAAACATCCATAAAACAAATGTTGTTGAGAGAGTTACCGCATGGAAATCAGCAATCGCCGTGTAATTCATAGGGTAAAACATCAAATACATCGCAGCAAAAGCTAACCCATAGAGCTTGTTTTTCAATACTTTGACAACGAGTAAATATAGTGGAATCGCCCCAAATACAAGTATCAATGCCTGCACAACAATCAGCGTCTCAGCACCCGGATATATCCAATACAATGGTGCAATTAATGCCAAAATTGGATCAAAATGATATGCCAAGCGATTGCTTTGATGAAACCTATTTGGATCAGTTACTTCTAAAAAATGCCCTTGTGATGTGTTGTACACAGCTTGATGCATATTCCCCAAATCAAAGTGATAGGAATTCACAGCCCAATGCCGTAACAAGGCCACTCGGGCAATCATCAAAAAACCCACAAGCATGAGAAGCGCCAATGCTATAGTGTATTTTCGTTGTATAATGTGTGAAAAGATCGGCATGCAATTATGACAAACATCACTAAGACATTTATATCACCTATTATACTGACTCTTTCTATCATCATCTTCATCATTCTCCGAGTGCCGTCACTTTCTGAGCCTCACTGGTATGGTGATGAAGGAGTATATGCAGGAGTGGCATACGCAATGGAAAATGGAAAAGTGTTGTATACGCAGGTTTGGGACAATAAACCGCCAGGAATCTACTTTTTATATATGCTTGGTAATCCTGAGAATGGGCTCCTAGTTATCCGGATTCTTAATATTTTAGCCGGAGTTATCAGCTTAGCTGGTATTGCAGCGCTTGTTAATCGCCTAAAGTTTAGTAAAGTCGCAGCATATTTAACGCTTTTGATTGTTGTGTATTTACTCGGAACTCCTCTTTTTGAAGGAAATATTGCAAATGGAGAAAACTTTTTCTTGCCCGCGGTGATTTGGGGACTCTATTTTGGTCTATCAAAAAGCCTAAGAGATTTACTTATAGCAGGAGTTATTTTTGGACTAGGTTTTTGGATTAAATTTCACCCATTATTTGATATGAGCGCTCTTGGATTGTTTATTGTTTTGACACAGTACCAGAAGACGCCCAGAAAAATGTTTGAATCATTATTGGCTTTAGCGGCAGGCTTCATGATTCCCCTTTCTGCACTTCTCGGATACCTTCAGTACCACAATTCATTGGAAATGGGGTTGAGAACAATCTTCTTAGGAAATGTTCAGTATACAAAAATTTATCAACTGCCATACCTTACTCAAGAAATTCGCATCTTCTTTTTACTGGTGGCATACACAATAGCATTTCAACTTTATCGGACTAAGAAAATTTCAAAAACTGCACTTTTTATTTTAAGCATATATTTTATTGAATATTTTTCTGCACTCCTTTCGGGGAGAAGATATCTCCATTATTTAATAGCAATGATTCCCAGTCTCTCATTATTGATTGGATTCACTGTATCTAAATTTTGGGAATATAAACACCTCACAAGAAGTCGGATTTTAATTGTCGTGATTACCCTTGGACTTGCCAGTGGCCAATATCTTTTCAGACAAGGTGAAGGATATTTGCTCGATACTGATCCAATCAAATATTATAAAAAGTATTATGACTTTGTAAGTGGCAAGCAAGAATATTTTTTAAAACCAATTGAAAGTGACATTGCCGACTTAAATCAGAAATTAACCACTCGGTATGCCGGTGATAAAGTTCATTTGAATATTGATAATCCATGGTTCTATGACCAATCTGGGATTGTCCCAACAACAAGTTTTATTCCTGCATATCATCAAGGTTTAAGGGAGAATGGACAGCGGTTGTATGTTAAGGAGGTAAAGGCGTTTGATCCAACCGTTATTGTTGTTGAGAAATCTTCATATAAGAGTGATGAGTTTTTACAGTACTTAGAGTTGAATTTTGAAAAGGATGTAGAAGATGAAGCATTTGTGTATTATGTGGTGAAGAGGTGAAGAGGTCAAGAGGTGAAGAAGTGAAGAAGTGAAGAAGTGAAGAGGTGAAGAGGTCAAGAAGGAAGGAAAAAGTTGAAAAGTAATATAGGGTAATCGTTAATCTTTATTTCATCTTTGGATTATATAAAGGGGAATGCGAATACTTATTGTGGATGATGAACCAGATGTAGCTCTATCGATTCAAGATATCCTTGAGAATCGATATATTGTTGACATTGTGTATACGGGCACAGAAGCCGTGTATAAAGCGTGCATTAATGAATATGACCTCCTGATTCTTGACTATGTGCTTCCGGATACTGATGGTGTTGCAGTGTGTACAGAATTACGAAAAGCATCAATTACAACTCCTATTCTCTTCTTAACAGGAAAATACACCATTCGTGACAAAGTAAAAGCCCTTGATTCAGGCGCGGATGACTACCTTGTAAAGCCATTCAGTGCCAAAGAACTGTTAGCACGCGTAAGAGCGATCCTTCGCCGCACTGGGTATGTCTATTCCAACAACACCCTAGTCTGTGATTCCCTTGCAATTGATACCATTCATAGAAAAGTGACTTTGCAAAAAGAATCTATTCGCTTGAGAAAGAAAGCATATGATCTGCTTGAATATTTAGCACAGAATAAAAATAAAGTTCTCACCCGCGGAATGATACTCGAACACGTCTGGGAAAGCGGCATGGATGAAGAAAGCAACACCGTTGATGTGCATATAAAGTATCTCCGAGACAAAATCGACCGCCCATACGGCAACTCCTACATCCGAACAATATACGGCATGGGCTACTCATTAACCACAACCGATAGCAGTTAATAATTACATATTTAGAGAATGGAGGTGAAAACATGAACGAAACACTTACAAAAATCCTAACAGATCGCTCCGCCCGAAAGAGTAAGAA
>JAGORW010000086.1 GCA_018062605.1 Candidatus Woesebacteria bacterium | reverse complement strand
TATAAAATTTGATCAACATCAGCGTGTGTTTCTTCACCAATATCTTCTCCAACAGGAATGTTCATTGCGACTATTTGGCTATGAACTCCAGTATGAAGCACAGTTCTGAAATTGGTATTCTCTTTTGTTCGCTTCTTTATATCTTCTGCATACATATTTTTTCACCTCCTTTTCTTACTTATTCATAGTATGACTCACATCATTCAGAAAAACGATGATTCAGATCACTTTTCTTTGTTGATACAGATCATCGAACATTCTTTCAAATGTGAATATACTTTCATCATATGATACAGGTAATAAAAACAGGAAGCTATAGTCTGATTGAAACAAAGGAGCAAACGAAAATCCTTATGCTAGACTCAAAAGACACCTTCGCGTGGGTAAACATACAAGAGATTGGAGAAATTCTCGTTGCATCTCATAAAACACATAGAGCTGACGCTATTCTTGCTGTGGGAAAATACAGACTCTATGACGTTGAAGATGAACCAAAACTGTCAGATCAACTTCACCTAGAATTGTCTGTGGGTGCAGGAGTATGGCAAGGATATCTCCTTCCTACTGGATTACCCAAAGGAACGAAGATTAGAAACAGAATTATTCCCACAAGAGAGGTAATCACAAAAGCAACAGTTTAGAATTCGTCGTGCCTCTCAATTATCAAACATCGGATAATTCAGCAGTAAGATGCTTCATATCAAATACTTTCAAGACCTTTTTATTAAATGAGACAAGACCTTTCTTCTTCAAAACACCCATTTCACGACTCACAGTTTCTCTCGTCAATCCAGTCTGTAAAGCAAGGTCTTTCTCAGAAATATTCACAACTGTTCCAAGATCATCGTGTGTGCCAAACCGCTTTGCAGCAATGATTATCTCCGCTATGAGGCGACTATAAGCATTGCCTCCCATTAAATACGTCATACGCATTAATATGCCATCGACCCCGATAAATACTCGACGTAACAAATCAAAAAGTACATCCGGATTTTTTTTAAGAAAGGTTAACACTTCATTTTTAGGAGCTTGGTAAAGAGATACTTCGTCCAATGCCTCGTAGAAATAGCTATTAGGAACATCATTAATTGCCCAAGACATAGGGAAAAATGAAATGGGTTGAAAGCTGTTAAGTATGATTTCGTCACCCTTTTCAGATATGCAATATACTTTTACATGTCCTTTTGTGAGATACAGTACTCCAGACGGATTTTCATCTGCACGAATAAGAATCTCACCCTTCGTATATTTTTTATGCGTGAATTGAAAGAAGAAAGTATCAAGTTTTTTTTGAATAGACGGATTCATGTGTCAATTATAACAAAGACTGCTCTAACAATCTAATACGCTAGTTGAGAAGAAAAATTGAAAGATTCAGGAGTGTCGCAAAGCTTACCCACAATATATATGGAACTAAAAGATATGCAGCCGTTCTTGAAAGGGGACAGAACAGGCGAATCGTATACGCAATGGCAAGCCACAACGCCACAATATCTATCAACCCAAATAGGGGATTTCGCAGCCCAAAAAACAGTAGTGACCATGCAAAATTGAGCATCAATTGAACAGCAAAGATCCGTAATGCATATGTTACTTTGTGGTTTTTTGTGCCCTTCATCCATACAAGATATGCAGATATCCCCATCATCGCATAAAGGGTTGTCCACACAGGTCCAAAAATCCAATTTGGCGGAGAAAAGAATGGCCGAGAAAGCGTTGCATACCATGTGGGAATTGCAGAGGAAGTAAACGGAATCCCAGATAGTCCGACAAGTTCACAGATTACTATTGAAATAAGAAGCTTGGATGGATGTTTGATCATACTATTGAGAGTACTTTTTTATGAAAGATTTTGCAACAGTTCTATGTAATCTGCCTTCAAACACTATCTCGAAAAATGGGAATATAATGAGAGGGGATAGCGAGCTTTGGACTCAAGTGGTTTATTATAGCATCTACCTTACAAATGGATTCTCCTCAAAAGTAATGCGCGGAATATTGTTATCAATCTCATACTGTGAAAGCCCATATTTATCCATATACAATGCTGTCACTGTCATAAACATTGCCTGAGAATAATCAAATCCCAGCTTCGCAACAATCTCTTTAACAGCTTCTTCGCTTTTTCCCTCAATCTCTATAAGTGGCTCTAACCATGGCCACTCATCTAAAGTGACATGTACATCACGTATGCGCCATTCCTCACGATATGTTTCTTGATATGACTTAGGAATACAGCCCAACTTATTCATAAATGCAACGGCTGTATCGTAATTATCGACCTGTAGCTCAAGTTCCTTCTGACCTGCAATCCCATCATCTTGCCATTCTTTTATCGTCATCGTAATAACATTTCCCTCATCTCGCACCCGGCCCCAGATATGTTCCTTCGGATCCCTATGAGGTAAGTTAAATGTAACTCGTTTATATAACGTGCGTTTTTTTACACATTTTGCACCAACTTTGTGAAGTCGACTCTGCACGTCAGCGATTGAGATGTTTGGGAATGTGGCTTCAAACTCAATATTCATATACAGAAGTATAGCAGGGATGATCTAGCTAGGGTATAAACATATCGATACTATTCTGTTCATATGACCATCAGTACTATTTAGTATAGAAGTATCATAAAAGCAGTCGCAATATAGACTTCGAGCATTAGGTACCTAACTGAAATTACTAAGGCCTGATATTTCAACTCCCGACTACCTCTGATATACTTTCAGCATGAGTAAGTTTGAAATTGCGCTATTTGATGCAGATGGAGTGGTGATTGCTCCAAGAGAAAAGTTTTTCACTGATCGTTTGGTAGAAGAATGTGGGGTTTCCCCTGAAGATTCTATGGACTTTGTCAAAGAATTTCTTATGCCATCAATGACTGACAAAGTGGATTTAAGAGAAGAACTTCCTGCACTTTTAACAAAATGGGAGATTAACAAGTCTGTCGATGAGATATTTGAGTTCTGGTGGTCAGGTGAAACTAAAATTGACTATTCTGTCCTGAACATTGTGGACCAGTTAAAACACAGCGGCGTTAAAACATATCTAGCATCAGACCAAGAGAAAAATAAAGCCGGATATATTATGAACACATTAGGTCTGATTGAACATTTTGATGGTGCTTTTTTATCATTTGAGATGGGTTTTCAGAAACATGATGAAGGGTATTGGAAAAAGCTTTTGGAATCGCTCAGGGTTGAACCAAGCAGAATCATTTTCTGGGATGATGATCAGAAGAATGTCGACAATGCAGCTGCAGTTGGGATAGTTGGAAGGCTGTATTCTAACTTTGAGGAGTTCAAAAGGGATGCTCAAGAGTTGTATAGGAGCAGTGTGTAATAAAGACTGTCATAATGAGCTGCGAACTTACCAAGAAATCGCCGCACGAGAAGAACTTACTGCTGTTGGTGTTATTAACCATGGACCAAAACTAGATATGTTCTA
>JAGORW010000023.1 GCA_018062605.1 Candidatus Woesebacteria bacterium | reverse complement strand
TGTCACAATAAATGAGCTGGCAATTATGTAAAACAACCCGATTTCAAGTCCTGTCCATCCTTTCAGCGTTGCCACTTGCCATACCCCAACAAACACAACCCCTGTCAATATTTCAGAAACTGGATACCACACTGAAAGATTTTTTCGGCAACATATGCTTTTACCCTTTCCCACTGCGTACGAAAGAACTGGAAAAAGCATCATCCACTTCAAAACCCGTCCACAGAAGTCACATTTTGAACGTCCGATTGGCCACTTGTTGTCTGGAAGGCGGTCAGCTAGAACGTTAAAAAACGAGCCTAAACAAAGGCCCAAAATAAAAATGAACACTGAAATATATGGGAACAATTGAAGTGTTTCTAGCATAATCAAGCGACGTTAAATTTCAAAAGAATCATAATCTATTCCTCAAACTCAACCCATTTCTCCATCCCAAATGACTGCCACTTGTCTTCTGGCACCCACATGTTAGGCAAATTGTATAGCTCATTCCAACCCTGTTTCATCACGGACGTGTCAATTCCCCTGTCGTCCAATAATATATATGCTTGCTCTCCTGTTGTTGAAGCTGCACTGTAAGGCAAAAGCACCACCGGCTTCCCTTTTCTAATCTGCTCTACTTTTTCCACAAATGATTTGCTTTCCTTTTCTGATCCTGAGAAGGGGATGCTAACAGAGTTTTTAACATGTTTATCTTTGAATGTATCTGAAGGTCTTAGATCTATCAAGATTATTTCTGAATCATTCTTGATTACATCTGAGATAACGGTATATGGATCGGCTACATGAATATCTCCTTGTGAAACTGTGCCTGATTGATAGGCTGTCTCGTTCGTTGCAAAGCGCGAATTTTTTAGTGTTATTGCCTCTGGTAATGTGAAGTGCGGCAGCGATCCACGATTCAAAAACTTGAGCTTGTTAAGGTTGGCGAGTCCAAGGATTGTTCCGGCAACAAGGCAGGTCACTCCGACAAAAAGTAAAAATGACAAGATGACTAACTGTGTCTTCATGTCGGTTTTCTCAATTGGCAGGAGTGGTTTGAGATGATTTGGATCTTTTTCAAGTCGTACGTCAGTAATATTGGTCGCAGCAATTGATGGTCTTTTTTTTGTGGTTGTTGGTTTTGCACCCACTATTTTCATCTCGGGCTTAATGATGATTCTTGTGTTTGTTTTTTTCCCTTTGTTTTTTTGAGTATTCTTTTGTGCCATATCAGTATTATTCATAACGTAATGCGTTCAGCGCTGAGATGCTTCGAGCTCGTTTTGCAGGGTACAGCCCCGTCACAATTCCTACAATAAAGGATAATATCAGAATTGTAATAGTAAAGGGGATTGGAATGTATGTTAGATTCAGGTAACCTAAACCTTGAGTCACAGACAATACCGATACAATTACTGACGTGATTTGACCGAATGCAAAACCAAGCATAAGCCCTCCGATGCCGCCTGAAAATCCCATAATCATAGCTTCTGCCAAAAATAGATCTTGAATTTCTTCAGATACCATTCCAATAACCTTCATACCTCCAATTTCGCGCGTTCTTTCTAAAAGTGAGACAGTTAGTGTATTAAACATACCAAGTGATGCGACTGCAAGGGCGATAAGTCCGATTGCACCTAACGCAAGTCTTAAGGAGGCGAATAAGCTCTCGATTTGCGCCACCGTATCCCCTACGCTTGTTGTGTTGTAACCAAGCGTTTCAATCTTTTTTCTCACATCTTGGACCGCTGCCTCATCCTCCATAATCACTTTCAGCTGACTAAAATTCTGCACTCCAAGTTGTTGCATATCGGTAAATGGCACATAGAAATATTGATTATCATCGTCATCCACAAGCCCAATAATCTGATATCTTTTCTCTTCAGAAAGTTGACGACCTTTCACGTCTGGCCTGAGAGATTCTGAAATTATAAATGACACAGCGAATGATTTATCTAATACATCACTTTCTTTTATATTGAGAAGTTTCATGAGCCCTGTTGTGATAACTGCTTGGGCAATCGGCTCTTTTGAGAACGGGATTTTCGCATTTTTTGAGGCTAATTTTGCCTCTTCTGATGCGATTAATCGCACATATTCTATGCCTGCGGAATCAGTTGAAATCACTTCGGTGTCAAATGCTGGTGTGGCAGAGCCAGTTGCTTCAACACCCTGTGCGGCAAGCGCTGCGTCAAGTTTAGCTGATGATGATGATGCGAGGACTTCGCCAATTGCAGCGGCGGTGGCAGAAGCACTTTTTGAAGCGCTTGTCGAAGTCCCCAAAACGCTCCCAACATAAAGCTGCTGCTGATCAAACTGAACATGCATTTCTTGAATACATCCTTGACCCCACATTTGATATCCTCCTCTACTTAACAACGGGCGTAAGGTTTCTCCCTCACCTTCAGTAAAGAGCGGAAGCTTTGCCCCTACCCAATTTCCTAAATAGTCTCCTTCTTTCTTATCATATCCAGTTCGCCCACCATTTGCATACGGCGCATAGGTACTGCCCCACATTTTTGTACCCTGTATGGAGGCATCAAGGCGCGTGGTGTACCCTAGCAATTTTGCAGAAATTGAACAGCTTTCCCAGACTGGTACTGCCCTGTCTGGCAACATGTTAAATGAGGTTAAGCGATTTTCACGAGCAGTGTTCTCCACACCTGGCAACACTTCATTCTCAGCTCCCGCAACATCTCCATTTTCTTTTTGCAAACCTTGGCCAAGCATATCTTGTGCATTTCCGGCATCTGTAAACAACTTACCTTTTTTGAGTTGAATACTTGATACTTCGAGAAACTTTTCATCAGCTGCATAGACCAACACATCAGTCTGTGCTTTATTAAAGCTGACCCGTCCAACCAATGAAATTAAGGGCACGACTTCTTTTACTTTTGGCATAGCTTTAATTTTCTTAAGCGTTTGTCGATCCAATTTAAGAGCAGTATTTTGACTTGCCGCTACATCAATAATACGTAGCTCATCAAGTGATGCAACCTGACTCACAACCAATCTCTCAATTCCGTATCCGAGTGACAGAAGATACACAATAATACCGATACCTGCAGCCATACCGAAAATCGTAACAAGCGTTCGGTTTGCTCTTGCTCGCAAATTCCCAAATGCAATGTTGACCAAATAACTTTGGCGCACTTGAAACGGTCTAATTTTTTCAAGATACGCGACGATTTTCTCTGCGGTTTTTGTAACTGGAAGAAAAAGCGGTTTAATTCTTCTAAAAAAGATCCCTAAAAGAGGAATTCGCATCAAAAGTGAGTACGCTTTGGCAACCATGAAGAAGATCAAAATAATAAAGAAGATGATAAATGAGTAGAGTTTTCTTAATGTATGTGGGAAGTTAACTATCGAATTCTTGATGAAATGAAACCAGTTAAGTGGGTTGATCACTATTTTTATTACTGGGAATACTTCTTGCATCAATCTCATGTTATAGATTTAACTTTTTTGCATACTCATGGTCATGCAATGTGATGTTACCTCCAGATTCGGATTCTTCACCAATTTCAACTTTTGTAACGCGATTCTTCGTAGAATAGTTCTCCACCACTTCTCCATCGACAACGTGAATTAATCGGTTGGCATATTTTAAATACTCAAGTTCATGGGTAATCATAATGATTGTCAGACCTTTTGCATTGACATCTAAGAATGTTTGGATCAAATTTTGCCCTGAAACAGTGTCAAGATTTCCTGTAGGTTCATCCGCAACAATCAATACTGGGTCAATCACCAACGACCGCGCAAGGCTGACTTTTTGCTGCTGTCCTGAGCTTAATTCGCGAGGGCGGTAGGTTGCCCATTCATTCATTCCAACCATTTCGAGTACCTTCTTTCCTTTTTGATCTATCAAATTTACGTCGAAATCCAGCAAATGAAGCGCAAATACCACATTCTCCATGATGTTCATCGAGTTAATCCAAAGTGGTTGCTGATAAATCATACCTACTCGATGCCTGCGAAACGTTGCGCGCTCATCTTCATTCATCGTATAGAAATCTTTTCCATCAACCTGAATAGTTCCACTTGTTGGTGCTTCCAATCCCAAGAGACAATGCAGCAAGGTGGATTTACCAGACCCCGATGGCCCAAAAATTATCGCAAAATCTCCCTCATGAATCTCCATATTGACGCTCTTTAACACGTTCACATCTTGTTCACCAACTTTAAACACTTTACTCACATCTCGAGCTTGCATGAATATGTTTCCGTTTGCTGCCATAGGTTAATTTTTTTGTAATCTCTTCAAAAAGCCGAACGTGCTTGATAACTTCTCGATCACCAAGTTGAGTGCATCTTTCGTTGCACGCGGCGTAACTATAACTGTATCAAATGAGCGACCAACATTGAGCGCCTTATCTTTGGAAACTGCTCTAATTTGATAAATTGCGGCAGCTTCAGCACCAGAAATGGTGACACAGTGGTTACTTGTGAGCGTGGTATCTTCTTGAGTGGCTGAACCATAATTACCACCAGTCCCTTGGTTATATTCAACTTGCGTAGAAGCCGGCTCGTCTGTATCCCAACAGACAATGATCTGAGCCTTTGCATTGTCTCCAATACCAACGATCGTGCTTTCAACAGTCATATTTATGATGTCAGGAGAACGCAAGTCGGCAGCAGTTTTGATTTTCTTTGTCACGGCGGCAGTTTCATTTCCAGCAACGTCTCGCCCTTTCACAATGATTGTATACTCGGTTTCATCCCTCAAATCATTCATCACAACTTGGTGGCTGAGAGAACGCGTGAGGTTAATCTTATCAAGCGCTTGCTCAGGATTGCTTGTTGGGTAATAGGTCACAATTGTTGAGGTTTCTGTATTCGTCAACCATGTTAAACGCAGTGTTGCTGTTGGCAATCCAGAAACTTGTTGAATCTTCATCAACGACTCATCAATTTTTGGAATTGGGAATGTTGCAAATGTATGGTCTTCACCGATATACTCATTTGATTCATCATCAACTGCAACAATACGGACGTGATATTCTGTGTCTTCAAGGAGGTTCTCGAGTCGGGTTGAGTAGATACCTCCGGATGCGGATACAGGAATTGTTACTGAACCGCCATAAGCTGTTGTTGGTCCATACTGCAATGTTGCAGTTGTTGCATGCGTGATACTCGCTGTTACATAGGCATCATTCGTGCTAATATCTGTGACTTCGACGTTTGCCACATATGGAGCTGCATTGGTTGTAAATGTCAATTCGTCTGACTGGCCTGTATTTCCATCCTCGTCTGTCCACAGATCTTGGTAATAATATTTTGTGCCGGGCTCGAGATCCTTCAGTTCAACTTGATGTGCAGTCACTTGATCTGATGATCCAACCTCATCTCCATAATCACCTGACGACTTGCCATATTTCACAAACGAGCTTGCGGTACGGTCTGTGGACCAGCTAATTACAGCCGTTTTCGTTTTAACTACTGCTGATGTTGATGCCACCATCGCAGGTGCAGAATCCCATCGTCCATCTGGGTAGAGAGAAACGGTGTCTCCTGGAGCTGAACAGTTTCCTGTTGAGTCACATGCTTTTGCACAATAATAATATGTCTGCTGTTCAAGGTTTGAACCAACATAAGACGGCTCAGTGGTTGAGGCAACATTTGCAAAAGCGGTGATGTCACTTGTACAACTTGCATCTGTTGCTGCTGAACGATATACCTTATACACATCGACTCCCGAACCGCTTGCGGTTGGCTCGTTCCATGTAAGTGCAAGCTTCCAGCTTTCCGTTGATTTAACCGACACGTCCGCAATTTCCATCGCTTCGGGAGCTCCTGGGGCTGACGTATTTGCAGTAAAGATCACTGATTCATAATTGTTGAAATCAATGCTGCCTGGATCTTCATCAATGGTATATGTTGACGGATATTGGGCAACAATGTACATGTAGTTTGCGCCCTTTTGCGTTGCGTATGAATCAGATGGAAGCACACGAGTACGACCAACTTCTATTACATTATCTGCAGTTGGAAGTGCATTAACGGAATAGTAATAACGAATATCATCCTCTTCCCCATCAACTTCTGGTGCATCCCATGTAAAGGTAAAGGCATTCTGCGTGTTGGTTGATGGAGTTGCAACGAGGTTAGACGGGCCACCTGGTGCACCTCCGGTGTAATAGTATGAAGCATTAGTAAATGTTGAAGCACGGTTGCCTGCGGTGTCTCGAGTACGAACATAAAAACTATTTGCCCCGGTCGTATAGGCTGACGCAGTTGCAATGCGGTCGGATGTACATGTTTCCGTAAGGCCTGCTGTTTGGGTACTGTAACAATAGTCAGCGACCCCGGATTCAGCATCCGTCCCAGCTGTCCATGTGAACGTGAAGGAGCTGTTTGTGGAATATCCTGGTGGATTTGATGATACGTTCGATGGGTTTGTCGGGGCGGTTGCATCATATTTGTAAGTGAAAGCCTCCCATGTTGTTGCAGATATAAGCTCGGCATCATCAATTGTTTTAATGCGCAGATAGTATGTTTGACCGGTGGTGAGGGAGCTTGCTGTGTAGGCGGTTGTTGTTTGGAGGGCGCCGTCGGCTTCTGGATCTGCAGATGCATTAGTACCAAAGTACACATAATATCCTGCGACTCCAGCTCCGCCAGTTCCGTCAGTTGCTCCCCCAACAGCTTCAGCATCTGGCCAATCAAAATTCGGCGCTGCGTTTGCATACCAGGTGTTAGTGGTTATTGAAGCAGACTGAGTAGCCGTGGTGTATGCAGATAGTGCAGTTGGATTAGTTGGGGCAGCGGCATCAACATAATAATTGACTGAGTAATCATCAATCACATCTGAATAGAGTCCATCTCCTGATGTGAGATCAAACTTTACTTGAATGTAGCGATTATCCGGTGATTTGATTTCATACTCCGATGTTGCACCGCTGGTTTTCTTGCTTGCAGCTGCAGTCCAAGCAGACCAATCCGCACCATCTGCCGAGGTGCGTGTGTATGGCGTTTGCGTTGTACCACTTGCAGCAGATGTGTAATTAACAATCAGGTTTGCGAATTTGTATACGGACGTTAAATCATGTGTTTGAGAGGCATAATCTCCGGTGGTTTGGAAGCTTGTTGATGATGTTTGGAGGACATACGAATATAATCCGTCCGTAAATGTATTTGTTCCACCAGTTCCTCCGATTGCAAATAGTTTACTTCCATCTGTGGAGGCAGCCGCACCAATATTAAAGTTTGCTGGGGCGTTGTCTATTGATGTCCAACTATTTCCTGAAAGTGAATATTTGTAACAGGTATTCGTGTTTGTCGCTCGGCAAGCTAACAAACTGTCTGAGTCCCCTCCATCGGTAAGGAAGCTGTCTGTGGTGACTGATGCTGGTACAACAGTAAGAGTGGTCCAGTTATTTGAACCCACATTGTATCTGTAGAAAGTTGTGGTAGCCCCTCCACGAAGAAGGTAAAGATTCCCATTTTTATATACAAGTTCTGCACCTGACGTGATTGTTGCAGGGGCAACGGTCATTGTGCTCCATCGAGCACCGGATGACGCATCTAAATCATATCGATAAAAGCTCGTGGTTGCACCTCCACGAGCGTAGTAAATGTACCGGGAACCATCAAATGCAAGTGTGGCACCTAAGCCTGGGGCTGCAGACAGCGGATCGCTCGTTAATTCTGTCCAGACATTTGTCGCAATATCATATTGATAAAAACCAAGATCACTTGTTTTGGTGATTGCGTAGATTTTATTATTCTCTGAGTCATACATCAGATCCCCTCCTTGATACATGCTGTTTGGAGAATCTGCAAGGCGCGTCACCGAACCTGTTGAGGAATCATACTTCATGAAATAATTGTCGAAGTTACCTTTGCTTATGTAGAAATTATTTCCATCACCTTTTTCAATATCAGCTCCGTAGTTGAATGTGTTGTAGCTAACACCCCTGAAGTATCCATCGAAGATACCAAATGTGGGGATCAACCATTTATTCGTCAACGTATTATATGTGTAGACATTCTGGGTTGCACCTCCGCGCATCACATACAGTTTTCCATTCACATTTTGAATATCAGATCCTTGTCCAATTGTTGCAGGAGTGTCTATAAGCTGGCTCCATGTTTCCTCAGCAATATCATATTTATAGAATCCTAGACGTGCGTTACCTGGAGTGTAATAAATTGCTCCCTGAGTGGCATCGTATTCTATACGACCGTCATTTTGAGCAATGTGCGGCAGAGCAGGCATCAGAGTCCATGAATCTGAAGATGGAGAGTATCGAGAAAATCCCGAGTATCCTCCACCCTGAATTGCATATATGTATGTACCATCGTAGGCAACATCTCCTCCTTGGTATACAGCGTTCAGAATATCAAACTGCACGTTCGCTAGAGTTGACCACGTATCTAGTTGTGTGTCGTACATGAAGAAAGCATCATCTGATCCTCCTCTTGTAACATAGATATACCGTGATCCATCGTATACACCATCTGTCCCTGCCGAAAGTGTCAGTGGTGCATCAGCCGCAGCTGCATCATCCCATGTATTTGCAGCAATATCATATCGCCAAAATGAGGCGGTTGCGCCCGAACGTGCAGCATATAAATAGCCAGATGGCCCTGGAACGATCCAACCATAATTAACCGTTCCCGGTGCAACTGCGAGGGTACTCCATGTATCTGTCGCAATTGTGTAGTCATAAAAGGTTGTCGTTGATTGTCCACGAAATGTGTACAGTTTACCCGATGATGCAACATAGGCAAAATTTGACCCAGTGCTGAGTGTTGCGGGTGCAAGTGAGATGCGCTCTTGCTCCCAAATACCTCCAGAATCTGTGGCAAGTTTTATGTGATCGCCAAGCACAGCCGTGTTTGTTGTCGTGCCTGAAAAGTCTGCGGTTGTGGAGTATGTTGCAGACGAAGTTGTTATTCCACTGTACACGTACGTAAAGCCCGTTGTAGCAGTAGTTACGTTCCCAGCAGAATCCTCCGTCTTAATTCGTAAATAATATGTCGTTCCGTTTGTCAGTGACTGCGTTACAACATAAGATGCGGACGTTGAGAATGTACCGAGCGATTCGGGATCCGCAGATGAGTTCGTGCCGAAATATACATGATACCCAGCAACTGTTGACTCTCCATCTGATGCCCCCGTCCAGGTGAAGTATGGGTGAACGTAAGCATATGTATTTCCTGAAACGAGAGCCGCGCCGGAGACTTGTTGTGATGACCCTGTAAATGTGCTTGCATTAGTTGGAGCAGTTGTATCCCCATTGTAGCCAATTGCAATACTTGCAAGCGTCGGGGTTTCGGCGTTACTAGCTGATGCGGAGAGTGTAGCCTTTACTTGTATATACCTATTCGCCGTTGACTGAATATTTGAACCAGAAAGCGCTTGCCATCCCGACCACGTCGTCCCATTACTGGACGTTCGTGTTTCATACGCAACACTTGATGTTCCAGGTGTGGTTGCACTTCCCGTCAGTGTGGTATAGGAAGAGACATATGATAAATCGATCGTTGGTGAGATCCATGTGCCTGTGGCTACATAATTATTTGCTGAAACTGTATATGACTGCATTCTCTGGTACGTTGATCCCCATACTGAGTAGATTGTTCCTGATCCATTTGAGGCAATTGCGGCACCAGTGTATGGACCGACATTATTCCCCAAATATCCAGACATATCCTCAAGTCTTCTCCAAGTACCCCCTGAAATTGTGTACTCCCAAAAATCTAGCCGATAATTTCCCGTCTGTGCATATATCTTCCCATTGTAGTACGTCATATCCGTGCCTACATATGGAGTGAATGGCAATGTCCCCATGTCTGACCATGAATCTCCACCAATATCATATCTGTACAGTTTCGATTTTCCTGTTCCACCGGTTAGAGCATAGATATACGTGCCATCCGACATCAGCCGGGAGCCAGTACTCATCATGATATTTGTTGGAAGATCTGCTACAGCTACATCGCTCCATGAATTTCCCGATATGCTGTATCGCCAGAAAACGCCTGTCGATGAACCTCGAGACGCATAAATAAAATCTCCTGAGCCGGGATATGCTAATGAGTCTCCTGCAGCAACCGCCGCGGGTGCCGCTGTCATAGTAGACCATGTATTTCCGACAATATCATATCGATAAAAGGTTGTCGAAGAGCCTATGAAATAATAAATATACGCCCCTGCAACAACACCTTTTTGCTCACCAGAGATGCTTCCCGGAGCGACAGTTAAAGTTGTCCATGTGTTTGCAGAAATGTTATATCGATAGTACGAAGTTGATCCTCCACGAACCATATAGAGTGCCCCAGAATAATACGTAAGATCTGCGCCCGTAAGGAGTGCTGCTGGGAGGTCTGTTATTTGAGTCATCGCATCTCCGGTCGGATTATATACCCACACATCATACGTTCCATTTCCTCTGAAAAGGTAGTATTTGTCAACGCCACTAACATATACAAACCCGTGATAATTGACAACTTGCGGAAGAGCAGTTAGCGTCGTCCATGAGTTGCCACCGATACTATATCTGTAATGTGTCGTTGTTGCACCTGAGCGCGTTACATAAATATATGTTCCGTCAGAAACAATATCATGATCACCGTTCAAGGCTGCAGGAGCAACCGCCATCGTTGACCATGTATTTGCCGCCACACTATACCGATACATCGTTGTCGTATTATTTCCCCGAGGAGTATAAAAATATCCGCCAGAGTAAACCAAATCGGATCCGGTGTACATAGTTGCAGGTGCTGCTGTCATCGTTGCCCAAGTATCTGTTGCAGGATTGTATCTCCAAAAATCAGTGGTGTTCGTAGATCTTAGAACATAGAGGTATGTCCCATCTGTTTCAATTGATGCACCATAGAGGATGTAGTCTGGGATATCTGTTACTTCGTCCCATGTATTTGAATCAACATCGTAACGAGCGAACTTTTTTTGATACCCTCCAAAGAGTACATAAATATCCCCATTCAAATACGTCATATCGCTCTTATAGATGCTTGTAGAATATGGAGCGTTTCTCATTTGCTTCCAGGTATTGTTCGCAGGGTCATATCGAGTGAAGTAGGTATCGTTTGCATACAGATAGTACACATACGTCCCATCTGAAACTACGGATGAACCTTGGGCATACGGAAGCGGGACTGTTCTTGTATATGTTGAATCCCACGATCCCCCATCCTCAATTTTGATATCTCCAGGGCTTGAGATAGTGTCAATATCGGTGATAGTGCCTGATTCAAATTCATCTTCTGTAGAAATTGTATGCGTGGCAGCGAAGGAAATAGATGGAAAAGTCAGAAAAACCAGGCCTATTACCAGACCAATAAGAAGATTTGGGGCATTGCAACAAGCCCGTTTCACTATACTGTTACACAGCCCTAATTGAACCATACGATACTTTCATAGTACTGAATGTATTTAATCGGATGCAAGTGCAAAAGAGCCTAAAAAGTGAATAAAAACGGCCTTTTTATATCCGATATAATGGACTCGAAAAGCTTGAGATGCGAAAAGGGAGAAATTGTGCTTTTTTGGGTTGGTTTGACAGGGTAAAATATGCGATTTCGGGAAATGCTTTTTTTTGTGAAAACAGCTAGAGCCGATAGAAATGTTGTACGGTTGGTAATCGAGTGAGGCGCTGATGATATCAGATACTAGCCAAACTATATCAAATTGATTCAAATGGCTCTTGATTCTTGAATGGACCGATTAATGCAAGATTAGTTCTTTGGGAATCGACCACCTCTTTTGCTACATCTTTGATATCCTGAGCAGAAAGGGCATCGATTTTTGCCATATGCTCATCAATCTCAGTCATATGCCCTTCGTGCAACAGTTCTTTTCCATGCATGAATGCTACATTGAGCGTATCTTCTAAAGAAAGTAAAAGGCGACCCTTCATCAGCTCTTTGGCTCTGGAAAGCTCTTCAGGTGTGATTCCTTTTGTTGCCACATCTTCATGCTGCTCCTTGATAACCTTAATAGCTTCAGTTACTTTTGCCACATCAGTAGATACACCTGCATACGTAAGCATGTTTCCGACATCAGAATAGTGGTCGGTCATTGTGCGTACGGCGTAGCAGAGTCCTCTTTTTTCACGAACTTCAGTGAAAAGACGAGAAGACATGCCTGCTCCTAGTACTGCCGCAAATACCGAAAGAGCATATTTACGGTCATCACTTTCTGGGAATGTTCTATATCCAAAGCATAAGTGAGCTTGTTCAGACTTTTTATAGCTGAGAAGAAGTTGTGGCTTGTCTTGAGAATCTACAACTGGAGAGTGTGGAACTAATGTGCCATCCTTCCAATCGCCGAAATGAGTCATTACATACTCCCCTAGAGCATCCATAGATCCAGCGCCAGAGTCCGCAAATCCCCCTGCAATGACGAAAACTGCATTGCTTGGATAGTACAGAGAATCCATATATGAGGTAAACGTTGATCTATCAAATGAGGTTACGGTCTTTGCAGTGCCAAGAATGTCCATACCCAGGGGGGTACCACCGTACAGCAAATTCTCATATAATGTATAGATTTTCTTCTGAGGAGTGTCCTCATACATTCCAATTTCCTGCACAATCACACCCTTTTCTCTGTCGATCTCTTCTTGCTGAAGTTTTGGTGTTTGAATCATGTCAGCCAACACCTCCACCATCGTCTCAGCATGAATAGTTGGAGCCTTTATATAGTAGCCTGTATAGTCTTTTGAGGTGAAAGCATTGAATTCTCCCCCAAATCCATCAACAATGGCTGCGAGGGTAAAAGCATCTGGATATTTCTTGCTTCCTTTGAACGCCATATGCTCGAAAAAATGTGCCACACCGTTATTCTTTTCGTTTTCAAAACGAGAACCAGCATTAACAAGAAGAATTGAGGTTATTGAAGGAAAGGCTTTGGTGTCTACAAGGACCACTCGGAGGTTGTTTGGTAATGTGATTGTGTTGATTTTCATAGGTATCTTAATGTAATAGGACTACAGGCGATTATACTGAACTCAAAGTACTATTACAACAGCGCCTCTCAGAATGGCCTATAGTTGCAAAGCGTGCAAATATAAGGTAAAATAGAAACATAAGTATGCATTTAAATGCGAACTTAAGCACGTTGACGATCTGAGAAAAACAATACATT
>JAGORW010000085.1 GCA_018062605.1 Candidatus Woesebacteria bacterium | reverse complement strand
TTCAGCCTGTGGAACTCCTATTCGATCATACGTATCTTTAATTTCCGAGGGCAAATCTTCCCATGAATCCATCTGCTTTTCGGTGGACGTTGCAAAGTAGACAATATCATCAAAGGGAATATCAGAAAGATCTGCACCCCAAGATGGCATCTTCGATTCCTTATAAATATCAAACGCTTTCAAGCGAAAATCAGTCATCCATTTCGGTTCCTTTTTATATGCAGAAATTTCTTTCACAATATCAGCCGTGAGCCCCTTTCTTGTTTTGAAAAATGGCTTCTCATCCATGGAGAAACCATATCGATAGGTAAGATCTAAATCAGGAGCTGATGGAGTCTTTTTCATGAGATTTTTTCATACCCGCCCTTTTCAATTGAGTTGGCAAGGTCAGAAGCTCCCGTTGCAACAATGTTTCCATCTTTCATAACGATCACTGTGTCAGGTTTTAAATACTTCAGGATTCGCGTGTAGTGTGTAATTACAAGAATCGTCATGTCTTTATTGGAAAGCTTTTTTATGAATTGTGAAATTGATTTAAGAGCATCCACATCAACCCCGGTATCAACTTCATCAAGAATCAGAAGTTTTGGCGCAAGCATAGCAGCCTGCAAAACTTCCATTTTTTTACGTTCTCCCCCAGAGAATCCATCATTGAGAGAACGTGATAGCAAATCCTCAGAAATCTTCAATTCTTTGGCATACTTTTGCACTTTCTGACGAATACTTAAAGGATCCTGTGAGCCATGCAAGGCATAGCGAAGAAGTTGGTATGCAGTTACACCAGACAATGCCACTGGAGACTGAAACGACATAAAAATTCCCTTTTGAGATCGTTCATGTGGCTCAAGTTCTACAATATTTTCTCCTTCAAAAAGAATCTTGGAGCCTTTTTTCACATCATACACAGGATTTCCCATCACAGCACTTGCAAGGGTAGATTTGCCAGATCCATTCGGACCCATAATCGCATAAATCTTCCCTGTTTCAAAGGTATAATCCAACGAATTCAAAATCTTCTTCTTGCCAATTGAGACTGTCAGCTTCTGTAGTTTTAGCATAGCGCTATTATACAAGACGTTAGGGCAATCTCAAAACGTTGACTTGAATCTTATAATCTATTAGAGTTAAAGAGCAGCTATGATTCACCTATATTCAACTATTGACGAAATGCACGAAGATGTTTCATCATGTTATGACATTAAAAAGAAAGTGATTCTTCATCCAACTCATCTTTCGGATATTATCATTGACAGGCTTGCTTACTCATCTCAATTCAGTGAACCTCATACTCGGACTGAAGCACAGAATCTCATTAAAGAGATTGGCTTAGCTCATGGAACGTATTCCGCTTCTATTCAGAAGCTTTACGAGGCCATCGGAAATGAAGAGATTAAAGGATTTACTGTGCCAGCAATCAATGTGCGCATGTTCACATACGACATCGCTCAAACCATTTTCTTACTCATGCAACAAAGTGCTATTGGACCATTAGTTTTTGAGCTTGCTATTTCTGAACAAGAATATACCTACCAACCTCCTCAAGAATTTGTTGCGGCTATTTTAGCTGGCGCTATAAAAAGTGGATATACAGGACCGGTTTTTATTCAAGGCGATCACTATCAATTCAGGAGCGAAGCATATTTGAAAGATAAAAGTGCTGAGATATCACGCATAGAAGGTGCAATTGCTCGTTCAATTGAAGCCGGAATGTACAACATTGATATTGATGGTTCAACACTGGTGAAACTAGATAAGAAAAGCTTGGTCGACCAGCAATTTGAAAACTTTTCAGTGACGGCTCATATGACAGAATATATTAGAGCTCATCAACCGAAAGGCACGACCATATCAATTGGCGGTGAGATTGGGCATATTGGAGGCAAAAATAGTACTGTTGAGGATTTTGAAGTTTTTATGGAAGGCTATACTCATCTGATTGAACAGAAAAGGCTTAAAGGGATAAGTAAAGTAAGTGTACAAACTGGTACTCACCATGGCGGTATTGTTTCAAAAGATGGGAAACTAGAAGAAGTAGCAGTTGATTTTGATGTGCTCACTCAGATAAGTCGGGTAGCACGCAGAACCTATCATATGGGAGGGGCTGTTCAACATGGTGCTTCTACCCTTCCTGACGACCTTTTTCAATCATTCCCAGAGCATGAAACACTTGAAATTCATTTATCGACTGGCTTTCAAAATATCGTCTATGATAATCTTCCTTCGCCCATCAAAGATAAAATGTATGAATGGGTTCGAACGAACATGTCTTCTGAAAAAAAACCAGATATGACTGATGAGCAATTCATATACACCGCTCGGAAAAAAGCGTGGGGTCCATTTAAGGAGTATTTGTGGAAACTTGAAGCGAGTGATAAACAAGCTCTCCTTGATAATATCCATGCCAAAGTTGCCTACTTAGCAAGTAAACTGAATGTTCGAAATACCAGGCATATGTTAATGAAATATTATGATGAAAAATAACTATCCAAAATCAATTGAGGATGTTGATGTAAAGAATAAGCGCGTGATTGTGCGTGTGGATTTTGATGTTGCAATCAATCCTGATCATTCAATTGCAGATGATGAACGCATCGTTCAAAATATTCCAACACTCAAAAAATTGCTGCTGAAGAAAAATAAGCTGATTTTAATTGCAAAACTTGGTCGCCCGAAAGGAAGAGATCCAAAGTTATCACTAAAGATTGTGGTAGATAAGCTACCACGATATCTTCCTGGCTATTCATTTAAACTTGTCAAAGACTTCTTAGCTGAAGATCCCAAGACTTTTTCTGAACAAAAGCACACCGAGATTCTTGTATTAGAAAATATTCGGTTCTATCCTCAAGAAAAGACAATGGAACCCGATTATGTGGAAGCTTTATGCGCGTTAGGGGACGTATATGTCAATGATGCATTTGGCATGGCACACAGAGCAGAGGCAACAACGGTTGGCATCCCTAAATATCTTCCTGGACTTTCCGGTCTGGCGTTAAAGAAGGAAGTTGAAACTATTTCTCAATCAATTGAGAAACCCAAGCTTCCTCTTGTCACGATTATTGGAGGCGCAAAAATTTCATCAAAGATACATCTTCTTGAGAAGCTCATTGTAAAAAGTGACTATATTTTATTAGGCGGTGCCCTAGCAAATACTTTTTTAAAAGCGCAAGGATATGAAATTGGAGATAGTCTCTATGAATATGAGGCGATCGAGGTTGCACGCAAGTTGCTATTCCTGGCAGATCAGCACCCTGTGCAGTTAATGCTTCCAGTGGACGCTGCTATTGCTGATCCAGATAATAAAGATGAGTCATACGATATTGTTCCACTCCCTTTAATGAAACGTGGCTATGCCATATATGACATTGGCCCACGAACTGCTGATATGTATGCTGAAATTATTCAGCATACATATCAGCAGTTCGTGGGCCAATGTCATATATGGCATAGCCACGTTTCATTAAAGGGAGTGGAACAATATCGTATGACTCATCTTTATTATCTGGATCAGCAATAGC
>JAGORW010000022.1:7388-13733 GCA_018062605.1 Candidatus Woesebacteria bacterium | reverse complement strand
GATAAGTCATATGCATATCCACTCTCCCCTGTTGACACAGACCTATCTTCTAAAACATAGGCAACGTTGTACCTATCAAGTGCTTTATTAAATACATCTGGATCTGCAGAGTAATATGCGTTTTTTATCTCATTAAATGCTTTTTCACTTTCTGATGAGCCAATGACTAGGGCCTTTTCAAATGTGGGATTCGGCAAGATATAATTAAGCATTACCGACCCGAAAAAGCCCCACGAGTAGTTTCTAAAATAGAGTGTATTTGCTTCGGGCGCCACATATATACGAGCTGTTGGATTGGTTTTTTGAAGATGATCCGCGAGCGCAAAATAGCTTGATGGAACCTTTGCGTACATAGACGATCGAATCATTGAGCCAGTCAGCATTGGGGCCATATATACGCATAGTGCTGCAACAAGGAGGATAGTTATGAAGGGCCTTTTCTTTGTCAGATGAAGAGCTCCATATGTTGCTAATAATGGTACAGACATTGCAAGAAGAGGCCAGAATTTGGACGATCTCCACCGAAACACTTGATTAAAAATCGAAGATGCATCTTGAAGATATGAATATATAAAACCCACTGGTGCGTTACTCCCCTTTATGAGCAAAACTCCGAGAAGCGCTAGTGTCGAAAATACAACCGCATGTTTTTTGCGTCTTTTTATGGCAAAGAATATGCCAAAAATTGCGCATGCGATTGGAAGATATGCAAGAATTGTTACTGTTGGATGCATGTACCAGCTTCGTGCTGTGAACGCATATGCCCCAGTACTCAGTTGATCATCCATCCAACTAAAACCGTATCGCAACGTTCGTGGTAAAACGGTATATTTTTGCTCATTTTGAACCTGAAGCGTCGTTATTTTTCTGTTGATCAGCGAGTCCTGCAAAGCGTGTGTATTTGACTGAACATACAATGCAAAGGGCACTAGCCAATACGCATTTATTGCAAGTATGAGCCCCAAACCAATCAGTATCTTTTTGAACGAAAATCGATCATCAACGAATGAGAGTGTTGCAAGAAAGACAAGTGTTGCAAAACATACCAAAAACATTGTCGCGGTAAGTCCGGATATTCCTAAAAAAACAGCGCTGATTGAGAGATAGAGAGCATTTTTCGCTGTGATATTTTGTGAAAACACTAATAGTCTCCAGAAAACGAGGGGTAAAAAAGCATATGCGGCAACAAATAAATGGACCGGAAAGTAGTATATCCAAACTGTAAGGAGGGATGAAAAGTAAAAAAGTCCACCAAAAAGAAATGCGTGGGAAGCCTCTTTTTCGTCATCCTTTTTACTGACAAGGACAATCTCTGCAACCTTCCCAGCACTCACAAGCGCAATAACTAATGTTCCAAAAAAGTAAAGTTGTGACATAGCCCAGTACGGCACTTTGGCTAATGAAAGCAGGTAAAACATAAGAGCGCGGATGGTATCGGCTTGTTCGCTGTCCGAAGGAACACCTAATGCACGGTAGGTTCGCCAGCCAGGATTTTGAAGGCTCCGTTGAAGCGTGATTTTGGGGTTGAGTTCTGGTGAAAAGTTATCATTACCCAAAAGACCGTATCCCCACTTGGCATTTGTCAAAACAATTACACCAAGAAGAATCGTGAAAAAAATATAGACGTGCTTTTTTGAGCTGAAGAGACTGCCAAGAAACGCTTTCATACTTTCATTATAACCTCCACGGCTCTAGTTCGCCATCAACCTCTTTGTAGAGCTCACGGCCCTGCTCAAGTACGCGTTGGGTAAAAAGAATGCCGTCGAGATGGTCAAGTTCATGCTGAATCACAATGGCTTCGAAATCTTCAAACCACGTTGAATGGTTTTTTGCGTCTAAATCCAGATATGAGACTTTCACTTTTTCAGGGCGCATTACATGACCCCAAATTTCAGGAATTGAGAGACACCCTTCTAAGATTGGCTTTCGCTTTTTTTTGCCATCGTCAATATCGACAATTGTAGGATTAATAAATGTGTGAATCTCGGTCGTTTTTTCATTTGGTCGTGTTACAAATATGCGTTCCAAAACTGAAACTTGGTTGCCGGAAAGCCCCACGCCAATAGGATCTCTGTGGGCAAGGAGTGTTTTTGACATATCTGCAACGATTTTCTTTATTCTCGAGTCAATTTTCATTACAGGAAGAGCAGGTTGAAGAAGAATTGTATGTGGGGCGATGAGAATCTTCATACGTATGATGGTGATGCATTGGGCACCACTTCAGATATAGTATACTCAAGAGAGGCTGATATAGCAATGAGAAACCGTAAGAGTAGTGGGCATTTTAAAGAGCCGTGTGAGTCTTTTGCTTTTTTAAACGCTTCTCTTCTTGTTCTTTTGCACCCTCTAGTATTGGCCTTACAATGAAAAAATGCGCTCCGAATATAATCATGGGAATCACTACCCCCAAATACATGAGTGGAGAATTAAGAGTATCTTTAATGAAATCAACGATCATTTCTTTTAGGAGTAATTTCTAACATTTGCATGGCGATTGTGTAAAGATAATATATCAGGATTATTATCAAAATAGCAAATATCACTTTTTTCACGAAAGTTTCATCTGAAAGCATAAGCACTAATAAGGCAATAAAGGCACCCTGAGCTGAACTCAAGAAAAGTTTAGCTGTTTCATACGTCTGCACCTTATTAAATGATTTCCTATTCAATAACATTCCCCTATCCTACACATAGAAAATGAATGAATTATGAAATGGGCTTCACCTCAATATAAACAGGAAGAGATTTAGTTAGAAGATGCTTCTGAAGCTTCCGCTACTGGGGTGATTGCTTCAACAGCTTGAGCTTTTACTGCTTTTACTGCTACACCAGACTTTCCAGCCGCCGCAGATCTTGCAGCTTTGCGATCATTCATGATCTTTTTGAGCTGGGCAGATGGGTATGCGAGTTGAACTACTGGATGCTTACCGTCTCGAATATCCTTTTTGATACGCTTAATGACATCAGTTGCGAGCTTAACTTTCTTCTTTTTGCCATCTTCAATAATTGTTACAGGTTGCAAGTTAGCCTTAAACATACGCATTTCATGCTGTGCGCGCTTTCTCCAACGACCTCCAGCAACACCTCTATGATGTTTGTGCGTGCTTCCGAATTGTGATGTCTTCCCTGAGACGTAACATTTAGCCATAAAAATTGTGATGTGTGGGCTCACTCTGAGCTCGTTTTGATGTAATTGAGGCTGTTATACCTGCCAAATAGACTCTATTTGATTAGTGTATAATAACAAAGATACTGTTTAAAATCAACAAAAGAGCATACCACATGTATTTTGCATCACTATTTTCAGATCCACTTGAAACAATTTTTCGCCTTCTTGCCATTGTGATTGCCGTGACAGTGCACGAATTTGCACACGCAAAAATGGCTGATCATCTTGGTGATCCAACAGCAGATGCCCTTGGCCGCGTTTCTTTAGATCCTAGAGCTCATTTGGACCCACTTGGATCCCTCCTCTTCTTGCTTATTGGCTTCGGATGGGGCAAGCCGGTTCCTTTTGATCCCTATAATTTAGAAAACCCACGCCGGGATGCAGCCCTGATTTCATTTGCCGGCCCGGCCTCAAATATTGTGATGGCGCTTGTTGCAACAGTTTTGGTGCATATTATTGGGACCGAATCACTCGTTGGCGTATTCCTTTTTACGTTCATTGCTATTAATGTTGTACTCGCAATTTTCAACATGCTCCCTATTGCCCCGTTGGACGGGTTCAAAATCGTAGGTGGACTTATGAGCGATGATCAAGCTCGGGAGTGGTATAGCCTTGAAAAATATGGCATTATTTTCCTCCTCTTTTTTATTTTCCCTTTCGTTGGAGGAAGATCAATGCTTGAAATGTTTGTTTCCCCTGTCATCACATTCGTACTTACTATACTTCTTCCATAATAACAGCAAGCCTACCTCTACGTTGTCATCTGATATACTAATGGTCCAATCCTGTTCACCTAGGAGGAACTTATGTCACGTCTGATCAAGAAGTGGGTTGAGAAAGATGGAGACTGGCGGAAAATGCATACTCTCACCGTCATCGCTATCGCGACCACGGTGGTCGCAGGAGGCGTCATCTACGTTACACTGCGCATGAAGCGCAAGCATGGCGATGAGCTTGTTGATGAACAAGAAGAGATGATTCCAATGGGACCAGCTGACCGGACACAGGATCCGAAGCAAAGTGCGTGGCACCGAGCCATTCACATCCCGCGTCGGGTTTTCGAATGGTTCAAGCACTCTTCCCAATTCGAGCGCGCTGCCGAGTCGCTCGGAAAAGAAGGACAGGATGTGGGCGGCACCCCATAAAACTAAGCCAATACATCTTTATAGCCTAGATGTGGAAAGCAGGTCAAATGGCTGCCGCCCTGCTTTCCCCTACTCTGTGCGCTTCTATCTTCAATGAACGTACAGATGCAAGAAAAAGATATGGTAGAATCGAAGAGGTGCTAATTACTTGTTGTATCGCGCTGGTAGTAGGCTTTTCCGCACGCACTTGCAAGTCCGAGATACTCATTTTCAAACTCTTTGACACATCCTGCCATGGGTTCGTTTGGATTGTCTTCGTAGAAAGCTGCCGCAGCTTCCACAGTAAGGGCTTCTTGTTCTTCTGGTACATCCACAGTAGGCTCAACCGTTGGAGCGGCTGATGGCTCTACTGTAGGCTCTGCAGTTGGCAAAATTGAATCATTACCGCTTTGAGTGTCGGTGGCACTTGCGGCACCAGAAAACGGATCACAGGCTGCTGTAATATTTTCATGGCCTTCTACCACAAACGTTACGCGGCTTTCGCTGAGTTGGTCAATAGTCGCTTCTTGAATGTAGCTGCCGTCTCCTTGCGGAGCAACATTTTCAGGTGAAAATCTGTAGAAAAAAGTTGGAGAAGCTGCGCCATATCTCACTAAAATACCTTCATCAGACTGTGTGATAGCAGTAATTTTGCATGAATCAGCATCTGTTCTTTGAGCTGAAAAGCTGGTTGGTTCGCTTGCCTGAGAAGATCTGCGCTGCACAATTCGAACTCCAATAATCAACAAAAGAACCGTTAGAATAATCCCGATAACGATTGAAACAATATGTTGTTTTTTCTTGTCCATATTAAATAAGAAGTCGAGCTCCAAGCCCGATCACAAACAATATACCACCAACTATAACAGCCATAATCATGTTGTCAACTACACCTGTTTTCGGAAGCTCTGAGCCACCAGTTTTTGTTGTAGTTGTTGTGCTTGATTTTGTCGTTGATGAAGTTGGCGCAGGCGCTGTGCCATCACCTACAATAATCGTTGCCTTGCCATTTTGGCCACATTCCAACAAATCTGGAGAATCGGTTGATGCTTCCAGAACGTTTGATTCTCGTGTGTCATTAATTTCACACATGTACGTTAAGCTCGAAGTGCTTGATTTTTTTGCTTTGAAAGAGACCGTTGCTAAAACATCTTCACCTTGGACAGCTTCTCCAGGACTGTTCACAAGACCCACAATATATACCTTTCCTTCCGGTTTGATTTCTTTATGATTGACATCTAAAAATGTACCGGGCGTGACAACAGTTGCCTCAACGGCATTTGGATCAAATTGGAAAAGTGCATCTACACCATATACTCCCGCATCAGCCGTGTTAACAACGATATCTACATCGAAAGTCTCCCCTTCTTTCACTTTGATAGAGGACGGGTCAAAATTGAGGGTAGCAGCATTTACATGCGCCATTTCCGGAGCAACAAACAATAATCCCAAAAGTATTGAGATTGCGCCTATGTATGTTCGGGAAAATTTCATTATATTAACGAATCGTGACTGTAATTCCATCAGCATTATTAAGAATATCTTGATTCTTGTTATCGATGATGTTGGAATCAGTTGCTGAACCAGGTTCAAAAATGATGTCAACCAAAGCATCCCCAGCTTGTTGGGCTATAAAACTTATCTCAACAAGCCCTGTATTATTGAATGTAAATGGCTCTTTTCGCTTAGTGCTACGAATGCCTGTGATGACAAGCTCACGGCTCGATGGCTCAAGTTCGTTATCAGTTGAATGAACATCCATTTCTTCAAGTGTTGAACTCACTGAATCAAATGTTAATTGAGCCGGATTGTAATGGATCACAGCATCGTATCCATCAATCATACTCTCTGGAGCATCTGCATAGACAAATAGAGTTATAGTGTCGCCCTTCTTAAACGATGTTGCTGCTCCTTTCACCGTCATCCCCATTCGGCCATTAATTGAGCTCATCCGTGGCTTCGTAGAATCAGCTACTGTATCCTCCATTTTAGGAGTAACCGTTTGACGAGAAACATGCACCCTATTTTGAGCAAACAACATAACACCAACCA
>JAGORW010000022.1:5796-7288 GCA_018062605.1 Candidatus Woesebacteria bacterium | reverse complement strand
ACAACCTTGTAGCGATTTCCCTCTGGAATATCAAAAATCGCGTTTCCTTCCCATATTCCCCCACCCTGTGGAGTAAAGACAACCTGCTTGTAAATAGTTTCTTTCAAGTCTCCACCGCCAACTCCAACGCGAACAAGAATTGCTTCAGTTGCTTTTGGCTTGTTTTCTATCCCTTGGAATCGCAAATTAAGCGTAACGCCGACTTTATTTTGTTGAGCAGATTCTTCTCCACCTGAAATATCAGCATATAAATACGGAAGTTCTGGTTGTGATCCTGTCGCTGGAAAATAGACTTCATACGCTGAATACTGACTTATGTCTTCTGATGTTGAAAAAATGTTTGAAATTTCCCCATTCTCGACTTTAAATCCTCCTGTTTTCAACGTTTTTGAACCAATCAAACGACCTTGAGCATCATCTCCAGCAAGGTCTTTCAGTTCATTTCCGGTCAAACCTTGTAGCGTTTTCGCTTCAAGTGTCGCTTTAATCGTATACTGTGTGCCGCTTTGTGTAATTTTTACACTTCCCGCCAATATTTGAGGCAAAGACCATGGGGACAACAATGGAGCATTGGCTTTTGGCGCAGATGTAGGCGCAGGTGTATCAGTTGGCGCTTGAGTAACTGATGGAGATGGCTGAGCGCTTGGTGACACTGATGGAGATGTTGATGGCGCACCTGATGGGGCCTGGGATGGCGCTTGAGAACCTGCACATGTCATTGTTCCTACTGTAGTCCCCTTACACCCTTCTCCTTCTGGCTTATCCATTCCGACTGCTTCCATCGCTATTTTAACAGTCTGACACTCTGGAGATGAAGATTGATGAAGATCATTACATGCACTGTTCATGGCGTTGTACATATCTTTAAAAGTTGCGAGTGAATTTCCCCTGATATACGTTGTGAGTGCCTTATAGACAATTTTCACAGCTTTTATCCGACCCAAGCCCGTCGTTGTACAGCCATTTTGAGCTGGGAACGTGTCCCCATCAGACATTAAGTAGTAGGCTTTGTTAAACACTCCGCTATTGGTGTGAACAAGTTGATTTTGCTGATCTCTATCGTTTGGAAGGGTAGGACAATAATATCTTTGACTGTATACATTATCTGGATCTCCATGAATCAGCGGATCTTTCAGGCTTCGGATTGCATGAATTTCTGTCTCTTCACCCATATCCCAGTCACCACTGTCCGCAGCTGCTCCAAAAATATCAGATAAACTTTCATTTAAGGCTCCAGATTCATTTTTATACACAAGATTGCCCGTTACACCATGTTGCATCTCGTGAGTGATAACATCGAGGCCAATGGTCGAGGTACATATATACATTCGGGATCCGTCCCAATGTGTATCAACACGCGGACATGCTGGTTCAACCACTGCTCTCAATGTGGACCCGTTGTTATCAATACCATCTCTTTGGAAATTTGAAAAATAAAAATTATATATCTCACCCATCATGTCATAAACTTTGTTGATACGTGCATCTGATA
>JAGORW010000022.1:0-5696 GCA_018062605.1 Candidatus Woesebacteria bacterium | reverse complement strand
TGTGATTTGGGAAGACCGGACCCTCCCACAACATAGCTCACGTACAAAATAGCGGCTATCGCCAACAAAAAAAGAATGCTATGGAGTATAAAATGCTTATTATTTTTCATGTTCTGATGTTAATGGGGCAACATACAGGTCCATCATACCTGCATCAATATCTGATGTTTCAAATCTATAGCCAAAAATATCCTCGGCATCAACTCCTCTGCCGTCGAATCCACCAAGAGATAGTGTGACTATTTCCGCTTTTGTACCTTTGTGTATCTCAATTTCTGCTGAAATTGGACAGTCGTAACATTGATCTCCTGGAATTGTTGTTTGTTTAAGTGTAACGGAAAGATCAGTTTTCGGTATGATGTGTGATGTACTTTGAGTAAGACGCATTTTTGACCCTGTATACAGCGTTATTCCCTTCGCTTCTGCCAAAACATCAATTGGTGGAGACATCTGCATCATGTTTGAATCTCGTGTTTCTCTAGCTGTAAAGTCAAAACCAATCGTAAATGGTCCCGGTTTTGAATGGACGAATGTGAGCAGTGCAAGATCGGTAAAATGTAAATCCGCCCCTTCTGGAGCCTCATGATCTTTAAGCGTTCCATTAATCCACCCCTTTCTTTCATCAATCGTCTGGACATCAAAGTTTGGAAAAACTCCTGATACTTTCTTCAATGTAAGATCACTGCCCAACTCATCAAAAACGCTATCAAATGTTCCAATTAGTGCTCCTTCGGAGTGCCCATTCAGGAAAACTTCAATATCCACTTTCTCCTCAAAAACAGTTCTATCTAATTCTGTACGAAGTGAAAATATGCCCTTTCCTTCTGGCTGCAATTCTTCAGGAGACTTGAGAGAGCCCGGTTGCACCGACATTTTTTTTAGATATGTCTGCGACGCATATGACACAAAAAGAACCCCAGATACTAAAGCTAGGATAATAAGAGATATTTTGAGGATTGATTTATGTTGACCTCGATCATTATTCTTCATCCCAGTGAATTGAAAGTGCTCCAATCAAACAAGCAGGCTCAACTGCATTTATGACACCATCATGATTAATATCTCCAAGTTTGACAGACTCTGAGTCATTTTTACCCAATAAGCTTCGAAGAAGACTCATATCTTTTGCATTACTTATGCCATCCTGATCTCCTGGAGGCAAATCTCCCGAAAGCATAGCGATCTTTGAGAAATCGATGTCGTTGTCTCCATCCTTTAAGGTGATTTCACCCTTATCGCAACGATATGCGCCTGGATAGTCCTCTGTTGGATTATTGACACACACCCCTTTTTGCATATGCATATCGGCTTTAGGCTTGATTTTGTACCCTCCTCCAGCAGGTGCTTTAAAAGTAACTGTTCCTTTCCAGATACCTTTATCATCCACTTTGAATTCACCGGTTTCAAACATGGTGTTCTTGAGTTTTCCATCTCCTAAGCCCACTCTTACTTTTACTGTCTGTGAACCCCTTGGCTTATTGAGAATACACTGAAGTCTCAGTTTCATATTGAGTTTCAAATTACCTGGAGTACCTCCTCCAACACTATACTCTGCGCGAGATTTATGTACTGAATACGCCCCTACAATGTCCGGACCTGCGATCTGTACTGCAGATATCCGCACATCTCCATCTCCATTTCCGATAGCATCAAATTTGATTGGGAGTGAAATTGATGTTGGGAGTTGTGCAGCCTTTTGCTTACATGTATAGAGGAATCCAAGCTCACCAGGAGTTTTATCAACAACTTCAATCCAGCAATCCTGTGGAAGTGGTGGTATGCCAGATGGACCTGCTGATGGAATGAGAGATATAATTGGCGTGAGTGATACGCTAGGTGTCGTGCCTGTATTGGTTGATGGGGATGGGGTTGCAGGGCTTCCTGGTGTTCCAGGGGCACCACCGGTTGTTTTGTAAATACATACTCCGGTCGTTGAACCTGGTGGTACGTCACAGGCTCCAACAGTTGTACATGCCGCTGGGTTTGCACACACAGACGGACAGTCTGTATCTACTTTACACGCAGCACCTGTAGTTGAAGTTTGGGCAAGGAGGTTTTGAGAAGTTGTGGCTCCCTGAACACTTCTCCCCTTTGTATCCTTATTGACACTCACCGCACGCAAGATATTCTTATCGTATGAAAGCTTAAAGTACATAGCTGAAATCCGATCTTTGCCAGTCCTTGATGAAGTTTTCAAAGTAAATTCACAATCCCCTCCAACATCTGTTGAGCACGATTCAGGGCTGAATGACGTAATCATGTCTTCAGTTGGAGCTGGCTTTGTTTCACCGCCACATGCATAATCAAATTCCGTAACAGTCTCGAGTGCATATTCAGCACCTTCTACTGGTCCAACAACATCTGTTTTATCTTTGAGAACTTTAATGTGCATTGGATTTTTAGTAGAACAGGTAGCGACACCTTTAATAGAAATTGCCTTTGGAAGCTCTTTTGCTTCCTTCAAAACCACACAGCTATAGCGAGCATCTTTTCCAGTTTTTGTAATTAATTCAGTAAAGGTTGTTGATGACCCATCAACATTGCTACAGCCTTCCCATGAGCTAATCTCTCCGTTGGTTACATCGAAATACACATCTGCTCCAGATACAAGATCTGCATCATCTTCAGGATCAACAAGGATATTGATAGGAGCTGTTGAAGATGTACCGGTTGCAGTTGAAGTAACAGTGATATCTACTTTCTTTTGAGCTGCATTTGATCTTAAAACATATGAGTTCGTAAGCCATACGAAAAAGCCAACAGCTAAAACTGCAACAATCGCAACTACTATGCTTCGTGAACTTTTCATGCTATTTTTTGACCGGAATGTTGTTTTTAACTAATGAGTTGTTTTCAATCCATTTTGCTACATCTTTTATGTCTCCCACTCCATCTTTCACGACATCACACATCTTACCCTCATTATGCGTATATGAGCGGATCATTTCATAATCAATGGTGTCAATTTCACCATCGCAGTTACAATCACCTTTGTCTAGGTTGCAGGATGGTGGCTGAGATGGCTCTGGCGTTGGTGAAACATCTTCAATTGGTGGCAATATAGCTGTGGATGTGATCTTAATACGAACATTAGCCTCATCTAACTTAACTTGGAAAGGAGCTCGTACTCCTTGCACCATTCCACCTGCCTTCCAATTAGCAGGGCCAACAAACCCAATACCTGTTTCTTGTGGATCTGCTGTCACTCCTACTGGCTTGAATACGAGGGTAGTTAAACATCCATTTCCACCTTTAAGCTCAGAATCTGCTTTGAGTGATCCAACTGAGAAGGTAACAATTTTGGTTGCTTTATCATCATTAAATTGGAGAGGCTCTGTCAATCCTAATGATGACTGAGCACACACACCCTTCATATCAACTCTAACTGGCTCGAGGAAATCTCCATATTTAACCTGGCCAGTTACTCCCGCTACTCCATTTTGGGTTTCTGTAGAGCCAAGAATATGGACATAACATTCCCCTTTTGGATGACACTCTATATTTGTTGCATGTGGCACAATCTGTAAATTTGAGTCTAATTGTGCACTCGATGGCAATAGGTATTGGTTGATTGCCAGCCAGAAAAATATCACAGACAATACAAAAACCAGTCCGAAAACTGTGAACTTCATTGTTAAAGGTGAATTTTTCATATTAAGGTGTAGCTGATCCACTTGGAACTGGTGATGTGCTGTCGTTCGCTGATGAAGCTGGACTTGGAGTGATCGATGGGCTCACTGATGGAGATGGCTGAACGCTTGGCGAAACTGATGGGCTTGTCTCGGGTGTTACTGATGGACTTGGAGTGACTGACGGAGTTTGCGATGCATGTGCCACATATCCAACCCGAATGTAATTGGTAAAATCAATAATATCGACAAGGTTGTTTTTGTCAAAATCACAGGTAAGAGGGCTGGCATCTGTAGCTTCTCTACCAAGCTCTCGTCTGAATTGGTCAATATCTTTTGCATCAACAACACCATCTGGCGTGCCAGCTACAACTCCTGAACAATCCCCCACTGATAGATCAGCTGGGTTGATAGAAGGCGCTGGCGAAACTGATGGCGACGTGACTGGAGATACTGATGGAGATACAGGCACGTTTCCTTCAAAAGGGCATTGTTGTGTACAAAATTGAAAGCGAGGTCGTTCATCAGGATTGCCTGAATATTGAACTAAATCTGAACGAGTAATCGTACCATCCTTATCTGTGTCACAGCGTTCTGAACACTCTGCGCTCAATGGAGGTACAGGCTGGGAAACACCTTGGGCATTGGCTGCCAAGCCTTTGTTGGAAGAGCGAAAAAGTGAGCTATAAAGCCCTGGAGTTGTTAAAAACACAGCACTGAGAAGCATAAAAACAAGAAGCAATCCATTCTGATGTGTGCGCAGTACTTTGAACATATAGATATATCAGGATATCATATATAAAAAAGCGTTGTCAAACAAAAAAAAGAGCCTTTTGCAAGGCTCTTTTTTAAGTATGTGAAATCAATTACTTGAGTTCGACTTTTCCGCCAGCTTCTTCAATTTTAGCTTTTGCGGCTTCTGCATCTTCCTTTTTAGCTCCCGTGAGAACCTCCTTAGGTGCAGATTCGACGAGTTTCTTTGCGTCCATAAGGCCAAGTTCTGGCTTGACTTCTCGAACTGCCTTAATAACTGCAAGCTTGTTAGCTCCAGCTTCTGTAAGGACTACGTCAAAGCTTGTCTTTTCTTCTGCAGGTTCAGCTGCACCAGCAGCTGCTCCGGCCATAGGCATTGCTGCCATTGCTGGCATTGCGGAAACACCAAAGACATCTTCAAGATGTGAGGCGAGCTCGGAAAGTTCCAAAGCTGTTAAACCTTCAATCTCTTTTGCAATTTTTTCTAGTTTTGTTGATAAAACCTTTTTTTCTTCGTCTGCCATATTATATTCTCACCTCCTTTGTCGTGGACTTACATGCCATTTTTATCTTAATGATGAATGGTCTCAATTAACAATAATTTTTAATTCTTTGCAGCATCTGCTGCGTTTTTTATAACATTGACCAGCTTGGTCGTATTGTATTGCAAGCTGTATACAAATCGTGAATGTGGTGCCTTAAGCGTTCCAATGAGTTTCGCGATAAGTTGCTCCTTGCTTGGAAGGTTTGCAAGATCTTCAAGACCTTTTGCCTCATAAATCGTTCCGTCTATCACACCAGCTCGAAAGCTAATAGTTTCATCTTCTTTTGCAAAGTCCTTGAGAGTTTTAAGAGCGCTATACCAATCATTTTGAACAAGCATGAGCGCAATTTGACCCTTGGTAAAATCTTGAAGCTTCTGGCTATCCTCTTCTGAAAGTACATTCTCTTTTTTGTTGAGCTTATCGAATGCGATCTTAAAAAGGGAATTTTTAAGAACAATCAGCTGTGTTTTATCTTCTTGAGCATGGAGCTTGCTTCTAAAGCTTTCAAGTGCTTTATGAGAAGTTGTGGTAAAGCTCACTAAAATAAGATGAGGGTTTTCCTGAAGTTTCTGAAGTAAATCAGAGACATATGAAGTTTTTTTGAGATTTGACATGTGTTTCTCTAACGCCGGAACTTGTTTTACCCTTCAATAAATAAGAAGGAACCTGCGGTCTATGAGATGGAAGGCATTATACCGTTAACAAGTGAACTAGTCAACTAGTAACTGGTGAACTGGTGAACTGGTGAACTGGTGAACTGGTGAACTGG
>JAGORW010000084.1 GCA_018062605.1 Candidatus Woesebacteria bacterium | reverse complement strand
TTATTTTTTCCTCCTCATCCCTATGAAATCGCATCCTTTGCACCGTTTTAAAAGCAATCAGCCTGGGAACAGCGACTTCCATGGCATTAGCATCGTGCTTGATAAGATATTTTTCAGCCATTTCATTGGCCTTCGGTATACTTTCAAGAATATCAGCCACAAAGTTAATCTGATCTCTCAGCAAATCGTTTCCGAAGAATCTCTACACGATCAAATCCCAGTCAATCAGTTTGACCAAATCTTAAACAAAACGTTTGTTATACTCAATAGGCACTTTCCAAAAATTAATTCCAGTGGCAAATAAAGAACAAAGTCCTTGCTTCATTGTATCAAAAGCGTTACGATAGGGAATGAGGTAAAACTTTTCTATCTTTGTCAAGTTAGTATAGGCTAACTTTTTAAAAATGTCACGAGGTTTAATGTTATGCCTGACTGGCTTGGAGTGATGGGTGCTGAGAATGTCCAATACCTTTTGCAAACAAACACAGTAGCGATCGACTATAGCATCGTACTTAAACTGATTGATATATTGCTCTTCAGGAGTTGTATATTTTAACTAGTGCAGGGACAACTTCATATTGATCTAAAGCAGATCAGAGAACGGCTGCAGGACTTGCATAAGTTTCTCTTCATAGATGACCTTGAAAGACTTCTTGACGTGCGTCTTCATAAGGTTGAAAAACTCAGTGAATCCTTTCTTAATTTCTCCTCGCGATCTGGTGTAATTATCGATATCGTAATTTGAATCGAACTTAATAGAAAAAAGAATACGTCGTAAAGCGAGTTGTAGATCTTTTTGATCAAAGCCTGACGCAGGTTGTGCTGAGAGTCCCCGTCTATAGGCTAATACTCACACAAAATACCGTCGAAAACGCAAGGAGGTTATTTGTTATCCACCTTTCTCTTCTCTCCAAAATAGATGCTACGAATCCATTCGTGCTCGATCTTCTTAAAAGGAGGTTTTATCTTCAACAAGACCGCCAATTCATAAAACATGTCCCAAATCACCTGGTACTTTCCATCGATATCATAATCTTTTGAAGTCTCACTGATGTAGCTCAGCATTTTGATCTGCCTAGCAGTTTACTATAACTTTAAATATTCATCGCTTTCCTTATAAGCCTCGTATTCTTTCCTCTGCGCTTAAGGGTCGATTTTTTTTGGAGGCATAAATACAACTGATCTTAATTATCTGGAATTCGAACCCCAAAGTCTAAAATGATAACCCGGAAATCCCTGCCACCCACAAATTATTGCCAAATAATGAATTTTAGACTAAAAAATGACAAATTCATGCTTCGAATAGCATCTTTAGTCTATATTCTGGACTTAAACTTAAATTTAGATGATATCCAACTTTATGCTAATTGTAGGGCTGTTAGCCAATATAGTAAAGGTCTCTTCCAGAAGCATACAAATCAGTAGTAGGCATCTTCAGGGGGCTGCTTGAGACCCTTGTTGTTTACCATCTCGTTCTTGATGGCCACCAGGATATTCTCCAAAGTTGTCGTCTCTTTCCAGCCCTGAAGCAGACCGAGGTTCTGAACGTAACCGTTGTTCTGATTGACACAGGGAATGTTAATTTTATTATTGAATTTGAGAATGGGAGGTTTTTGGGGATATTGAGGGCCGCACTCGATGCTCAAACTATAGATTCTGCCATCAAAGTTGGTCTGTATGTAGAGATCCTTACTTTGTAGGGACCGAGGATGGTGCCGTTCCAATAGGTGAGGGTCATGTCGTCAGCTGCATTGTATATATGTTACCCGCTGAGAGTCCGTAGCTGATGCTACCGTCTCCCTGTGCTTTCTCTCCTTTCTCAAGTTCTTCCAACAATCTGAACTTCCTCACAATCGCTGCATTACCTACTATGTACTTGACATCAATTAGCGATCTTAAATAATATAGATTCATGACTCAACTTATACACAAACATGCCAGCCCGTCTCTTCCTTATCTAAGTTTCTGCTTTCTTCTGCTTTTGTTTTCATCTTTTCAGGGAGTTCACCCCAAATAAACTGAAGACGTTTGTGAAAATATACGAGAAAGCTTACTTTCCAAAGATCAATCTAAAGTTAATAATGCCCTCTAAGAAGCTTAAAAGAGGCAATACGATGCTTGCTTTTTGGAGTTAATACCAAAGTATTATTGGGCCCAGAACATGACTCATATTATGGTCCAGTTTTAGTTTCTAAACTCAGCAGATACTTCCGCTTGTGACAGAGTGCTTTCAGTTCAAAAAAATATAGGACACGATTGGTTTGCCATTTCTTTAATTTGCACTCAGTCCTCAATACTGATCCGCTATAGACTGAAAGTTAGGACCCTCATGGCCATGAACTATTATCACGCTGTCTGGAAGTAAGGCCGCCAAAATACGATCAATTTAGAATGCCTAAAAAGCCCCACTCCCTATTTTTGGAAGAGCTTATACGATCCCAAACACATTCCCACTCGGAGGCCCAAAGTTTGGTGGAAAATAATGGAAAAGTACCATTAAGATCTGAAAAATTATATCTATGACTTGGAAGTCGAGGATTAAGAAACAGACATATCAGCTGAAGTAAAACGTCAGCGACAGCACAAAAGTATTGAATTATTTGAAGAGTACGCTGCTGACTCTTCTAAATATTTTGTAAATTTGACTCTACTCAGTACTGTAATCAAAACAATCCGTTTTAGTTGGGAAGTTGGGCTCTTTGAAGACTTGATCACTTGCTATAATTCATCATTTTATAGTTTGTCTGACTGACTATATTTTTGCTTGAAAACTGCCTGAATAAATTATATTGTATCATTTATTTACTTCCTCAGGATGTCTGCTCACTACGTGCAGGTAAAATCTGTTTCTGAGATAGTTGCACTCCTACTAATACCGCTTCAGTCTTTCAATTTCTTTCATGTAGTCCTTCAGTTTTAGCTCCGCCTCATTGCTGGTGAGTCCAGTGATTCCCGTGATTTGGCTCTTGCTGACTTATTCAAATTCATTGTTTCTCTGCCTTGACAAATGATAGAGTTCATCTAACTTGCTTCGGTTGCCCTTGGTACTGCTGTAGTAGGCTGTATGCAAGACATCTGACCTCCTGGGAGAGGGAGAAGGAATCTCCTATTCTTACAAAGTAACAAGAGGCCGATTTTAGCTTAATCTGGATTGATTAGCACGATACTGGTCGTACATGCGGGAGACCTCCGGGTTCAAATAATTTTTCCATTCACCGAAGGAAGACTTTCTTTAGTGATTTTGCTAGGTTTGCAGCCTCGGTCTTTCAGAATGCGGCAACTTGACTGGCTATTGATGGGAGTAAGAGGTGATTCTAGACTCTTGCATAGCCGTTTCTGGGTAGTAGTAATGATAATGGTAGTGCACATGGTGATGCTATGCTCTCTTATCCTCCTAAAACTCGTAGTTGTCGTTGTTCATACTATTGCCTTTTGTTAAAATTATAGGATGAACTTATGATATTGACATATATCGTAAAATAGTAGCTTAATCCACCGTTATGATCGATTCCGATCACTGAACAGATAAGTTTGGATATAGAACTTTGCAAGAAGTTAGGACATGGCCCGAATCGATTATTCTATATATCTATCGCTACATTGATTGTTTGAGTCATCCTCATTTTTCAAAGGGGGTTGGGGTTGGGG
>JAGORW010000083.1 GCA_018062605.1 Candidatus Woesebacteria bacterium | reverse complement strand
AAACACTTGGAACATATAAAGATATTGAGATTATCGTCAACAGAGGTCGATTTGGCCCATACCTTAAGTATGGTGATTTATCCGTATCTATCAAAGGAATTGATCCACTTACGATAAAACTTAAGGAAAGCATTGAACATATTAAAGCCCGCCTTGAAGAACTCAAACCCATTGGCTACTATCAAGAAAAGCCGATTACAAAAGGAATAGGTCGATTTGGACCTTACTTAAAGTGGGAGAATACCTATGTTGCCATTACGAAGAAATCCGGATTTGAACTCGAAACGATTACTGAAAAGCAGGCTCTTCCTCTTCTTGAAGCAAAAATCAAGAAAGATGCAGAGAAAATTCTGCACACATGGGAAAGCGGGAACATCAGCATTCAAATTGGAAGATGGGGTCCTTTTATTAAGGTAAGAGGCAAGAGAAAATTCTATCAATTGCCAATGGATAAGAATGGTAAGAAGATGGATGTTGAAGATGTGAAGAAAATTACAGAGAAGGATATAAAAAAGCTACTCAAATAGGCTAATTAGTGGTATAATCAGTTCCTTATACCATGCGTTCATACGTATGAATACAATTCACAACACACAAGACACTATGAGAGAAACAGTAACTGGAGAAGGCCATTTACGTCGTGACATTCCAATGTTGAAGGACTTAAGTCAAACAGTAGATAGACAACTGAACGAGTTTCTAAGCCTGTATGATGGCAGAAGAGATCCTGAAACAATGGAGAGATTTAGAAACTTTGCAGAAACCTACCTAGGATCACGATTTCAAAGAGGAAATGAATTAGATGCTCCTGAGCTAAATGAAGCACGAACTTTAAAAGATGCTTTTCACGGTCCTAATAATCACTTCTTCCTCGTTACATGTATTGACGGACGTAACATGCCAACTGTGATGTTTACCTTTGTTCCTCATTCAAATGGGGGATTTATTCGTACACAAGCAGGTGACTTGTCCGCATTTCAGGTTCTTCAAAATTCAGAAGACACGCGTTTAGACCCACAATCTGATTTCCATAAAGCTCTTGATGAGCTAATCAAGCGATATCCTGGAGCCCATATTTATTATGGTCTCGATAGTCATGTGGGTTGTGCTGCTCGGGGACTTATGTCAGGAGCTCAAGGGAAGCCAGTCGTTGATGGTGGATTACGAGATGATGTTACACGCAAAAGAAAAATTGCACAAGAATTAATCAGATTTTCTGATTATATGAAAGTCCATAACCCAACTGCTGCAACACTCACCCCAGATCCTTTCTCATATGACCCTCATCAGGGAACTATGGTAATGGGATTGAAGAAGTACATAGATGATGCAGGTGAGGAAGGGTTCACAGAGGAATTTAGAACTCAACTTATCACTGAGGGCAAAATCATTGATACCTGGGAACTCCTTCATGATGAAAAGGTCATCTTTGAACTTGAAAGATGTGTATCACATACGGCAGACTTCAGAACGGATTATCCTCAAAGTGTTTTAGAGAATTGGAGAGCGATTACAGCTATCTATGACAATGGGAATGGCTATGTATATACCATGCTTATGGGTAGACTCCAGAGCATTTATGGTGATGAGCATGATGACGAAGTTCTGGCTCATAAAGCGAAGTTGCTTATTAAAAATCTTGTAACACGTTGGTCAATTGGACGCAATGACCATAAATGGGAATTTGACAAGCATAACGAACGTATGATTTCAATTTCAGAGCGTGCATTTGGTCCATATAATGGTCCTGATCATTTTATGGTGTCATCATTTGAAGGTGAAGATTCGGTTATGGCAAATTTGCTTATAGCTAATGGACTGCTCAGAGACTTTCGAGCGAAAGGATCAATAATAGACTCGCCAACAGATATACTGATGATTGATAATCAAGCTACAGTAAAAAGTTTCTCAGATAGACAAACTGCTGAAGAGGATAATCAGGTGTGGGAACAAGTTGGTAATTTATCTTTTGAAATTTTTTCACAGATTGACTGGGATGATATTTCAGTCAAAAATTGGACGAAAGATGATATTGATCGATTATGGATAGAAACTGTTGACAGGCATCATAAAGTAATCACAGTTGATGCTATTGCATCACGAAGAATCTCTCAAGCACTGTGGGAACTTTTTTCACGAATGAGAACGATTATGTTATCTCAATTTGCTCAACACCTTCATGAAACAAGCACAGTTGTGATGAACACGTTGTATGATGGAAATGGCCGTCCACGTGTAATTGTTCCATTAGTACCTCACCTTCTACAACAATAAACACTTGCCAAATCTCCCTTCCTCAAGTAAGCTTATATATGCCCAAATATATATTTGTTTCAGGCGGAGTAATATCAGGACTTGGAAAGGGCATTACATCAGCTTCAGTCGCACTTCTTCTTAAATCTTGTGGTTACAAGGTCACACTCATTAAATGCGAGAACTATCTCAATATTGATTCTGGAACAATAAATCCAATCGAACATGGTGATCCATTTTTGTGTGAGGATGGATTGGAAGCAGATATGGATATTGGAACGTATGAGAAATTCCTTAATCAAGACATGAGTCATGATAATTTCATGACGCTTGGGCAAATTTATAAAGCTGTCATAGATAGAGAGCGCAGATTTGAATATAACGGTGAAGATGTCGAAGCGATTCCGCATGTGACGGATGAGATCATGCAACGCATAGATGTAGCCATTGAACGTCAGAAAGCCGATATAGCGGTGATAGAGCTTGGTGGAACAGTCGGTGAGTATCAGAATGTACTGTATTATGAAACTGCCCGTATGCTTCACTTCAGAAGGCCAGGCGACGTTATCCATATTCATGTGAGCTATGTCCCTAACCCATTGCATCTTGGTGAGCCAAAAACGAAACCTGCACAGCTGTCTGTAAGAATGCTCAATTCAATGGGAATTCAGCCCGATTTCTTAATTGCTCGTTCTACAAAACCCTTAGATGCTCGCCGAATTGAGAGACTCTCATTGTTTTGTAATTTGGATCCACGTGATGTGATGTCCAGTTCTGATGTAAAAAGCGTGTATGAGATTCCTCTTATTTTACAAGAGCAGGGAATTGTAGAGAGAATTGCTCAGAAATTGAGCCTGCGCAAGAAGAAGCCAGACATGAAAGTGTGGAAGAAATTTGTTGATAAGCTTAAAAAGCCGTTAAAACATCCGATTCGCATTGGTATTGTCGGTAAATATTTTTCAACGGGAGAGTATCAACTAAAAGATAGTTATGCAGCCTTATTTGATGCGATAGATCATGCAGCGTGGGATCAGTCTGCAGATATTCAGATTGATTGGATTGATGCACAAGATATTGAGAAAAAAGGCGCCAAAGCCTGTATCTCCAAAGATATTGACGGTATTATTGTGCCTATTGGTTGGGGAGAGCGAGGTGCTGAAGGAATGATTGAGGCAGCGTCGTATGCTCGAATTCATAAAATTCCATATTTAGGACTCTGCTATGGCATGCAGCTGGCAGTTGTAGCCTTTGCACGTGATGTTTTGAAACTGAAAAAAGCGAATACTGAAGAAAATGATGCAAAGTCTCCTGATAAAGTGATTCACATTATTCCAACTCAAAAAGAGCTCTTAGAGAGACGTGCATACGGTGGAACGATGCGTCTTGGATCGTGGGAAGGG
>JAGORW010000082.1 GCA_018062605.1 Candidatus Woesebacteria bacterium | reverse complement strand
ACCAGTTAACCAGTTTACTAGTTGTTTGGTATAATACCCCTACGCATATCAGCCTGTTGCAACGCGCAACGATGGCTGGTTGTGTACCTTGATACAAGGGAGAGAAAAAACTTCTATTTCCGGCCTCATCACACAGACGTATATCCACGAAAGGATACAGCTCATGATGCACGATGATACACTGAAGAAAGCCGTGCCAGATGAGAATCTCCAGCCTACTACAATAGACAAAGAAACCACAGATAGGATTCAATCATACAAGGAGCGAGAAAAATCTTGGAAAAAGGATGTCGCTCGTCGCTTGGAAGAGTGGCGATTAAGCCACGGGTATGCAACAAAACTTGATTTCGCTGCAGCTATGGATGTTCCCCGGCATGTATATGTTGGCGTAAGCTTGGAACAGATCATCTCATCTCCTGAAATGTATGCTCGTATGCATTTGTTCACAGGCATTGTAGCTGTGAACCCTATTAATGTTCCTCCACGTCTCATCAAAATTCCAAATGGTTCATATAGTGAGCAGCGTCGGAATTGGACACTTGCTGAGTGGAACGCTTGGCATGCAATGAATAAGGACATGTATAAGCTACCGGCAATGCCCAGTGTATCTGATGTTCAAACGCCAATTTCTCCACCAGCTCAACTACCGCTCCAAACGCCTGTCAGTGTTATGAGTCTCACTCAAAAGATCGAAGATCTGTTGGGTGCTTTTAGCGAAACTGTTGCCCTTCGAGTGGCTCAGGAGTTGAAGCAAGAGAATCATCCGATTGTTGCAGATATGAGTCGGGTTGATATTCAACAGCTCATTACAAGCTTTGCACATTTACTGCGCTCCTTTATGAATGGGAGTGTGCAGGATAGGCAAACGCTCGTGTCTCATCATGGTAAGGCTCTATCTGAGCTACTTCCACTGTTGGAAGTGCTCACCATTCCCGATCAGGAGAAACGCGAGCAGCGTATTCGAATGCTTGCTCAGTTTGATGGAAAGGCAGGCTGACATGAAGACGTTCACAGCGAAGATTAACGCGGCTCGTGCCACGATGAACTTAGGTAACATGAGTACTTCCCCACCTGCTGCACTCTCAGATTATGTTGAGAATGCACTCGATGCTGGGGCAAAGGAGGTTTGGATTGTCTTAGGTGAGAACACAGTTGAAATTGTGGATGATGGGCATGGCATGGTTGAATATATTGATCAGCCTGACCATGACAAGATCAAACAATATATGGAAGATTTAAGAGATGGTCGGTTGCCTCCCGGTGCGAAGTTGGGAGACTACATTTCTAAGCGCTCAATCTCTAGCATTGAGTACATGATGAACCATATTGCCTTCTCAGGCAAAGCACCAGAGGACGATGAGCTTATTCGGGGTGAAAAAGGTATTGGATGTCTGGCATTCCTTCAGATTGCTCGTGATATTACATACCTCACACTACCGAGTTTTAGTCTCATGTTGAACAGACCTCCGTTCCCGTTCAAACTTGTCCCACCAAATAGGGATCAGCTTGCTCGAGACAATATGGACTACCAGGTAGGCGTGCATAACAGACCTTTGGAGAGTCCTTATAATAAGAAGCTTACTTCCGGAACGCGAGTCATCATTCAAAACCTTAACCCAGGTGTCGAGCATAGGTTGCGGCCAGCATACGTTGCTGAATATATGCAAGAGCGATTTGGTTTCGCTGTTGAATCTGGATGTCACATTGTTGTGATTGATAGAGCGACGAATGAAGGCAAGAAATCTCGAGGTGGTAAGGAATATGTGATTAAGCCGCCAGAGTATTCTGGCGTACCACTTGTAAAGGTAACTCGGGCTCTGAAAGGAGGTCGAGGTCCGTTTACAGTGGAGTTGTATTACGATAGCCAAGGTAGAGATCTTAGGATTGATCTTCGACGTCGTGGTTCTAACGTTAATTCGCTCGTAAATGTTCCTGGATTGAATATTGCACCTTTCAACTCGGGGAAAATCTCCGGATATGTAGGGTTCCCTGACATTGTCGAAAATGAGCGGTTGAGTCTATGGTCTGCTACAAAGAGTGTTCCCAACGAGAGCGATATCAAGACTCAATGGGTAGCCATCCTTCGAGAAATTGCAAAGGAAGCTCAGGTTACGATTGGCGACATCACTCAGCGCGCAACGGACGTAACAATCAAGAGGATTGCAAATGTCATTGCACGACATGCGCTTGAAGCTTTGAGTGAGGATCCTCTGCTGATCGACTCTTTGCGTGGAACCACACATAGCAAGAATCCCAGTGGCTCCAAGAGAGGTTATCGCAACACGATACCCCATTCACGAACCGAAGCAGTTGTGAAAAACGAGCATCGTTCACCTGTGGAGGATGTGAGCGTTCGTGTGTCCGCCTTTAAAAACATATCTGGCACAGAGCAAAAAGAAGTGGGGCACTGGGCAACTGGTGTGACAAGACAAATTTCCTTTGGAGTGTTGGCTCCTGGCCAATACATTATGAGAGTTACCCACGTGCCTGAAGGTCATAGATTGATCAGTGCTCCAGAAAGAATGTTCCGCATTACAGAGGATAATCCTCGAGAGCGGATTACTTTCATCGTCGAGAACGGCATGAAGCCAACAGGGCTTCGCCAGCTTCGAAAGCTAGAACTCTGGATGCATCCATTTGCTGATCCAGGGATTGCCTACTCCATTGAGCGCATGCAGGAGTATGAACAGCTTGAGATCAATACTGAGTTCCCAGCATTGCGGGACGCGATGGATAGGTCCGATGAGTTGCGCCAAATGGTTCTATTGGCCGACTTCATCTCGTCAGCAGTTGTGGAGTATGTGTTGAACGACTTGCCACTCGATCGAGTTATGGCAGCGAAGAGTCGCCACTTTGCCGCCATGATGGAGTCGCTTGGCATCAGCGACAATCGCAAAAAGGCTCGAAAGTAGTACTTACGAGGCTTTCTCGTATGAAGTTCGTTCTCTCTCACCTACTGGTCTGTGGATCTTCGGATCCCAGGCCAGTTTTTTTTTGCCACATTATAAAAATTTCTGGATATTTCACACATATTGATGCCCTCATGTTCAACTTAAAAAAGTTGTATTATGCATCTATGAATACCAATCTTCTTTCCCAAAATCCATTGAACGAAACAGATCTCAATAGTGCGACAAAAGACATACAGGAATCGATTCAGTTTCTTCAAGAGAATGCTGAGCCAACTACTCGGCCAATTGCAAAAGAAGCATCGGTCTTGCCGTTTGGCCTCAGTATATATACGTGGGTTATTTTGACTGTGTTAGGGGTGATTGCTATTCGTATTTTTTCACGCGGGAATCGTTTATAAGCATAGGGTCACTGCTTGAAAACGATTCGTTTTCTTGTTTAATTCTTTCAGATAAAAAAATCTTCATGAGTGATTGATATGGAACATCCTTCTTATTTGCTAAGACCTTTAGAGAATACAAAAGAGATTCCGGCAAGCGCAATGTTATTGAACGAGTGGATGGTTTGAGATTTGGAAACTGAACTTTTTCAGCCTTTGACCAATCTAAATAGTCAGTACTATCATGAGTAGCCCAGAATTGTCTTTCTTGCTCCTCATTCTTAAATTGAGGAATTGGTTTAAGTTGATTAGAATTTTTCATACTGTATTTTCTCCTTTTTGTGTTGTGGTCGCGCACTTATAATCCTGATCTTATTATTGCGA
>JAGORW010000021.1 GCA_018062605.1 Candidatus Woesebacteria bacterium | reverse complement strand
GAGAGTACGTTGACACATAGGAGGTTCATATGACTGCCGATTTTGACTGGACGACGGACACTGCCACAACTGTGGTAAATTCGTCTACGAAATTTAAGGATGTTGTAGCCGATGTGAAGAGGCTTTTGAGCTTGTTTATCGTGGGTCAAAACCTTGAGATGGCGGAAAATACAGCAACACTTATCGTTGCTATCATGGCTCATACGCATAGACTTTCACCAAATTCAAATTGGACAGATTGGACATGTACCATAAGCTCTGATGTTGTTATTCCGACACGGGCATTCAGTGGACTCGTCGCTGATGTAAAGTCTCTCATTTATCAGCATTTTCCTGTTCAAAATGGAAGTTATGATATTCTTGCAAGTCTAATTGTGAATCAAACGGTTCAAAAACATCTACTTTCGCCACCAGTCATGTTGAACATTCCGAAGTGCTAATTTGAAAATTGAAAACTGTAAATAAGTTAAACCATGTAATTTACATAATTATATGGTTGACTTGTAAACCAGTTCTCGAGCACGAAGACATTCTTCGTGCTCTAAACAATAAGGATAACTTTTGTCAGTATTGTTTAGAGATCATAACTCCTCCTATTTCAACTTATTTCAACCAATTTCAACCTATTGCAACTTATTTAAACCAACCCCATCACACCTGCAACAATCACAAACACAGAAGCAATGACAATCACAATTGCTGAAATTGTCGCAAAAATATTGTAGATAGCTTTATTCGTGTGCTCTCCCATAACTTCTTTGTCGTTCGTAAACTTCAACAAAAAGTAGATAATAAAGGGCAATAACACACCATTTAATCCTTGCGTAAACAGTACAATTTGAAACAGCGAAACTCCTGGAATGAGAATCGCAAAAAAGGCGATCACAATTTGAATTAAAAAGATTCCATAAAACATGCGGCTTTTATGGAAGGGAAGATCTAAACTGCCTTCGGTTCCAAAAAATTCTGAAAATGCATAGGCAGTCGTTAATGGAATAATCACTGCTCCCATATAGCTTGCAGTCAAAAGCCCTATTCCAAATAATATACCTGCGAATTCTCCCGCGAAGGGTTTAATTGCGAGTGCAGCATCATCTGCCCCAACTATTGAAATTCCGTTCACATGCAATGTTGCTGCAACGGCAACAATAATGAAAAATGCAAAGAAATCCGTTATGAACGCACCGGCCCAAATCTCAAATTGTTCATATTTTAAATGCTCTAGATGGAGCTTCTTATCATTAATGTAGCTTGAAATGAAGAACTGTCCCCACGGCGTAATAGTTGTTCCCATAAATGCAATTGCGGCATAGATGTACTCAGGAGTAAATTGAATATCATGCGGCAATACCAAACTCTTCAACGCTTCGTTCCAGTCTGGCTTTGCTAATATCGCTGAAATTATATATGCCACAAACAAAAAGCTCGCTGTAAGAAAAATTTTCTGATTTGTTTGATAATTCCCGATTGCCACAAAGAGCATAATCAGAATCATGAAAACCAGCGTGAAGGGGACGACGGGCACATGAAACAAGGCTAATCCTGCCGCAATTCCGGCAAAATTAGCAACAATCGAACCCATATTTGCAATAAACAGAATGGTGAAAACTAAAATAGCCACTCGAATACCATACTTTTCTCGGATCATATCTCCCAAACCCCTCTTTGCAACTAAGGCAAGTCTGGCGCCCATTTCTTGAGTGATGGCCAAAAGGATTGTTACAACAAGAAGAATGAAGAGCATTGAATAGCCAAATTTTGCACCAACAACTGAGTATGTGGCTACACCACCTGCGTCATTATCCGCAATGGCGGTTATTAATCCAGGTCCTAAAACACCAAGTCCAATCAATAGTCGTCGTTTCCAAAGGCGCATCATAATTGCTTTAAAATAATGTGATCCAAATCGTCTAACAGCACAATTCCTAATACTTTGTTTTTGTGAGAAACCACAGGGATAGAATACAGTTTATATGAAATTATGCGCTTTAAAACAGTATGAATTGGCGTATTAAGATAAGCTAAAACAGGATTATGATGCATGATTTTATGAATCGTCGTTTTGGGTTTATGAAAGAAAAGTTCATGAATATTTGTTACGCCCACCAACTCTTCTTTATCATTGACAACATACAAATTAAAAAGATAATCAAAATCTTCCGTCTCTTTTTTAATACGATCCAAAACCTTTTCAACAGTCTCATTTCTATTAATCACCAAAAATTCTGATGTCATATATTTTCCAACGACCGTTTCGGAAGCATCAATCAATGCTAAAAATTCACTCGCAATGCCTTTAGGTAAAGCAGCTAGAATCTTTTCCTGTTTTGGGGATTTAAACTGCAAAAGTACATCCACCGCTTCATCAGGATCCATCAATTCTAAAATCTGTACTGTTTTTTCAAATCCAAATTCTTCAAAAAGTGCGATTTGATAATTGAGATTGAGCTCTGCAATTACCTCAGAGGCAAATTCGCGATCTACAAGATTCAAAGTTTTAATAGCATTGTGAATTGTCGTGGCTTCCAAGTAATCTGCCAAATCTTCCGGCAAGAATCGCTCTAACTTATCATGATGGGTGTCCAATACTACTTTGCCACCTTCGAGTTCCAAGGGTTGAATATTCTTCCATGAAAGAACACGAGGGGTTAACTGATGTCCAAACAAAGCGCAAAGAGCCTTAGCAATTTCATCCAGTTTGATCCATCGCAAAACAGAGAGCAAACCAACATCCACCCCAGTGATATAGACATTTTTCTGATTCTTTACTTGTAAAACGGCATCATTCACCCTCACAACTTTTCTCCCATGAATATCGATTATTTGTTTATCAATGACATTTTTACCTAAATATAGCTCGTTCTCTGCAAGTTTCTGATCATGAAAGCTTTTTTTGAGAAGAATATCATCGCCAAATGCCACAATTTCTGAAGCAGGGACATGAATCAATTTGTTATCTGCCGTTTGAATAAGAAGTTTTGTTACATGCGCAATATCCGTGAAGGTAAAAATAATATCGGAGAGTCGACCAACCGTCACACCGTCTTCGGTATGAATTGTTCGTTTTAATAGTTCAGAATAATAGAGCATAGTTTGATTGTAGCAGATGGTGAAGCAGTGAACTAGTTTAAACTAGTTTAAACTAGATTGTGGGCATACTTGGACTCGAACCAAGGACCTCAGTCTTATCAGGACTGCGCTCTAACCAGCTGAGCTATACGCCCGAAATGGATTTCGGAATTACTCCGGATTGAAGGTCATTATAATAGTTGAGGCCTAAAATTGCAATGAAGATTGCCGTTTACTCTCCTCTTCAAACCCTATCACAAAGCTCTATTTATTCACCATGTTTCACAAAATTGTATCATGCTATACTGATTCTATGCATGAGTCATTAGGGGCTTTTTCAGTCCGTACCATCGCGAATCTTCATCAAGCAATTGTCAATATTGCGATGTTTTTGCCGTACTATTTTTCAATTACACAACTTGTCAAAACATTTTTTCAGCCATGGAAAAACGTTGTTCCTGAAGACACAAAAACAGGTTCATCAATTGATAGGGCGTTGAGAAGATTGGCTGATACAATGATTTCTCGATTTATGGGAGGCATGATTCGGGGGTCAATTTTAATTGGATTTGTTCTATTCGAGGTTGCTTTTATTCTGATTTTGCCTGTCGCGTATTTAATAATTTTGGTAACAATTCCGCTTCGCTACCTTTTTTATACTATTGAGCCAACCGATGCCCAAAAGAAACAAATGGCCTTTCAGGACTTCCTTAAGAGACATTTGGCCGATGAAAGTAATCGACAAAAAGTAATTGAGTGGTTTGAAATTTACTACCAGAATGGTCAAGAAAAGCCATGGTGGTCTCTGGAAAGGCTCAAGAGTCAACCTCCACTTGGGAGAGATTTAACCAGTGGATTCACTAACACACTTGACCAATACTCGACCGAGCTCACGTTGCAAGCTCCACATCACAAACATTTGATTGGACGCGCCAATGAAATTGACGTTATTCAACGAATTTTTTCTAAATCTGAAGAGGCAAATGTACTCTTGAATGGAGAAGAAGGCGTTGGAAAGCATGCAATTATTGAAGCTCTGGCAAAAAGTATGTATGAAGGGACGTGCACACCGCAGCTTGCCTACAAGCGAATTCTCGAGCTTGATATGGAGAAAATCCTTGCGCAACAAATCGATCCAGTCAAAAGACAAGAAGTTTTACATGCACTTTTTACAGAAGCAGAAAGCGCCAAGAATATTATTATCTGCATCCTGAACATTGAACGATACATTTCTTCAGATACAAATCATGTTGATTTAACATCCGTTTTTGAGAAATTTGCTACTTCTAAAAATATTCAATTTATCGTCACTACATCGCCATATTTGTATCAGAAATATGTGTTTACGAATAAAAAGATTGTGGATGTGTTTGATAAAGTCGATATTCCTGAAATCATGCCAGAGCAAGCTCTTCGCATACTTCTTGATATTGCACCGGACATGGAGAAAAAGCATAGGATATACATTTTGTATGAGGCAGTTGAACAAGCCGTTTCGTTGTCGCACATCTACATGACTGGTAGTCCATTTCCAGAAAAAGCTGTGGAGCTTCTAGATGAGGCGTGCGTATATGCAAAATCTCACGATAGCGCAAAAGCTGTCACAAAACATAGTATTCAAGAAGTTTTACAGCAAAAAACCCATGTGCCAACAGAACTCACTGGATCTATGAAGCAGAAATTGTTATCTCTAGAATCATCAATGCAAAAACGAGTTTTGTTTCAGGATGAAGCTCTTACTTCAATCTCTGCGGCTTTACGAAAATCTTTTGTTCAAATGGGAAGTCATAAAAAGCCGCTTGCTTCCTTTTTATTCTTAGGGCCAACCGGTGTCGGTAAAACAGAAACTGCCAAAGCCCTGACAGCTGAGCTTTTTGAATCAGAAGATACCATAATGAGATTTGACATGTCCAATTTTCAATCAAAGGAAGATATATCACTTCTGATCGGCTCTTCGGAAAGCAACGAACCTGGCCTGTTAACAGAATCCATCCGAACACATCATTATGGAACGCTTCTATTGGATGAGTTGGAAAAGGCGCATAAGGATTTGCTCAATATTTTCTTGACTCTTTTAGATGAAGGATATTTTACAGATGGATTAGGAAAAAAGGTTGATTGTACTAATTTGATTGTTGTGGCAACCTCTAATGCAGGTGCAGACTTTATTTATTCTCAGGTCGATTCTGGAGCTCCAGCAGGAGATTTATCCGAAAAATTAATTGATCACCTCGTGACAAACGGCATTTTCGCACCAGAATTCTTAAATCGTTTTGATGGGGTGATTGTCTATAAGCCGCTGTATAAAGATGCGATCATCAATATTGCGACACGTTCGCTCGAGTTGATTAAAACTCAAGCAGCAAAAGATCATAACATTACATTGGAATTTTCTCCTACTTTCATACAAACAATGGTAGAAGAAGGCTATGATCCACGCTTTGGAGCAAGAAATCTACGCCGGCTTATTCAAGAAAAGGTTGAAGATCAGATTGCCAAGGCAGTCTTGAGTGGAGGAATGGAGAATACGAAGCTTAGCTTCTAGTATTAAACAGCTGTTGATTTATTTAGTCACATAACTATAATTACATAACTATGTTTGATATCCATATTTCAAAGAAAACGGTAACTGCTTCTGTAATCTCATTCGTTGCTGTTATGCTTATTCCTCTCATTCTTGAAATTTTCGGAATTTATGTTGTCGATGAAAACGGTCCAACTCCACTATTATTCTTGATAGTCTTCTTGATAATTGGGCCTCTCGGATACATAAGTTATACCGAAGGGCAAAAATACCGTGAGCAAGCAAAAAAAGTATCCAAAAAATAGCTCCCACTTTGAATAACTGACCACTTGAGCTCCTCTAGTTACTAGTTCACCAGTTGACCAGTTAACTAGCGTGTGATACTCTTGTAGCATGGACAAAAAGCTCGTCGTTCTTGCACTTATGTTCTTTCTGGTTCTTGGAGCATTCTCAACTGCGCTTTTTTTTGATCAAGGTAGTTTAAAACAAACCAGAGCTACTCAAAAATGTGAAGCTGATGTCAGCAAATCGTTCCTTATTTCATTGCCTAAAGATGTACCTGCAGGTAGTTCATGTGAAGTTGATGCATTTGTACGATGTTCAGATGAGTCTTCAGTGGTCGGTGCAGAAGTTACACTATCAGTCACAAATGGAACCGCAAGCCCAGCAAGCGTCGTTACTGATGAATCTGGAAAAGCAACATTTTCAGTCACTGGGGCTGGACTTGCTCAAATCACAGCACTTGTCAACAATTCCTTGCCACTTACTCAAACAGTTACCTGCAATTTCGCTCAATAATTCTATTCTATGAAAAAAATTCGAAAAGCTATTATTCCAGCCGCTGGTTTTGGTACTCGCTTTTTGCCTCAAACAAAAGCTATGCCAAAAGAGATGCTCCCAATTGTTGATAAACCAGTGATTCAACAAGTTGTTGAAGAAGCTGTAGAAGCAGGAATTGAAGACATTGTTATTGTGACTGGATGGCATAAGCGCACGATTGAAGATCATTTTGATTATCCTTTCGAACTCATTCAACGGCTGCGAGAAAGTGGAAAAGAAGCACTTGTGCATAAGGTCGAAAAAAGCGCTGACCTTGCAAATTTCATTTACATTCGTCAAAAAGGTGGCCAAGGGAATGCTGTGCCTATGTGGAATGCAAGAAATGTTATTGGTGATGAACCATTTTTGTATCTTTTCGGTGATGATTTTGTTGTTTCACCAAATAGAAGTCGCGTACAGCAGTTGATTGACGCATATGAAACGTATGGAACATCAATACTTTCAACTATGAAACGAACGTCTGATGCTGATGCGAAGCAGTTTGGCTATATTGGAGGTGATGAAATCGCCGATGGAACCTATAAAGTTACATCTGTTATAGAGAAGCCAGGAATTGAGAATAGACCGTCAGATCAAGCTATTTTTTCTGGTTACATCTTTACTCCAGAAATTTTTGATTGCATTGAATACATGCTTGCAAACAATATCACGGGTCCGGGCAACGAATATGTTTATACAGATGCCCTCAATATCATGTTGGAACGAGGTCACGATATTCATGCGATTGAAATACGCGATTCACAGTATTTTGATACAGGAACAAAAATTGAATACATGAAAACTGTCACCCAATTTGCTCTTAAACACCCGGAAATAGGGGATGAGTACAGGAATTTCCTTAAGACTTTAGAATTGTAAATTACCACTTAACTTGGTACAATAGCCCTACTGCTATAGATTTCATTCTAAGCACCGTATCTCCAAGTTTTCCCTGCCTATATGTTTAGGTTTGAGAGATACATTTATTAATAAGGGATAACAATCATATGACAACGTTCGATCCAGCAGATTTGCTGATGCATGGCTTACATTTAGGTCATCAAAAAAACAAAATTCATCCAAAAGCACAAAAATTCATTCATTCATATCAAAAGGGTACTTCTATTATTGATCTGTTTCAAACTGCCGAAAAGCTTACTGCAGCAGTTGAATATGTCAAAACACTTTCAGAAGAAGGAAAATCTTTGATGGTTGTTGCAACAAAGAAAGTTGCACGAAAGCCTGTAAGCGAATTGTGTGCAGAAAATAACATTCCTTACATGACAAACAAATGGGTTGCAGGTCTTATGACAAACTTTCAAGAAGTTTCTTTGAACATTAAAAAGATGAATGACTTGAAAATTGCACAAGAAGTGAACCAATTTGGAGATCTTCCAAAACATGAGAGAATCCAACTTGAAAAGAAACTCAACAAAATCACAAGTATTTATGGTGGCGTTGCTAAAGTTGAAAAACTCCCTGATGCAGTGTTTATCATTGATATTAAGAAAGAGAGGAATGCTTTGAAAGAGGCAATCCAAAGCGGTATTCCAACAATTGCTATTGTTGATACTAATGTCAGCGCAGAAGGTGTAACATATCCAATTCCAGCAAATGATGATGCTGTCACAAGCGTCACATTTATTATGGAAGCAATTGCAGATGCCTTTGTTGGTAAAAAGAGCAAAAAACCTACACCCGTTGTAGAAAAAGCAGCAGAAGTAGAAGTTGCTAAATCTGAAGAAAAAGCAGAAGCTGCTCCTGTTAAAGAAAAAGAAGTCAAGAAGGCTCCTGCAAAAGTAAAAGCCGCACCAAAAGAAAAAGCTGTAGCTATGCCAAAAGCCGCAAAAGCAAAAGCCAAAAAATAATTACACATTTTTTCATAAAATCATGTCAGATATCGATAAAATTAAACAACTCAGAGCAGAGACATTTGTTTCATATGCTATGTGCAAAAGCGCGTTAGATGAAGCAGAAGGGGATATTCAAAAAGCACGTGAAATCCTCAAAAGAAAAGGTGCTGAGGTAGCACTTAAAAAAGCTGACAGAGAAACAAGTGAAGGAAATGTGTTTACCTATGTTCATCACAACAAAAAAATTGCTGCGATGATCACGCTTTTGTGTGAAACTGACTTTGTTGCCAAAAATGATGGCTTTCAAGAGTTGGGAAGTGGTTTAGCAATGCATATTGCATCAACCAATCCAGAAGATAAAGATGCACTGATGAAAGCTCCGTTCATTAAAGATCCTTCATCTACGGTTGATCAACTCATTAAGGGTTTGATTTTGCAACTTGGTGAGAACATTTCAATCGGCGAATTTACTCGATTTGAGGTCTAATCAGCTCTATATTTTGCTATAAGTCTCCAAAATGACGGCTGTGCCATTGCAAAAATGTCGCAGATTTGTATAATGGAGAGATATGGATCTTAATTCAGTATACGCAGAACTCAAATCACTTTCAGAAAAAACGATGGAGCATGTACTTCATGAGCTTCGTCAGATCCGAACTGGCCAGATCACTCCTGCAATTGTAGAAGATTTGGAAGTTGGTGCATATGGAAGCAATATGCGCATGAGAGAGCTAGCCAGCATTGCTACAGAAGGCCCAGCGACCCTTGTAATTTCTCCTTTTGATGCATCAATCATCCAAGACATCGAACGCGCAATTCATGCTTCCCCCTTACAATTAAGCCCTCGTGTTGATGGTCATATCATTCGCATTACCATGGCCCAACTAACGCAGGAGCAACGAGAAAAGTTTGCACGCTTGGCCTCTGAGAAAATTGAGGAAGGGAAAATCCAACTTCGCAGACATCGCGATGATGCTCGAAAAGATGAAAAGAAGATGTTTGAAAATAAGGAAATAACTGAAGATGATAAAGTTCGAGCAGAAAAAGAGATCGACATAATAACAAAAGATTTTTCAGACAAACTGGATGTTCTTAAAGAGAAGAAGCAAGCCGAAATTATGAGTGTGTAATAACTAATGTTTACTGTAATTGTATTTTTTCTCGTATTAAGCTTGCTCGTCATCATTCATGAATTGGGACACTTTGTTGTCGCAAAATGGAATGGCATCAAAGTCGAAGAATTTGGCTTTGGCATTCCTCCTCGACTTTTTGGTATTCGCATCGGTGAAACTCTCTATAGCTTGAATTGGTTGCCCTTTGGTGGATTTGTTAAGGTCTATGGTGAAGAATTGGCAGATGTGAAAGATTCTGAGATCTCAGCAGCGGATCGAAAGCGTAGCTTTGCTCATAAAAAACCATGGCAGAAACTTGCAGTTTTGGTTGCTGGAGTAACACTTAATTTTATCCTGGGTTGGGCAATTGTGTCATACTTGTTTACTAAGGGTGTACCTGTTCCATCAGAAAATGTCGTTGTTCAAGCTGTGTCTGAAAAGTCTCCCGCTGCAGATGCTGGCTTGCAAAAAGGAGATATGATTCTGAACGCTTCAGGTACAGATGACACAGATGTTGTTGTGAAAGAATCAGGTGATGTTTCTAAACTTGCTCAGAAAAATGCCGGCAAAACGCTTCTTTTAACAATAAAAAGAGGAGACAAGGAATTTGAAACGCCCATTATCCCACGTGTTAATCCACCCAAAGGTCAAGGTGCATTGGGAGTAGTCATTTCAAACTACACGATAAAGAAATACTCCTATATTGAAGCTCCTGTATATGGGCTTGTAGAATCAGCAAAAATCACAGGTATTATTGCACAAGAACTTGGAAAAACACTTGTGCGATTCGTGACATTCCAAAAGCAAGAAGCTGAAATTGCAGGACCGGTAGGAATTGCTCAACTCACTTCACAAGCAGCAAAACAAGGAATAGATCCACTTTTGCAGCTGATTGGATTGCTATCTCTCAACTTGGCTGTCTTAAATATCTTGCCATTTCCAGCACTCGATGGAGGCCGAGTGGTGTTTGTTTTGTACGAGTGGATAACTCGTAAAAAGGTCAATGCAAAATTTGAACAAAGGCTCAATTTTGCTGGATTTGCTTTGCTTATTTCGTTGCTCATTCTTGTCACAATCAATGACATCGTCAAACTCTTCAAGTAACATCTCTTCCGATTTTAAAAATGTAACGATCTCTGGTGGTGTCGGCGTCGGGACTACTACTCTCATGAAAAATCTCATGCCGTTCTTGGAACCTCTTGGGTTTTCATTTACGTCAACTGGCATGATGATGAGAGAGCGCATGCAGGAATATAAAAACCCTCGTGCCGATTTACTTGAAGATGAAGTGCATAAGAAAGTTGAGAAAGATACGTATGAAATATTGGCCGCAAAAAAGCCATATGTAATTGAAGGTTGGCTGTCTGGTTTTATAGCTCGCGACCTTCAACACACCCTCAGAATTTATGTATTCGCATCAGAAGACAGCGTGCGCGTTGATAGAATAGTAAATCGCGACCATATGACTGTACAAGAAGCTCGGGACATGATTAGAGATCGCGAAGATGCAAATTTCAAAATGTGGAAAAATATCTACGGTGATTTTAACTTTTGGGATCCCAAGTATTATCATGTATCTATTGACACATGTCTTCACGGACAAAATGAGACCGTCGGTAAAGTTCTTGATGTCCTTGGCTACACTCCTATGTCTTCAAACATATTCAGATGATTTCAAGGCCATGAAACTGTATAATACGTTCCATGGCAGATAAAAAACTTCTCCCCAAAAAGGCCGATGATATTTCCGCATGGTATTTAGCTTTGATTGAACAAGCAGGTCTTGCCGACTATGGTCCAGCAAAGGGAACTATGGTTATCAGACCATATGGCTATGCTATTTGGGAACTAAGTTCAAAAATTCTTGACGGATGGTTTAAAAAAGGAGGCGTTCAAAATGCCTATTTTCCACTCCTTATTCCATCTTCACTCCTTGAAAAGGAAAAATCACATGTGAAGGGATTTAGTCCAGAACTCGCAGTCGTCACAATTGGCGGGGGAGAGACCCTTGCTGAGCCATTAGTTGTAAGGCCAACATCTGAGACCATCATGTATGACATGTTTGCCAAGTGGATACATTCTCATAAGGACCTTCCATTAAAGATTAACCAATGGGCAAACGTTGTTCGCTGGGAGCTTCGAACCTTCCCATTTATTCGCACATCTGAATTCCTCTGGCAAGAAGGTCACACCGTTCATGCTACACAAGATGAAGCAATGGAAATGACGTTACAAGCCCTAGGTTGGTACAAGAAATTTTATGAGGAGGTTTTCGCGATATCTTCATATGTAGGAGAAAAAAGTGGATCTGAACGCTTTGCAGGAGCTAAACGCACATTTTCCATTGAATTGGTCATGCCAGATGGACGAGCTCTTCAAGCTGCTACATCTCATTACCTGGGTCAAAATTTCTCAAAGGCTTTTGGTATCAAATATTCGGATAAAAATAACACTCTCCAGTATCCTCATCAAACATCATGGGGATTTTCAACACGCGCAATTGGCGGCTTGATTATGGCTCATGGAGATGACAATGGACTTATTTTACCACCTCGAATTGCTCCTTATCAAGTTGCTATCATCACCGTCAATGCAAAAGATTCTGAGGTTAATGCAAAGCTTAAAGCATACACAAAAACCATAGAGGATATGCTCAAACAAGCACATATTCGATACACAATTGAGGATGATAATGACAAATCCCTCGGATTTAGATTAAACGATGCTGAACTCAAAGGTATCCCTGTAACTCTAGTCCTTGGATTAAATGAATATGAGGAAAAATGCGTAACCTTCTCTCGAAGAGATGAGGTTGGAAAGAAAGAAAAAGTAAAACTTGCTGGACTCGCTGAGTTTATATCAGATGTTTTGGAAGATATCCAGGAAGTACTGTTAGAGCGTTCAGAAAAAATGAAGCAATCATTGACTACAGAAGCGTCAACATTTGAAGAATTTACGAAAGCAATCGAAGAAGACAAAAAATTTGTTCGTGCATTTTGGGATGAATCAGCAACAACTGAAAAAGCTATTAAAGATAAGACGAAAGCAACGACTCGTGTGATCGAACTTGAAAACCTAACAGAGAATCTTGATGGATCCTGCATCTACACCGGCAACAAAGCTCGCCGAAAGTGGTTGTTCGCTAAGTCATATTAGACACCTGCATATATAATGAAAATTATTGTTACCCATCAATCGCCAGATTTAGACGCGCTCGCAAGCGTGTGGCTTATTCGACACTTCAGAAAAGGCTGGAGGGATGCTCATGTTGAATTCGTAGCAGCAGGAACAACTCTTCATGGTGTAGAACCAGATAGAAGCGTAAATGTCATGCATGTAGATACGGGTTTTGGCATGTTTGATCATCATCAAGATTCAGAATTCACCTGTGCAGCTGAAAAAGTCCTCAAATTTCTATGTGAAAAAAAACAAATTAAAGATACTGATCTTCCTGCGATTGAACGCGTTGTAGCTGTCGTTAATCGATATGACCATTTCAAAGAAGTCTTCCGATCAGATGCTCATGATGACATGAGTGACTTTTCTCTGGCATATATTATCATGGGGCTGCGCGCCAATCCTGCAATGGCACCTAAACTTGTTGAACTTGCGGAGATGTCTCTTGATGGTATTTTTTACTACATGAAGAATAAAATAAATGCCGAAAAAGTGATAAAAAAGGGAAAGAAGATCAAAACACATTGGGGTAAGACAATAATTATGGAGACAGACAATGACTTTGCCATGAAACTGGCATTTTTTCATGATTATGATATGGCCATTCGGTATTCTCCTCATTATCATAATGTGAGCATAAAAGTTCATCCAAGATCTCAAAAGAAACTCAAAAAACTTCATGCAAAGATCATTAAGGGTGACAAGAATGCACAATGGTTTTATCATGCATCTGGCCGAATGCTTCTGAATGCATCTACTTCTGATACAAAAACCATGATCACTCGCTATTCACTCAAAGAACTGATTGACATCATTCAGAGCTTCAACACGACCCCCTCAGAAGGTAAATAAAATACTTCGCCTTGTTTTTTCTCCTTAAAAAAACTATAATAGAGATCTACATTATTAGTCATTAGTGCTCAAAGGGGGTGTCCATGCATGGTCGTAGTGAAGAAAAAAAAGGGAGAAACAGTTGATACACTTATTCACAGATTTAATAGAGAGTCTAAAGAATCAAATATTAAACAGGAAGTTGAACTCAAGGTTCGACATATTTCTAAACCGAAACTACGAAAGCTAAAAGCGAAGCTCAAACTTCAGCGATTAGCTCAAGAAAGAAGGCGAAGATTTCAATAAAAATGATTCATATTCATACAACATCTCGTTATTCAGTATCAAAAAAACTGCATACGGCACAGTCCCAATCCTATCTTGAGAAGCAAGGAGTAGGTGATTTTCTTGTGAATATTGTTTTTGTTGGCAAACGCAAAATGCTTGATATTGCCAACACGTACAAGCATGAAAATGTCGCTCTTCCCGTACTTGCATTTCAATTTAAGGACGTACCTTCCGACGGATCCGACAGCCCACTCTTGGGAGAGGTTTTT
>JAGORW010000081.1 GCA_018062605.1 Candidatus Woesebacteria bacterium | reverse complement strand
GTAATTGCAGCTTGACTATCAGTATGAGATGCAATGAGTTCATGAATAAGTTCTGGTGTATAAAAAGCTGAATCATCACCATACATGCTTATCACCATATCTGACTTATCGGGCAGAACAGCAAGGGCACATTTCAAAGCGTCACCTGTACCTTTTGGTTCATTCTGATGAGCATAAACGACAGTATCTCCAAGAACTGCTTTAACTGACTCCCATGCATGCCCTACAACAACAATTACAGACTCAATTCCAGCTTTGTGTAGCATTTCTCTCGCATGGAGAATTATCGGCTTGCCATGCAATAAATAGGTCACTTTGTTTTTCTCTGGCTCACCCTTCATACGTGTGCCTCTCCCAGCGGCGAGGATCACGACAGATACATCAGATATGTCGATAGTATTGTTTTTCATAGGTAGAAGTATTCTGAATTATATCACGTGGAGTTAGTTCAGTTTGATTGATTCGATCATAGGATTTATTGTATCTTTCGTCCTTTTGCAGGGTTGTAGACCATCAGATCTCCACAATTTGATTCACATAAAGTAATCGTTTTCCCAGTATAAATATCCGTAATTCGAAGTCCTTTGTTCCCATGATACGTAGTATTAGTCAAACTCCTTGGCCGAGTAAATAACCATATGGTTTCCTTGTCCTCAAGAAACTCAATTGAGCCATATGTTAGAAGCGTAAAATCATTATAAGGAGCCGCATCTGAGGATTGAGTAGCTGAAACAAGAACTTTTTGATCAGAAGGATTATCAACTTCAATGAGAGCAAGTCTCTCTCTCTTTGATTGATACCAGCTATCGCGTTGATGAATGATAAGTCTCTTTTTATCAGATAACAATTCTGCTTCTGAAACAACAGGCCATGTTTCATCGGATAGTACTGTGCTCTTTTCAACCAGAGCTGTTTTCATGTTGAAAAAGTCAAGCGTAAATGGCCCCTTGGGTTCAGTTTGAATATATACATCAGGTGGCCCTGTTGGTGTTGGCTCTTGTTTGAAGGTAATGAGTAAGTATGCATCTCCAATTCTGTTTATGATTCGCTGATGCCGATTGAGTAAAATTTTATTACCATCGCTTTCAACATATGTTTGGATTTCATCGCTATGCGGGATTGCAAAAAAAACCTGTGTCTTTTTGAAGTCGTCAAATTGTATCACTGGATCCTTGCCAATATCGTATTTACCCTTATTACCTTTACTATCAACCCACACTGCAACCTTATCATTTGTCCCATACTTATTTTCTACCACAGCAAACTTGTCGTTGTCATACCAGAGTGAATCATGGGTATCCAGTGGAGCCGATAGTCCGCTATATTCGTCTGGTTTATTACGGTCATAGGTATATACACGCTCAACAGCATGTTTTAATGGACTATAGAAGTATATTGAGATATCAGTTTTTGTACCTGGTCCATCTGAGCTATGCCTATATATCGGAAGTTTGAGTCCATCTGGTGACCAATTCCCATATGTGATAAATCCTCTTGATGCGTCGAAAGCAAGTTCTTCAATTGGAGGGCGAAACGATTGAGTCCTAAGATCGTAAAACTTAACTTCTGGGAGAGAATTAGCCCCACTGTCTTGGTTATACACCACTATCGTATGAGGTAGAATTTTATCAACTACTTTCGGTGCTTGTTGAGGACTATCTGCGGATTCCTTTGCAGTTTTTGAAGGTGCATCTGGGGATGGGATTATCTTTGAAATAACAGTTGCGAGTATGACAAAAAACCCAACAAGAAGCAGAGATACAATAATAAAGATTTTTTTTGATTGGATAATTCTTGAAACTGAAGACTGTGCTAAGATCGTATCTTCAACATATCCATCATTTTCCATATTCATGTATAGATTACTCAATAAGGGAGGCGAATGCAATCTGATATAGCGCGTGGCATAAGTGTACCTTGCACAACGACAGTTGTGGCTGCAAAAACGCTTCCAACACCGACAAATAACGTGAGAGCTAAAACGATTGTACTTTTGAGTATTTTATTCATATTTTTCACCCCCCCTCATTGATTAACTTATAGAAAATGCAATACAGACTATTAAAGTGACATAGGCACGTCAATGAATATAGGGTAAGAGGCTTGTAATAGAAATTGCTATCTAAGGTGTCAATTTGTATAATGACAAAGCTCTAAATCCGGCATTACAATCGGTATGTCGGGAATGTATGCAACTTTAAGGAGAAATCAGATGTCTAGGCTGATAAATGCAGACGTTACCGGAAAAAAGATTAGGCGGCTCAATATTTCCTTTACTGATGATGCCTTTGATGTTCTCCAATAGCTGGCGAATAAAAAGGGTAAGACACTGACTGATACCATTCGGGATGCTGTTACCTTGGAAAAGTGGGCAGTAGAGGCAATCGAGTCTGGAGGAGTCATTATTCTCCGATTGCAGAATGGTAAAGAGCGGCAGGTGCTTCTAAGATAAGGCTCATTCGAAGCATACAGTTAGCTCGCAGGGTAGAAGATGTCTGAATACATCTCTGCCCTGCTTTTCTTTGGCCGTACTATAGTCTTTTTTCCTATCTGGGCAGCTTTTATGGTAAAATAGAAGCCTTGGAAGCCATCATAAAATTCTCACAAGTCTCCTTTGACTTTGGGCATGACAAAACCATTCTCGACGCAGTGAATTTATCTGTCCGCAAGGGCATGAAGATTGCGTTGATGGGTCAAAACGGCGCTGGTAAAAGTACCCTTTTTAAGCTTATCACTGGATCCTTGAAGCCAACTTCTGGCACTATTTCTGTGGATCGTAAACTGGTTGTTGCAACAGCTCATCAAGTAATTGCCCCGGATGATATGGAGCTAACTGTTGAGGAGTATTTTCAGAAGTGTTTAGGGAATATCGCCAAACATGAGCTTCAATCAAAGTTGAGTAAGGTTTTGGATATTGTGAATCTTAAAGCTCCCCTCGAGAAGAAAATAAGAGACTTTTCTGGCGGACAACAAGCTCGCCTACTTTTAGCCTCAGCTCTGATTCAAGATCCTGATCTTCTTCTACTTGATGAACCAACAAATAACCTCGATTACATGGGTATTTATCAGCTTACTGATTTTCTGATGAAATATGAGAAAGGTGTATTGGTTATTTCTCATGATGCTGAATTTTTGAATGCGTTTACGCAAGGAGTCCTCTATTTGGATAGTTTTACGAAGAAAATTGAGCAATATGCGGGAGATTACAACGATGTGGTTGAACAAATTGCCCTCAGAATTGAAAAAGAGAAAATGCTGAATGCTCGGATGGAGCGTGGAATTCAAGAGAATAAAGATAGAGCAAACTTCTTTGCTCACAAAGGAGGTCGTTTGAGACAAGTTGCGAAAAAGATGCGAGAAAAGGCAGATGAGATGGAAAGTTCAAAAGTTGATATTCGCCGCGAAGACAAGACAATTCGAGCGTTTACCATTCCAAATCAAGATGATATAGTCAACGAAGAAGTACGAATTACATCGTTTAAAGCTATTAAAGATCATCAGGAAGAGCAAAAAACTGCCGATATTCTCCTTACAAAAAGAAAGCATTTGCTCATTGAAGGGCCAAATGGTATTGGGAAAAGTACGTTTATAGATTCGCTCATCAAAGGAACTGCAGAAGGCATTTCGATGACTGAAGGTGTGCGAATTGGCATATACAAGCAGGATTTCTCGATGCTCAATCCTGAAGATACAGTGTATCAGTCTTTGT
>JAGORW010000080.1 GCA_018062605.1 Candidatus Woesebacteria bacterium | reverse complement strand
TCAGTTTGTACAGAAATTGATAACATTAAAAGTCTTTTTTCATATCGTTGCCGCAAAGAAAAAGTTACACTTACGTCTTCCTGCGATACCACAATTAAAATTAAAGGGAGTAGCGTGAGATTTAATCAATGCTTGAGCAACATTGTCTCAAATGCTCTTGATGCTCATACACTCTCTAAAAGATCTCATAAAACCATAGGAATCTCTGTTCAAAAAAATCCATCAGATATTTCCATCACCATCACCGACAACGCCAACGGCATTGCCCCCACAACTCTCAATAAAATTTTCAACCCATTCTTCACAACCAAAAGTATCGAAAAGGGCACAGGAATAGGACTTTCAATGACAAAAAATATTATTGAGGAAGCTTTTAGAGGGACCATTTCCGCGAAGAGTACACCTAAAATCGGCACCACTTTCACCATCACACTCCCAACCTAGCTACTTCTTCTTACTCAGCAATGCCTTTATCTCAAGAAGTTCGCGCTCAATGGTCAAAAGTTTAATTTGCAAGTCAACGGAATCAGACGTATATTCCACATCAAAATAGGTGATTGGCTTATTCAACACTTTTCCCATCTTTTTCAGCACATCAAACCCCGGCAGTGCACGGCCAACCTCATATGAACTGATCGTTTTATCAGATACATGAAGCTGATCTGCAAACTCTTTTTGCGACATACCGAGCTCCTTTCTGGCTTTCTGAATTACTTTTCCAAGTTCTTCTCTGTCAAACTCCTCATTATCATTTGACTTTGTATTTCTCATAAATGTAGAATTTACTCTATTAATGATAGATATACCAACAACATTACCGCTTGCTATTATTGTTGAACCGAACGCGTCAGTTCAATCTCCCTATGCATTTATGCAATCTGGTTTCACACTTGAACGGCATATCTCCATTCAAAGTGCTTTGCATAGTATTGCTCAAAATGCTCCTGCACTTGTATGCATTAGCGCCAGTTTTTCGCCTCAAAACTATCTTCCACTTCTCACAGCTGTGAAAAATAAATCTCAGCAGCATCTTATTCCTCTGATTTTTGTGATTGATTTGTCTCACAAAATTAGTTCAATCCCAGGAACAACTTGGGGAAACAAACTGGGAATCTTAACCAATATTTCAAATATAAACGAGTACAACTCTACGCTCGATAGAGTTACTCAAACTCTGTAGGTATTATACACAACACTTCGAAAGCAATACAGACCTATGCTACAATCAATATATGATTGATATTAAGCACCCACGAAATCATGAGCGCACAATCTTTTTTATGGGCGTATTCCTGCTTTCCTTCTTTGCCGTGCTCTATCTTTTACATGATTACCTTTCAACGATTATTACAGCTGGCATTTTTTCAATCACGCTACTGCCTTTTTTCAGATTTTTAAAATCAAAACTTCGACTCGCGGATACTGTCATCTCATCACTTGTGGTCACGATAGTCTTAGTTTTAGTTATCCTACCGCTCTATTCTATATTTAATCATCTGTTACAGGAACTTACGCGCCTCAGTGCAGACATTGTTGTTGATAAAAATATCCTTACTCACACAATCCAAGACACACTCAAAACCTTTAACTCATTTGTAGACAAAACGCCTTTTAACCTACGTATGACTTCAGCCGATGTTGATAATGCGGTTTCCAGTCTTAGTAAAAATATAAGCACATATTTTTTGAGTAATGTCGTAAAAGTAGGGGGAGCTTCAATTCAATATATCGCAGATGTTTTTATATTTCTTTTCTTAACAGTGATTCTTATTCCAGCCCTCCCTGGCTTGCGAAAATATATTACCAGTATCAGCCCTCTGCATGACGATATTGACAACATGTATATCAATCGAATCGCGGCTCTAACAATTTCACTCATGAAAAGTTTTTTCATTATTGCTGTTGCCCAGGGGATTCTAGGGGGGATATTTCTGTATATAGCAGGCTTTCCGTACGTATTAACATTTACCATTATCTTAATGTTTGCATCTTTGGTGCCGTACATTGGTACAAATCTTGTGATCATTCCGATTGCAGGATATATGCTTCTTCAGGGAGAAATAGCTTCAGCTGCAATTATCTTGATTGGACAAATATTTTTCGTAACTAATATTGACAACCTGCTTGCTGCAGCAATCCTCTCCCATGATACGCGATTGCATCCAGCGATAATGTTGTTAGCAATCATTGGAGGACTTTCTGTATTTGGCCTTGCAGGGATTCTCTTTGGACCAATGATCTTGATTCTATTTCTTACTTCTCTAGAGATCTACATGAAGCACTACAAGTATTGAGTGCCTCCCTCAGCATAACTTACAGTAAAAAGTAGAGCTGTACCACAAAAAACAGCAACACAGATCTCTCCGTATTGCTGCCTTATGATTCGATTAAATTACGCTTCTGGAGCGTCAAGTTTCATCCACATATCTTGGCTGACGAACTTGGTGAGTTTAACACCATTCAGTTCAGCTTTAACTGCGTAACGAACTTGCATCTTGCCATTTTTGGTTTGTCTTTCGTATTTGACTTTTTTGACTTGTGATTCTGGCACATCGACTTTTTTTCTGTTTTTTACATCATAAAATTGAATATTCATGCGGTTCACCTCCTTTCGTTTTAGCTCTATTTGAGCTTAACTCAATTCATTCTAAGCTAATTAAAAGATGAATGTCAAGCTCATTTGAGCGGGAGTTAATAATTCTTTCATAATCGTTATGTATCATGCCCTTATGAAAACAATAATCTACCTGTCAGTACTTGCCATAATCGCATTTTTATATGTACGAGATGTGAAATTATTATTTGTGACTTCAAATTCTATGGCACCTACGATTGTGGCAGGAGATGTCATTATTACCTGTAAAAGCCCGTATTCTGATGGCTCAATCATCACATTCAGGCAACGAGATGTGCTTGTTACGCATAGGCTTGTAAGTAAAGGACGAATGAGAACTAAGGGAGACTCGAATCTTTATGAGGATCCACTGAAGCTGTATAAAGAACAGATTGTTGGAAAAGCCTGCGTGATAGTACCATCTGGAAAAATTCTAAAGATTACACATGAACTTGTTACTCATTACACTCGAAAGGGGGTGAAACAATGAAAAAATTTAACAAAGGATTCTTACTTATACCTTTTCTTGCACTTTTAGGACTTATAGGTACATCTGGAGCGTATTTCTCAACCCTAGCTCATTCCACCAACAATTTACTCACTACTGGAAACATGAAAGTCGTTCTATCAGATGACAATGAGACACAGAAATCTGAGATTAGCGGAACATGGAATTTTACAAATCTCATGCCTGGAGCACAACTGCCTCAAACAAAATTTGAGGTATATAACATAAGCTCGATAAACGCTCACCATATTGATATTCAATTTTCATATACAGGAAGCGAAGATTTAGCAAAAAATATTATCTTTAATACCGTAAATAATGGCTTTCGATATGGGGGGAGCGGTGATGGATCATCAGTTAACCTGCAAACTGCACTGCGAGGATTTTCAGATACAGATTACATAGTTAAGCAGGGATTGAACGGATTACCATTTGAAGTTGGCACAGTTGATGGAATTGATGGGTCTCCAAGAGATAGCAAAATATCTCTCTACGAACTGGCAACTTTTGGAAAAATCCGCATAGAGAAAGGTGAGGAAGAGGGTGGCATCGTGGCAGGTAAAGCAGCAGATTTATGGCTTAATGCACAAGTGTC